>NZ_CP139145.1:3351078-3655722 GCF_034048115.1 Pseudarthrobacter sp. IC2-21 | reverse complement strand
TCTGAAGACTTCTGGGTAGTTGTCCAGGACCTTTAGTCGGTCGAGGGGCCATGCAGTTACTGCAGCCTTTCCTTCAACGTCAGCGATGTCGATGAAACCGCCGTCGGCATCCAAGTGTGCGCGTGAATCGGCAGAATGATTTCGGTTGTCGCCCATGACCCAAATTTTCCCGTCAGGGACAATTACGTCGAAGTCTTGGGCACGGGCAGGCTCGACAGAGTTGATATACGTTTCGTTCAATGTGGCTCCGTTGACGGTGACCTGCCTGCTGGTACTGCAGCAAACAACGTGGTCACCCGGGAGACCAATGATCCGCTTCACTAAGTGCTGCTCCGAGGTGTCGGGGAGGAGCCCTAGAAAGGTCAGGCCTTCCGACACTGAGCCAACCGGGCCGGTACTACCCCCGGCAGGCTTTGCGGGCAACCACGCCTTGGTATCGCGGAATACCACCACATCTCCGCGGGTCAGGTCGAATGGTCCCGGCACCATGAGGTTCACGAAGATCCTGTCATCAACTTCCAGGGTGCTGGCCATGGAAGGCGACGGGATGAAAAACGCCCTGAAAAGGAATGTCTTAATGAGAAAGGAAAGTACGACCGCGATCACGACAACCGCTGCTATTTCCTTTGCCCACCCTAGGAACGGGCTTAGGCGGGACTCAGCACGTTGCATGCGCGACCTTGCTAATACAGGCAGCAAGTACTACCGCCGCCAGAATCAAAGGATGCAATGTGTCGGCAGCCATGTAGTCCTCCCCAAGAACCTCGGTGTCCAGGATCGGACACACAGAGCATATCGTCGTGGACAGCGACATGCGTTGGGGTGGCCAAACTGGGGGGACTCTCAGCGGACCGGAGCGCCGGGGAAGAAACCCTCGGTGGGCGTTCCACCTACTTGGCCGTTGCCAGGCGCGATAACGAACTCGCCAACCACTGTTTTGCCGGTCGTGTCGTAGACGGGGACGGAGATTGATTTGCCTTGGCGGGCCTCCTGCCAGGCCAGTGCATCCTGCGGGCTTTTGAAGGTTTTCATGGCTGTAGTGCCGTCGGCTTCCTCGAGCTCGGTTCTATAGACGTAGCCAGGGGTCCCATTGGTGGCCATGACTGCGATCATGTCGGGTGTCCCGTTTTCGTTTTGGGCGCCGTAGGATTTGCCGTTCTCGTTGGTGCCCCAATCGGTGATTTCGACGTTGACGTATTTGGCCGTCAGCTGCCATCGGTTTCCCGGCTCGGTTGTGAATGTCACGCTGTGTTGACCGGGACCAAGCTCGACCAGGTACCCGGACCAGCCCCCGGTCGTGCCTGCATCTGCCGCCGAGCATGTGCTGGCGGAGCCGTCCTGGTATTGGAACCGCCCTGCGGTCAGGCAGGTGAAGTCCATCTGGATCCCTGTTGTGCCTTCGGGAGGCTCGCCGAGTTCGACGGTGGCGGTCCCCTCGTAGGTAGAACTGACGGGGGTGGACAACGGTGAAACGCGCGGGGAGCCGGGCACGAAGAACAGCCCGGCAGCGGCGGCACCTACACCACCGAGGACTCCAGCGCCGGCGAGAATGCTCGCCCCTAACCAGACGCGAGTGCGTTTGGGTTTCCGAGTAGGGGAGGTCTTTTCGACCCTTGCGACTAGCTCGGCGCGCAGGGCCTGACTGAACGTGTCGTCCACGTGAAGCTGGTTCATGACCGGTCTCCTTCCAAAGCGGGTGAAGGCTGTAAGGCTGCGTTGATTGCCGTTTTCATTCTTTGCCGGGCCCGGTGCATGCGGGACTTCGCCGCAGCCGGCGTCAGGTTCAGGACAGCTGCAGCGGCTGCGATGGTGTATTCCTCGAACACCACCAGGCTCACCAGCTGCAGATCGGCCGTGCTGAGTGTGGCCAGAGCCCTGGCAGCGTCCTGGTCCATCTCTGCCTGCAGAAAGAAGTCATCGTTGGCATTGGAGATCCCATCTGCCCGTGGGAGGGAGTCTAGGAGCTTGCGGTAGCGAAACGCCGCCCGTTTACTGTTGCGGGCCACGTTCGTTGTCGTGACCAGCAGCCACGGCAGAACTGACCCGTCAACGATCCGGACCCTTAGCCGGCGGCGCCACAGTTCCAGGAACGCCGTAGACATGATGTCCTCGGCGTCGTGCCGCTCCCCGGCCAATCGGTATGCGTGACGGAAGACTCGATCTCGGTGCCGGTCAAACAGCAAACCGAAAGCTTCGCCCTCACCCTCAAGGCTTCTTGCCCACAGCCCGCCGTCGTCGGCTTCAACGTTCCCCATGCCCTGTATTGTCCGGGAACCGCCAAAAGGTTTCACAAAGCCGAAAGAATCTTTTGAAAGCCTTGAACTGCTGCGAACCCGCCCCCTTAGGCTGCGACTCGCCCTTGGTGGCATTCAGATGGAGGAACCCTCAACAGGACGGTTTCAGGTCAACCTGGTGTGGAACTACTCTTCAGACGGAAGGCCTTTCACCTGATCGGGCTGATTTCGGAATCGTGCGACTTGCTCGTCTCGCTTGACCTTCCGATTGATGAAGATTGTTGAGAGGCCTCCAATTGCTCCGGCCGCCACGAGGAAGAGAACGCCAAGCCATCCGAAGACCTGGTAAGCGATCCAACACATAATAAGGAACCAGACCACCCATATCGTGCGCTTCGTCGTCTTGCTCATGCCTCATCCTATTGATCACGGCGTCCCCCGGATAGCCGCACGGATCCTCACCGGCCACATCTCCAGAAATCCTTCGTCCGGTAAGCCGAACCCTTACCGGGCGGAATGGTTCGACCTGGACGCAGCCCGGCATCTTGCACAGTCTCTGGCGCCGACTCCCGCACAAGAAGGTGTTTAGCGGAACTAGTCCGACAGGGCCGTTTCCGCCTCGCGGCGGCGGATCTCTTTCCTAGCCAAAGCGGACTGATAAAACCAGCCGATAGTAACCACAACCCACGCGGCTGTCTGCCATCCTGGGAACCAGATAAGGGACAGCAACAAAGTGCCGATGCCAAAAATGACGTAAGCATTTTTTAGCCAGCGCAGATCTGACGTGGATTGTTTCGGAAATCTCGCTGCCTTTCCAAACCACGCATGTACTGCATTTGGCATGGCATCTCTTTCCTTCTGCGGATGGCCCTATCTTATTGGTCGCGTAGCCTGCGGCATAGGGGTGTCGGTACGGTGCGAACAATTCCTGATTCTTTACTGCGCACTCGGCGACGCTCACGGGATCGTCGGGCCCCTCTGCTGAATGCCTAGTGAGAGGGAGGGCGGAGTGCGATCCCCGAACGCTCGCGTGGTGCATTGTCTGACTACCATTCACTATGGGCAAGAGAAACTTCCTCATTGAAGGAAGCTCCGGAACCGGGAAAACCTCTGTGTGCGAGGAGTTGGCAAGGCGCGGTTACCACGTCGTTCACGGCGATCGCGAACTCGCGTACCAAGGTGATCCGGAGACCGGGGCACCGATGGAGGACGTCACTGGTCTTGCCATTCACGATCACCACCTTTGGTGCGTCGACAAAGTGAAGGCGCTCGTCGCAGATCAGCGCGAGGCGGTGACGTTCTTGTGTGGGGGATCGCGAAACTTCGCGAAGTTTATTGATCTGTTCAACCGCGTCTTCGTGCTCGAAATCGACACCGAAACCTTGGCTCGCCGGCTCGACGACCGGGGGGACGACGAGTGGGGCGGACAAGGCCGGCAAGCGGAACGGGACCTCATACTCCGGTTGCATCGCACAAAGGCGGACATTCCGCGAGGTGGCATCGCCATCAACGCCACCGCTCCGCTCGCGCACGTTGTCGACGAGATCCTGGCCTTGAGTGGAGCAGTAGGAGACTCCGCCCGTTAGCCGGTCCGCTAGCGTGTTTCTGCATGGGCTTTTCTGACGTCAAATGGCTGTGCAGGCGAGTAGCGAAATTTGTGCAGACGACTTCTGACTTGCTCTTGAGTTGTTGGAGCCGACATGCCCCGTATAGCCCGCCCGATTGGATGCCCGGCCAGGATGCCCCAAATGCAACATCTGCCGTCTCGTAACCCTTGAGATACGAGGCGTCCGGTCCCGAGAAAAGCAACGCGTCCCAGGGTTTCCTAGTTCCTGTGCCCATCACATGGCCTTCCCAACACCAGGGCATTCTCGCAACTACGTCTCGAAACCTTTTGGTGGAATCGGCATACTAACCCCGATTTTTCATGATGCGCCGTGACGGTCGCGGTTTTGCGCCTGCGGCTGATCCGAGTTTTGTTTTCTGTTTTCGGGCAGTCTGGTGTGGCCTGTTGGTTCGCTGGGTTGGCGCCGGTTCCACTTCCGGTGAGGGAGCTGCTCGTCGGGACAGGGTAAAGGCCCTGTTTCAGCCTGGGGAGAGCAACACTTTGAGCTGGCTGGTGTTGTCTAGGAGCAGTTTCACGAGGTCTTTCTCTGGCGCTGATTCCGGGAGTAGGAGCTGGGTGCGGCGGGCGCGGGTGATGATTTTCCCGGCAATCGCGAAGAGCCGGTAGCGCCAGCGTTTGATGTCCCAGCCCTTGGCCCGGTGGCCGTCCGGGAGGGCGGCGAGCTGGAGCCAGGACACCAGGTTGAACGCCAGCGCGGCGATGTTCGCCCAGGCCTGGTTCGCCGCGAAATCAAAGAACGGCAGCTTGCCCAGGCCGGTGTTTTTCAGGGTTTTGATCCTGTTCTCGCACCGGCCCCGGGCCCGGTGCCTGGCGTCCAGGAACGGCCCGTGCCAGCGCGGCGAGTTGGTCAGGAACGCGGTAATCCGGTGCCCGTCAACATCGACCAGGGTCGGCTGCGCGCCCGGATGCAGCGGCTCGGCGCGCAGGAAAAGTTTGGTGCCCGGAGGGTAATCGGTGAGCGGGATGACGTCCGTGGCGTTGATGACCCACGCATCGGTCCGGTCGTTTCCGGACTGGTCCAGGGCCGGCTGCCAGTACTCTTTGTCACTGATCCAGTCGACCATGTGGGCTTTGCCGAACGGCAGGGTGTAGCTGGTGGTGAACTGCACGCCCAGGCTGTGCAGGTGCCAGAGGAACTTCCTGGAGGCCCCGGCACTGTCGGTGCGGACCAGGACCTTCTCCCCGGCCAAGGCCCCGGTGTCGGTGAAGAACCCGTCGGGGAGTTGGGCGGCGGCGGTGTGGAAGACCCGGATGTGGTCCTCGGCGCTGTTCGCCCCGGCGTTCCCTGGCCGGAGCACGGCCGCGAGGATTTCCCCGGAACCATTACCGGCCCCGTAATCGGCGCTGGCGATGAAGGGGGCGAATCCGTAGCCGCCCTTGTAGGTACCGGCGACGTTTTCCTTGTCCGAGTGTGAGGTCACCAGGGTCGCGTCGATGTCGATGATGAGCGGATCCGCGGCTGTTGCGGTCAGGGCCGGGTTCCGGTTCCCGGCGGCGGTCCAGGCCCGGGTGCGCAGTTCCCGGGTGAGGGTCTCGAATCCGTAGCCGAACAGCTCCGGGTTCGCCACGGTGCGTTCGAAGAACCGGGACATGGTCGCGTTCGAGGGCAGCTGACCGAAGACCCCGGGTGAGGAGCGCAGGATATCCAGGTCCGAGGCGTGTTCACCTCCCGCGGCGAGCATCGCGGCAAGGGACCCGACCAGCCGGCCAGGCCGGTGCTTCGCTCCCGAGGGAACAAACTGGCCGAGCCGGTCCTCGCACAGCCTGCCGAAACCCAGCGCGTCCATGAAGCCGGCGAGCACCGAAACCCCCGCGTGGGAGATCAGCGACTGGCCGGTGAAACTGACCGGCAGGGACGGGAAAACAGCGGTAGACTTCTGCATCGAAAGGGTGCTCCCTCGCTCGGCAAATAACGGTCTCGACAACCACTATTTTCCCAGCTCAGAGCACCCTTTCCCTGATTAACACGCCAACCCAGCGGCACCCCCATGAAAACCCCGGGCTAATCATTAGTTACGGCACACACTCGGAGGCAGGCATGTCGAAGCTTATTGGCTATGCACGGGTTTCGACGCGGCAGCAGTCCACGGACCGGCAGCGGGTGGATCTACTCGCCGCCGGCGTTCGACGCGATGACCTCTATGTTGACCACGGCGTATCCGGAGCACGCGCTTCACGGCCAAAATTCGATGAAGCACTTGACGCGCTCATGGAGGGCGACACCCTCGTCATCACAACCTTGGACAGGCTCGGGCGGTCCACCCAAAACATGCTCGCTCTCGCTGACGAACTCCGCAGCCGCGGCGCGGGTCTGCGCGTCCTGAACCTGGGCGGAGGCGATGTCGACACATCAACACCGATGGGCTCTATGGTGTTCACGATCATGGCTGCCCTCGCCCAGATGGAACACGAGATCAAACGCGAACGCGTCACAGATTCCATCAACAAGCGAAGAGAAGCCGGCAAGGACCTTGGCGGCCGACCCCGCCGGGTCACTGATAGTCAGATCAGAAGCGCTGTTCGCCTGGTCAATGGCGGAGAGCCCGCGGCGCAGGTCGCCCGGGATTTCGGTATGTCCCGAGCAACCTTCTATAGGCGATCAAGAGCACTTGCTGACCAACAGGGTGCCGTTTAGCACCACAGGTCCGGCGCGATGGTGCTTTGTGCAGACGACGTCGGAAAAATGACATCCCTGAATCAGCGTGCGAAGGGACAGTGGAGAATTCCGGCCCGCGCTGGGAAGGTGGTACGAGCGAACGCAGCAGACGTCGAGAGGAACGGCCACCGTATGACCGGAACGGACATAAAGAACCAGGGCGGCCGTGCGACTGAGCGCTTCGAAATGGTCATGCCGCTCCGATGGTCTGATCAGGACATCAACGGCCATATCAACAACGCCCGCATCGTCACCCTGATGGAGGAGGCCCGCGTGCAGTGGCTCAACATAAAGGCAGCCGCTGACGGGCTGGACTCGTTTCGATGCCCCAAAGTGGTGGCGTCGTTGAACGTTGAGTACAAGATGCCTGTCAACTACGGGGATGAGCTCACGCTGGTGCTCGACATCTCCAGGGTGGGCAACGGGTCCTTCACCGTCCGGCATACAGGGAATCGGCAAGGCACCACCGTCTTCACCGGCACCACGGTGGTGGTCCCGCTGGACCCTGAATCGAACCACCCGCGGAAGCTCACCGCAGAGGAAAGGGCCTACCTCTCGCGGTTCGCAGGGTAGGCGTCAGCTGCTAAGGTTCCAGTGCACCCTGATTGCGTCGGCAATGGGACCGGTGGCGACGTCGACCCGGAAGGCGACGGGCGCGGTCCCGGTCTCTTCGATGACCGCGTCACGGTACACCCTTCCACACGCGGGGCACAGGGTGTAGAGGTCCTGGTCCGCAGGCCATTCCGCCAGCTCCGGCGGCACCGGGGTGTCCTCGTCACTGTGAACGGGGATGCCTTCTGAGTTGGCCTGGATCAGCCCGTCCTTGCTCACGGTGTTCCCGCACACGCAGGTGATGGTGGTGACATCGTGACCGATCACGTCGGCAGTTTCAGCGTCCATGATGACCTCCCCGGCGCTGGCAGAGATGTGCTGGTATCAGCTTAGGCCTGCTGCTCCACCACGTCCCACCCTTTGTTAAATCTGCCGATTTCCCCTCATCCCAGCAGGTCATCCTCGTAGCACCAGCGCCAGTCCTCACCCGGTTCGATGCTCCGCATGACAGGGTGCCCGGTGGCGACAAAGTGCTTGGAAGCATGGGTGCCGGGCGAGGAATCGCAGCACCCCACTTTGCCGCAGCGCAGGCACATCCTCAGGTGCACCGACGTCGTACCCTCCCGGAGGCAGTCCGCGCAGTACGCATCGAGGGGCACCTCGGGGGAGCGGGCGGATTCAAGGTGACTGCACACCCCGCCCGGCCTGGCGATTCCTTCTCCGCCGCCTTCGCCGGTGGTGTCCACCTCGTCCAACGAGACGTCCAGCATGGATTCCTCCACGTCCAAACGCTCCAGGACTTCGCTGAGAACCTCCTGCGCGTACTCCCCGCCGCGCCGCAACTCCAGCACCTTGGCGCGTTCCGCTTCCAGCATGGCAAGCCGCAGCCGGGCGTAGCGCTCGCTGGGCGTCGCCGTCTCCGCGGACGGCCGGCCCAACCGCTCCCAGGCGGCCAGCCCGCGCTCCTGGGTGCGCCGTTTCAGCATGGCCACCACCTCGGGCGGATCGTCATCCGCGCGCAGTTCCTGCAGCCGGGCCACGCCGGCTGCAGTGGCCTGCTGCATGAGCGCGGCCTGGTTCAGTGCGTCCTCGCGCTGGTCCGGGCCCGGGATGCGCAGGACCCTGACCAGGGCCGGAAGCGTGAATCCCTGGAGGGTGAGCGTGCCGCCCACCACCACCAGGGCAGCGAGAATCAGCACGGAACGGTGCTCCAGATCGGCGGGCAGGACCAGGACCGCGGCCAGGGTGACCACCCCTCGCATCCCGGCCCAGGAGACAATCGCCGGGAACTGCCACTGCGGGGCCGGATCGTTCCTCCGCACGGCCGGTATCAGCCGGGGCAGGTACGTCGCCGGGAACACCCACACCGGGCGGAGCACCAGCACCGCCAGCAGGATAATGGCGCAACCGGCCCAGATCCGGCCGGCACCGAGGGAATCGTCCTGGACGCCCTCGATGATGGACCGCACCTGCAGCCCGATCAGGAGAAACACGGAATTTTCCAGCAGGAACTGCACCGTGTTCCAGTTGCTGCGCTGGCTGAGCCGGGCAGCGCCGTTGGGCATGGACGGCGCCTTGGTGCCCATCACCAGCCCGGTAACGACGACGGCGAGGACTCCGGACGCGTGGATCGCCTCCGCGGGGAGGTACGCAACGAGCGGCGCTACCAGTGAGGTTGAGGTGTTGATGGCGACGTTCCGGATCCGCTTGCGGAGTTCGGTCAGGACATACGCGGCGGCCAGGCCCACCACCACCCCGCCCCCGGCAGCGAGCACGAAGTCCCCGGCGATCCCGGCGACGGAAACCGAGCCCGAGACGGCGGCGATGGCTGCGCGGAGGCAGATCAGGGCCGTGGCATCGTTCACCAGGGACTCGCCCTCCAGGATGGTGACGATCCGGCGCGGCATCCGCACCTTCCGGGCGATGGCCGTTGCCGCCACGGCGTCCGGCGGCGCCACCACCGCCCCGAGGGCGATCGCGGCGGCCAGTGGGATCTCCGGGAACAGCCACCACACCACCAGGCCCACCGTGATGGTCCCGAAAATGACGTAGCCCACCGAGAGCAGGGCTATGGCGCGGCGGTTGGAGCGGAAATCGAAGAGGGAAGTCCGCAGCGCAGCGGCGTACAGCAGCGGCGGCAACAGGCCCACCAGGACCACTTCCGGGTTCAGTTCAATGTGCGGGACGAAGGGGAGGAAAGAACCGGCAACGCCGGCCAGCACCAGCAGCAGCGGAACCGAAATGTTGAGTTTCCGGCCCAGGGCGCTGCCCGCGCAGACCACCGCGACGAGAACCAGAAGTCCCAGTGCGATTTCCATTGGGCCATTGTCTCAGGCCCGCGGCTTTTGGAAACCGGACGACGGCGGGACCTCCTTGCCGTCGTCCTCCGTCCATGCCGCGCCTGTCGACCTGTTCGCGGTGATCGGGCGGTTCGCGGCGCACTAGGAGGCGGCCTCCTGGGCCTCGAGCATGTTAATGTCGTCGGCCAGGACAGTCAGCTCGACGCTCTTCGGCCGTTCAACTGTGCTTTGGATCGGTACGGCACGGCCGCTATGGGCTGATTCAAGCACTGATTCCATGACTTCAAGGGCGTGGTAGGCCAGGGCGCCTCCGGCGCGGGGCTCTTCGCCCTGCGCGGTGGAGGCGAGGTCGGCAATGCCGAAGCCACGGCCCGAGTCGACGTACCCGGCGCTGACCGGCAGAGTCTCCCAGCCGTCCGCGCCGAGGGAAAACAGCTGGACCTCCCCATCAAAGTGGTTGGGGTCCGGCACCACCAGGGATCCCGTGGAGCCGTGAATCTCGATGTTCGGCGACTTCGACTTCACCGCGTCGAAGCTCATGAAAAGAGTGGACAGCGCGCCGGACGTGTGGACCAGGACGCCGGTCACGTGGGAGTCGATGTCCACAGGTACGGTTTCGCCCTGCCGGGGCCCGGAGCCGATGGTCCGGACGTTGCGCGTGTGGCTGGCGGCACCCATCACGGAAACGACGGGGCCCAGCAGCGTCACGAGGGCGGTCACGTAGTAGGGGCCCATGTCCAGGAGGGGACCGCCGCCGGGCTGGTAGTAGAAGTCCGGGTTCGGGTGCCAGCGTTCGTGCCCGGGCGTCACCATCGTGGCGGATGCGGAGATGGGTGCGCCGATCAGTCCGTCGTCGATCGCTTTGCGCGCGGTCTGGATGCCGGTGCCCAGAACGGTGTCCGGGGCGCAGCCGACGACGACGCCTGCCTCGTGGGCTGCGTCCAGGACCTGCCGGGCCTCCGCAGTTGTGGCAGCAAGCGGCTTCTCGCCGTAGACGCTTTTGCCTGCGGCGATCGCCTTCAGCGCCACGGCGGCGTGCGCGGCGGGGATGGTCAGGTTCAGGACCAGCTCGACGTCGTCCGCCGCCAGGAGCTCGTCGACGGAAGTGGCGCGCACGCCCTCGTAGTCGTCCGCGACCGCCTGGGCACGGGCCGGATCAAGGTCCGCTACGGCCACCAGTTCGATGTCCCTAAGCTTGCGGAAGTTGGTGAGGTACTGGGCGATGATGGCGCCGCAGCCGACGATTCCTACTCTTAACGGCTTGCCCACAGCAGGCCCCTTTCGATGATGGTGCGGACGTTGGCGTCCTGGAGGATTTCGACGCGGTGGCCGGGGGTGGAGACGAAGATCCTGCCTGTGCCCCATTGCCGGGTCCAGATGGCCGGGGACGTGACTTCGCGGTTCCACGGGTCCCACTCGCGGACTTTCTGGGTGGTGGTGGCGAGGACGTCGATGTAGTCGTCCGAGAGGACCCAGTACTGCTCGGTGACCAAGTCGAAGTCGTTGATGCCCTGGGTGATGGGGTGCTCCGCCGCCGCAGGGAGCATGTTGACGGTATAGGGCACGTAGTTATCCGACTGCTCGCCGATGCACTCGTCCGGGTGCTTGCCGGGGTGGCAGGCGAACTGGCCGCCGATCAGGTGTAGGTAGTCCGAGTTGTTCCGGTAGGAATCGGCGATCCCGCCGTGCCAGCCGGCCAGGCCCGTCCCGTTTTCGACGGCGGCGCGCAGCCCGGCGAACTCGTCCTTTTCGATGGTGGTCATGGTCATGCACTGCATGATCAGGTCCACGCCTGCCATGTATTCGGCGTCGGCGTAAACCTTGGGGGATTCCTCGACGCGCACGTCATAGCCGTTGTCTTTGAGGTAGGGGATAAAGAGCTCGGTGGCCTCATACGGCTGGTGTCCGTCCCAGCCGCCCCGGACTACCAGGGCATTCTTGCGTTCGGTCATTTGTGGGTTCCTTTGGTTGGCTATCGGCCCGGGCAGGGCCGGAAAAGTGGTTACCGGCTGGCGAAGGCCGCGTCGAAGGCGGCGGCGGGCGGGGCGATCCGGGCCAGCTCCTGCACCATGGCCAGCGCCTGCGGGGCGCCGATCAGGCGGTCCATGCCGGCGTCCTCCCATTCGATGCTGGTGGGGCCCTCATAGCCGATGGCGTTCAGGGTCCGGAAGATCCGGTTCCACTGCACGTCCCCGTGGCCTGCGGTGACGAAGTCCCAGCCGCGGCGGGGATCCGCCCAGGCCAGATGGGAACCGAGGCGGCCGTTGCGGCCGTCCAGCTGGCGCACGGATTCCTTGACGTGGACGTGGAGGATGTGTTCTGCGAAGTCCTGCAGGAACATCACCGGGTCCAGGTCCTGCCAGATGAAGTGGGAGGGGTCGAAGTTCAGCCCGAAGCTCTTGCGGTGCCCGATGGCTTCCAGGGTCCGCTTCGCCGTCCAGTAGTCGTAGGCGATTTCGGACGGGTGGACTTCAAGGGCGAAGCGGACGCCCACCTCGTCGAAAACGTCCAGGATCGGGTTCCAGCGGTCGGCGAAATCCTGATAACCGGCGTCGATCGTTGCCTCCGAGGCGGGCGGAAACATGGCAACGGCCTTCCAGATGGAGGAGCCGGTGAACCCTGTCACGGTCTTGACCCCCAGCCGGGCCGCTGCCCGTGCGGTGTCCTTCATGGACTCCGCGGCGCGCCGCCGCACACCTTCGGCTTCGCCGTCACCCCAGATCTCGGTAGACAGGATGCCCCGGTGACGTTCATCAATGGGGTCATCGCACACGGCCTGGCCTGTGAGGTGGTTGGCGATCGCGAACACCTGAAGGTTGTTCTTCGCCAGGATGTCCAGCCGGCCCTGAAGGTAGTCGTCGTCCTCCGCAGCGCGGCGGGGGTCCAGGTGGTCACCCCAGCAGGCAATTTCGAGCCCGTCGAAGCCCCAGTCGCCAGCTAGCCGGGCCACCTCCTCGAACGGCAGGTCAGCCCACTGGCCGGTAAAAAGCGTGATTGGTCGTGTCATCAGGTTTCCTTGGTTGTACTGGCTTTGGGCGGCGCTGCTCAGACCTTTTGCCACTGGCTGGAGTTGGCAGCGCTGGACTCCACCGCGGCGAGGACCCGCTGGACCTGCAGGGCCTCCGCAAAAGAGGGTTCCGGCTGGCGGCCTTCACCGATCGCGGTGACGAGGTCCACCACCTGGTGGGTGAAACCGTGCTCGTAGCCCAGGCCATGGCCGGTTGGCCACCAGTTGCCGACATACGGGTGCTCGGGCTCGGTGACGAAGATCCGCCGGAAGCCGGCGTTGGGGGATTCCGCGGCATCGTAGAAGGACAGGACGTTCATTTCCTCGAAGTCGAACGCCAGGGAACCCCTGGTCCCGTTGATTTCAAGACGCATGGCATTTTTCCTGCCCAGCGCGTAGCGGGTGGCTTCAAAGACTCCTACGGCACCCGTTGAACCGGCGCCGCCGTCGAACCTTGCACTGAAGATCGCCGCGTCGTCGACGGTGACGCTTCCGCGGGGTGCGTCACTGCTAAGGTCGCCGTGGCCGCCCAGGCCCACCAGGTCGCCGGCGAGCGGACGCTCCGGAACGAAAGTCTCCAGCAAAGCCGAAACGCCGGAGATGCTGAGGCCGGATACCCACTGGGCAGCATCGATGCTGTGCGCCCCGATGTCACCCAGGGAGCCTGACCCGGACTTGCTCTTGTCCAGTCGCCAGGTCATGGGGGCATTCTCATCCGAAAGCCAGTCCTGCAGATACTGGGCCCGGACATGCCGGATCTCGCCGAGCTTGCCCTGTTCCACCAGTCGTTTGGCCAGCGCAAGGGCGGGCGTGCGGCGGTAGCTGAAGCCGCACATGGAGAGGATTCCCTGCTTGGCTGCTGTCTCCGCCACGAGGGTCATCCGTTCCGCCTCCTCGACCGAATTTGCCAGCGGCTTTTCGCACAGCACGTGCTTGCCGGCTTCGAGGGCGGCAATCGCAATTTCCGCGTGGGTGTTGCCGGGGGTGCAGATGTCGATCAGGTCGATGTCGTCGCGCTCGATCAGGCGCCGCCAGTCTGTCTCGACCGATTCCCAGCCGAGCTTGTCCGCGGCGGCGCGCACGCCGTCGGCATTTCGTCCGGCGACCGCGGTGAGCCGGGGCTGGAGAGGCAGGTCAAAGAAGCGTGGGGCCGTGCGCCAGGCGTGGGAGTGGGCGGCTCCCATGAAGGCATAGCCCACCATGCCGACCCGCAGGGGCTGGGGTTTTGTCATGGTCAGTCCTTTCTTACTTGCTGAAACCGGCGGTCAGGCCGCTGAGTAATTGGCGGCGGGCCACGACGTAAACCACCAAGAGCGGCAGTGTCGCCAGGACCACGGACGCAAGGACCGCGGGGATGTTGACGCTGAATTCTCCCTGGAACGTCCAGAGCGAGAGCGGGAGGACCCTGGTTGAGGGACTTTGGGTCAGGATCAGCGGGAAGAGGAAGCCGTTCCAGACGTGCAGGGCGTTGTAGATGCCCACGGTGATGACTGCCGGCTTAGTCATGGGCAGGGCAAGACGCCACATCATGCTCCAGTCCGAGCAGCCGTCCAGCCGCATGGACTCGAACAGTTCATTGGGGACATCCCGCATGAAATTGGACAGGATGAGGACACTGACCGGGATGGCAAACGCCACCGACGGCAGGATCAGCGCCAGCAAGGTGTCATACATGTGCGCTTTGGTGATCATCCAGTAGATGGGAATGATGGTGGCGTGCAGCGGAATGGCGAGGCCAAGGAGGAACAGGTTGTTCGTCAGGCTGAGGAACCGGCTCCTGCCCCGGACGATCGCGTAGGCGGCCATGAAGGACACCAGAAGGGCGGGAAGGACCGTGCCGAGGGTGACGATGAGGCTGTTGGTGAAGTACCGGATGAAGTCGTTCTCCAGCACCAGCTTGTAGTTGTCCAGCGTTGGCTCCGCCGCCGGAAGCATCGGGTTGGACGTAAAGAACCCCGCCTGGTTCTTGAAGCTGGTAATCACCACGTAGTAGATCGGGATGATGATGACTGCGAGCCAGAGCCAGCCGCCCAGCCCGCCGAGAAAGTTGGGGCGCTGCCGTCCGGGACCCTTGGTGCGGGTTACCGGCTTGGTGGGGATGGTGCCCGCCGTCTCGGCGGGAGGGATAGGCAGTTGTGTCGTGGACGCCATCAGGCACCTTCCAATTGGCTCGCGTTGCGGTTCTTGCCGCCGAGACGCTGCAGCAGGAGCGCCATGCCCAGGCCGATGACGACGAGGATGACGCCAAGGGCGCTCGCGGCCCCCATGTCATTAGCTTTGAAACCCGTCAGGTACATGTGCAGCGGAAGCAGCCGGGTGCTGTATCCGGGTCCGCCGCCGGTGAGCACGAAGATGAGGTCGAAATAGGCCAGGCTGCCCACCACCATCAGGGTGGAGGACGTGATGACGGTGTACTTCAACTGCGGCAGCGTGATGTTCCAGAACTGACGGAGACGTCCCGCGCCGTCGATTTCGGCTGCCTCATAGAGCGAGGTGGGGATCTGGCGAACGCCGCCTTGGTAGATCAGGGTGTGGAACGGGACAAACTGCCACGCGATCACGAAGACCACCACGAACAGGACCAAGTCGGAATTCCCGAGCCAGTCCTGGGCCAGGATGGGCAGGTTGAACCCGGGGCCCAAGCCGAAGTTGGGGTCGAGCAGGGCCTTGAAGGCTATGGCGACTGCGGCAGATGAGAGCAGCAGCGGCAGGAAATACAGGACGGCGAGGGCCGCGCGGTATTTTTGTCCGCCCGCCGTGAAGACGCCCAGGAGCAGACTGATGGGTGCCTGGACAATGAACGAGAAGAACATGATCTTGGCTGTCACCACCAGCGCGTTGCCTGTTACCGGATCCGTCAGGACCGTCGTCCAGCTGGCCAAACCTTCCAGCTTGATCTCGCCCAGTCCGTTCCAACTCGTGAAACTGAGGAAGACGACGCCGATGAGCGGGACAACTGCAAATGCGAGGAAGAAGATCAATGCCGGGGCCGCGAGCCACCCCGAGGGGCCCGCATCGCGGACCCCTCGGTTAGAAGAACCAAGAGCCGTCATGGTCTCTTACTTTCCGATCGTGGCGTTCATGGTGCTGGCGAACTGCTCCGGGCTGATCTTCTTCAGGAAAATCTGGTCCAGGTTCGACAGCATGGCGTCTCCTTGAGCCGGGCTGAGGGCCTGGTCCCAGGAGAGCGTGAAGCTGGGAGCGTTCTTGGCCATTCCGTAGACGAAGTTCAGGAAGTCCTTATCTGGGGAGGCGTCGAGCTTGCTTTCGATGCCCTGAACCACTGGCACGGCACCCGAACTGATCAGAGCGTCGGTGTTGGCGTCGGTGAACATGCCGTCCTTGACGTAATCCAGGGCCGCCTTCTTCTGGGCGTCCGTGGCCTTGGCCGAGATGGACCAGAAGTTGGAGGGGTTGCCCACGACGTTAGCCGGGTCGCCCTTGCCGCCGGCAACAGTCGGGAAAGTGGTGAAGCCCAGCTTGCCGCTCTTGACGAAGTCCGCGGCATCCTTCTTCATTCCCTGATAGATCCAGCCGCCCTGCAGAATCATGGCTGCCTTGCCGGTGTACATCATGGCCTGGTCGGCGTTGCTGTCGGCAGCAATGGAGGAGAAACCGTTGACGAACCCGCCGGCGTCCACCAGCTCCTGGATCTTGGTCAGGGACTGAATCACGGCAGGATCGGACCATGCCCCCGGCTTGTTGGCGGCAATGTTTGCGAAGACCTCAGGGCCGCCAATGCGCTCAACGAGGTACTCGAGCCACATCAGGTCCGGCCACTTGGACTGTCCACCGAGCGAGAACGGGGCGATTCCGGCTTCCTTGAATTTCGGTACCAGGGCCATCAGCTCGTCCCAGGTCTTCGGGGCCTGAGCGCCCACCTTGTCGAATACTTCCTTGTTGAAGTAGAGGACCACCGGCTGGACGTTGTTGTTCGGCAGGGCGTAGGTCTTGCCGTCCACCTCGCCGTTCTTCAGCACTGCGGGCAGGTAACGGTCTTTGACCTTCGGATTGTCCTTCAGGAAGCTGGAAAGGTCGTCCACCTGGCCGGCATCGACATATGACTTGAGGACTCCGCCGCCCCAGCCATAGATGAACGTGGGGCCTTGACCGGCGCCGACTGCGGTCCGGACCTTGGTCTTGTATGCGTCGTTGGCGAAGAAGTCGAGCTTGATGGATTTGTCCGGATTCGCCTGGTTCCAGTCATCCACGGACTTCTGCAGGACCGGCTGGTTGCCGCCGGTGAGGCCCCACATGGCGGCCGAGTCACTGCTCACGTTTGAGCCGGCAGGACCTGCAGAACCGCAGGCTGCCAGGCTGATTGCCATTCCTGCGGCGGAAATTGCCAGGGCTGCCGAGCGCAACTTTCGAATTTTCATTTCGCTTCCGTTCATCATCCGGGCTCAACGCTGGGTCCCGGTAACGTGTGATGTGGACTTTGCATCTCGGCTTCGAGGCGGATTGTCCACGTCACTTTGGTCGGGGGTCGCACTGCCTTCCTTTCGAAATATTTCGAAAACTTGCGACCGGTGAGGCAAATCTAGCGGTGACCGACATCACAGTCAAGCACCGGATTGCCTTTGTGTGTTTTAGATTTTTTGAAGTCTGGTTGACCAGCGGTCCGATGAGCGGCAAGATATTGCCTACGAAATATTTCGAAAGAACGGAGCCATCCCTTGGCTACAAACGCCCGGCCCGAAAAGACCACCCTTGCTGCCGTCGCCCTCCAGGCAGGCGTTTCTGCGCCGACAGTCTCCAAGGTGGTCAACGGGCGGGAAGATGTGGCGCCGCAAACCCGGGCGCGCGTTCTGGCCGCCCTGGAACAGGCGGGGTATCAGTCGCCTTTGCAGCGACGCTCCGCGGCCAAGGCCAGCACGGTGGTGGAAGTGGTCATCGACGTGCTCGACTCCGCCTACACCGTCGAGGTCCTCAACGGGATACTGCAGCTGGCTGCCGCTGACGATGTCGAAACTTTGGTGAGCGTCACCGGACCGCCTGCCTCCAGGGGGCACAGCCCGGAGCGTCGGGCCCAGCGGATCATGGACGAGGGCAGGGCAGGAATGATTGTGGTGACCTCGGCTTTCAGCGAGGTGCAGCTGAATGCGTTCCGCCGCCGCCACATTCCCGTCGTCGTGATCGACCCGCTCAATCCGCCGCCGTCCGACGTGGTCAGCGTGGGAGCAACGAACTGGGCTGGCGGCAAAGCCGCCACAGAACACCTGCTGGGCTTGGGTCACCGGCGCATTGCCTACATCGGCGGCATAGAGAAGGCCGAATGCAACCAGGCACGGCTCCACGGCTACATGGCCGCTTTGACGGCACAAGGCCTGCAAGTGGATCCCCAATACATCATTTCCGGCGGCAGGTTCCGCCGGGAAAGCGGAGTCGCGGGCCTTAAGGCGCTGCTGAGGCTTGATCAGTGCCCCACTGCCATCTTTGCCGCAAGCGACAGCATCGCTCTGGGGGTGCTCGCTGAAGCAGGCCGTCACGGAGTGAGGATCCCCGATGACCTCAGCCTTATTGGGTTCGACGGAACTATCCAGGGGGAGCAGTCCATCCCGGCGATAACGTCCGTGGCCCAGCCGCTGGAAGAGATGGGGCGCGCAGCGTTGCGGTCGCTGCTCCGCCAGGCGCGCGGGGAGGTCCTTGACGCCTACCGCGTCGAGCTGGCCACGCACGTTGTCGTCCGTGACTCCACAGCAGCCCCTTCCGTAGCTCAATAACGCCGGCGAGAACCAGTGTCTTGAAAGGAGCGCCATGTCACCCATCGTTACGCCCAACGGAAAGCTGATCGCCCTCGAGTCGGGGGACTACAAAGCCACGGTCGCCACCGCCGGCGCAGGCCTGGTGAGCCTGTCCTTTCAGGGCAAGGACCTCGTCCTGCCCTTCCCCGCGGACGAACTGCCACCGGCCTACGCTGGAAAGGTCCTCATGCCCTGGCCGAACCGGGTGACCGGCGGCGGCTACACCTTCACCGGCCAACGCTTTGAACTCCCCGTCAACGAGGCATCCCCCGGAAGTGCGCTCCACGGGCTTGCCCTCTGGGTTGAATGGAATGTGGAACAGCGCTCGGACGCTGACCTGGTACTCACGCACCTGCTCCACGGAGAACCAGGCTATCCGTTTCAGCTGGCGCTCTCGGCGCGCTACTCGCTGGACGCGCGAACGGGCCTGCACGTCCAACTCGGTGCGACCAACTGCGGGACGGGACCCGCGCCCTACGGCTGCGGCTCCCACCCCTATCTCACCGTGAACGGCGAGGATGTTTCCAACTGCGAACTGAGCTTCAAGGCCGGCAAAGTGCTCCTGACGGATGAAAAGCTCCGGCCGGCTGGCCTCCTCGAAACCCCGGACACGGACTTCGATTTCTCCGAACCCCGGGTACTGGCTTCCCAGTCGCTCGACCACGCCTTCACCGCCCTCCCCGAGAGCAACTGGGCCGTCACCCTGCGCAACCCCGCCGTGAAGCTGGCGGCAGTGCTGGAAGCTGGCGGAACCGAGGCGCCCTGGGTGCAGCTCTACTCCGGAGAGCTGCGCGGGCGCAAGGGGCTGGCTGTTGAACCCATGACCTGCCCGCCTGACGCCTTCAACTCCGGCCAGGACTTGGTTGTCCTCGAACCTGGCCAGTCCCGACCCCTCGGCTTCCGGATCCACGCAGTGGAGGGTTAGCGCTGTGGAGGGTTAGCGCCGGCTTGGCGCGTGGGTGTGAGTAGCGGGAACAGGTAGGGCGCCGATGCTGAGGGGGTTGGCCAGAAACTGCGTAAAGGCCAACTCGGCTGCCCCGAGCATCATCAGGTCTGTGCCCAGTTCTGCCCGGTAGATACGTACTTGGCTGGCTGGCCCGTCCAGGGCCTGGGACAGCAGTTGGTTTTCCAGAGTTCCGGGGGAGAGGGAGTGCAGGACGCCTAGGAACCCATCGAGCACGATCGCTTCGGGATTGAAAATGTTGACGGCGTTGCGCAGGGCTATCCCGAGGTAGTTCAGCTGCCGCGCCACTTCCTCCGCCACTTCGGCGGTGCTGTTCTTTGTGAGTGCCTCTTCCAGTTGGGCTGCGTCTCCGCCGGACAGTCCTGCGAGGTCGAAGAGCCGGGACTGTGCGACTTCAGTTTCAAGGCATCCGGTGGCGCCGCAATGGCAGGTGCCACCGTCGGTCCGGACAAAGGAGTGGCCGAGCTCTCCCGCGAAACCTGAGGTGCCTCGCAGCAACAGGCCGTTGCAGATCACGCCGCCGCCGATGCCGCTGGCGCCCCCGTTGAGGTAGATAAGGTTCTCGCGGCCGGCCCGGTCTCCTGCGCCGAAGATCAGCTCCGCCTCCGCCGCCATGGAGGCGTCGTTGGCGGCCTGGCAGGCGTAGCCGGTTGCCTGGCTGAGCATGCTGGCGACAGGCTCATCGCGCCAGCCCAGGTGCGGGGCGTGCCGGACGACGCCGTCAGCACCGTTGACCAGCCCGGGCACGGCCATGCCAATCCCGGTGATCCGGTAGGACGTCTCGAGCTCGGTGCGCATGCCCTCGATCACGGCCGCGGCGATGTTAACGGCCTCTCTGGCTGTCGGAATCCGGTCCGTGGCGAAGCGGATCTTCTTTTGGACCTTCCCGCCCAGGCTCACCAGGCCGATGGTCACGGCGTCGATCTCGGGGTTAACGGCAAGGGCAGCTGTGGAGGGGCTCGGGTGCACGTCCGGGCTGGGCCTGCCCACGTGGGCGCCGCCGGAGGGCGGCGTCTCGTAGACGAGCCCTACGGCGCCCAGTTGGCCGATCAGTGTTCCCACTGTTGAGCGGTTGAGGCCTGTCATTCTCGTCAGCTGCGCCCGGCTGAGGAAGCCGTGGTGGTGGACGAAGGATGTGATCAAGGCCAGGTTGTTCCGCCTCGAAGGGTCCGGCTCGCCGTACGGCAGCGGCTGCGCAGAAGCGGTGGAAAGCGTGGATGCGGGGGAGGAGCGGCTTTTGGGTGTCATCATCGGTTAATCGTTTCCGAACACAGTGCGGTTGAGGAAGTCGTTGCGGAACTTGCCGGTGGGATCCATGCCGTCCGCCAAAGCGATGAAGTCAGCCATGCGCGGGTACAGCGGCCTGATGGCTTCGGCCTCGGTGCCAAAGAGCTTCCCCCAGTGGGGCCGGCCTGAGAAGGGGGCGAGTTCCGCTTCGAGCAGGGGCAGCACGGCCTGGACGGCGGGCTGGTCCTGTCGCCACGTGAAGTGCAGTCCGATTCCGTCCCGGCCGTAGTTCGGGCTCAGCCACAGCTCGTCTGCCGCGACCGTGCGGATCTCACCAACGAGCAGCAGCGGAGTTACCACGTTGGAGAGCTTCCTCATGGTTCGGATGGCGTCCGTGGCGTACTCGCGCGGGATCAGGTATTCACTTTGCAGTTCGTCCCCCCTGCTTGGGGTGAATTCCATCCGGAAGTGGGCCAGCCGGTCAGACCAGGGCCCCGGAACTCCGAGCTGCTGCGTGCAGTTGCTGCCGGATACGCCGGGAAGTGGATGCCGTGCCTGGGTCGCGGGGACTGCCCCAAAATATTCAGGTGAGTGTCCGGCAGGCTGCAGATCGCGGGTGCGGCTTTTGAGCCAGGCCTGCTCCACCGTGGTTCCGCTCCAGTCGGTAAACAGGCTCACGCTGTACGCGGAAGCCGTCACGGCATCAAAGTTCTCCAGGACCTGATCCCAGGGGAGGCGTTCGTGGACGGTTTGGCTGACCTCGAACGTGGGTTCAATCTTTAGGGTGAGGCGGGTGACGATGCCAAGCGCTCCCAGCCCCACCACCATGCCCTCGAAATGGTCGTCCCCTTCGCGCGCCGACAAGATGCTGCCGTCAGCGGTGACCATCTCCAGACCTGCGACGGCAGTGGCCAGGTTGCCGTTGGCATCGCCCGAGCCGTGCGTCGCCGTCGCAACCGCCCCGGCGACCGAGATATGGGGAAGGGAAGCCAGATTATGCAGCGCGAAACCGCGCCGGTGAAGTTCAGCTGCCAGGGTCCCGTACCGCGTCCCCGCATCGACGGTCACCGTCATGTTCAGTGGGTCCACGGTCATGCCTTGGGCCACCCGGTCGAGGACCACCAACGGTCCTGTGGTGTCCGCGATGTCGTTAAACGAATGGCGCGATCCCAGCGCCCGGACGCGTTTTTCACTCCGGACCAGCTCCTGCAGCTCCTGGAGGCTGGCCGGATGGGCAATCGCGGGGGCGCGGTAAGTGTGGTTGCCGGCCCAGTTACGTTCGGTCGCTAACTGCTGCATCGGGGCTCTCATCCATTGGTTTCTGCCGTGACGGGGTCATTTGGTGTGAAGCCAAACATAACAGCGCGGGCCTGGGAAGGCCACGCGCAGCTCTCACAGCAGCTAGAAATAAGTGCTTGACATCACAGAGAGAACGAATATGTTTGTTATCGAAACATATTCGTTTCGCCATACCCCGCCGCGCTAATCCCTCGGGGACCAGCCCCTAACCATCGGAGCATTTCCATGACGATTCAGCCCACGCGTGAAGACAAATTCTCCTTCGGTCTCTGGACCGTTGGCTGGGAGGCCCAGGACCAGTTCGGGTCAGCCACCCGGCCGCCGCTGGACACGGTCGAGGCCGTCAACCGGCTCAGCGACCTCGGCGCCTACGGCCTGACCTTCCACGACAACGACCTTTTCCCGTTCGGGTGCTCGGCCGGCGAGCGCCAGCGGGAGATCGACCGTCTGACCGGTGCCCTCAAAGCCACCGGAATGGTTGTTCCGATGGTCACCACCAACCTGTTCAGCCATCCCGTCTTCAAGGACGGAGGTTTTACCAGCAACGACCGCGGCGTGCGCCGCTTCGCACTGCGCAAGGTCCTGGAGAACGTTGACCTGGCGGCCGAGCTGGGTGCGGAGACGTTTGTGATGTGGGGCGGCCGTGAAGGCAGCGAGTACGACGCCGCCAAGGACATCCGCGGTGCGCTCGAGCGCTACCGCGAGGCCGTGAACCTGCTCGGCGACTATGTCACTGACAAGGGATACAACATCCGCTTCGCCATTGAGCCGAAGCCGAACGAACCCCGCGGCGACATCCTCCTTCCCACCCTGGGCCACGCCCTGGCGTTCATCGAGACGCTGGAACGTCCCGAACTGGTAGGCATCAACCCGGAAACCGGCCATGAGCAGATGGCGGGGTTGAACTTTACCCACGGCATTGCCCAGGCCCTGTATCAGGGCAAGCTGTTCCACATCGACCTCAACGGCCAGCGCAGCATCAAATTCGACCAGGACCTGGTCTTCGGCCACGGCGACCTGCAGAACGCCTTCTCGCTCGTGGACCTCCTGGAAAACGGCGGCCCCGACGGCGGCCGGGCTTACGACGGCCCGCGCCACTTCGACTACAAGCCCAGCCGCACCGAAGACATCAACGGCGTGTGGGACTCCGCCGCGGCAAACATGCAGACGTACCTGTTGCTGAAGGAGCGGGCCAAGGCCTTCCGGGCAGACCCGGACGTGCAGGCGGCCCTGGAGGCGTCCAGGGTTTCCGAGATCAACCAGCCCACCCTGAACCCGGGCGAAGGCTACGAGCAGCTGCTCGCGGACAAGTCCGCGTACGAAGAGTTCGACGCCGATGCGTACTTTGGCGGGAAAGGCTTCGGTTTTGTGAAGCTTCAGCAGCTCTTTATCGAGCACCTGCTCGGGGCCCGCTAATACCGTGATGGATGTTCCCGTGAACCTCGTTGCGGGGGTGGATTCCTCAACCCAAAGCTGCAAGGTCCTCATTGCCGATGCCGAAACGGGCGCCACCGTCCGCGAGGGGCGGGCCGGGCACCCTGACGGCACGGATGTCCATCCGGATCACTGGTGGCGGGCTTTGGCGGAGGCCATTGACGACGCCGGCGGGCTGGGCGACGTGAGTGCCGTCTCCATCGCGGGCCAGCAGCACGGAATGGTGCTGCTGGACCGGGACGGCGTTGTGCTGCGCCCGGCGCTTTTGTGGAACGACACCAGGTCTGCCGGGGCCGCGGCCCAGCTCATCGCCGAGGTAGGCGCGAAGGAATACGCCCTGCGGACAGGCCTGGTGCCTGTGGCTTCCTTTACCGCCACCAAGGTCAGGTGGGTCAGGGACCACGAGCCGGAGATCGCGGCGCAGGTTGCCGCCGTCGCGCTGCCGCATGATTGGCTGACGTGGCGTCTGCGCGGCTTTGGCCCTGCGGCGTCCAGTCCCTTGGGCCCCGATCTTGAGCAGCTGACCACAGACCGGTCCGATGCCAGCGGCACAGGCTATTGGAGCCCCGAATCCGGGGCCTATGACCTGGAACTGTTCAAGCTGGCTTTCGGCCGGGAAGCCCGTGAAGCCCGGGAAGCGCGTGGAGACGGGAGCCCTGAGGGGCCCGGCGGCATCGTTGTCCTGCCGCGTGTCCTTGGCCCCGGTGATACTGCGGGGCAGGTCCATCCTGCGTGCTTCACGGCACAAGGCGAGGAACCGTCCGGGGCGGGCCCGATCGCCGGCCCTGCCAGCGGCGGAATCGCCGTGGGACCCGGAGCCGGCGACAATGCGGGAGCTGCACTCGGCCTGGACATCCGGCCCGGGGATATTGTGGTCTCGGTGGGAACCAGCGGCACGGTCTTTGCGGTCACAGCCGAGCCCTGCGCGGACGCCACCGGCACCGTTGCGGGCTTCGCCGACGCGACCGGAGGTTACCTTCCCATTGCGGTGACGCTGAACGCGGCGAGGGTCCTCAGCTCCATGGCCGGCCTGCTGGCCGTCGATTTCGACGGTCTGGCCGAGCTGGCGTTGGAAGCGGAGCCAGGCGCCGGGGGAGTGGTGCTCGTGCCGTATTTCGAGGGTGAGCGTACGCCCAACCTGCCGGAGGCGAAGGCCGGCCTGCACGGCCTCAGCATCGCTTCCACCACCCGCCACAACGTCGCCCGGGCAGCTGTCGAAGGCATGCTGTGCGGACTGTCCGGGGGGATGAGCGCGCTGCGTGAACTGGGGGTGCCGGCACGCCGGCTGCTGCTGATCGGGGGTGCGGTGCAGAACCCTGCTGTGCAGAAAATTGCGGCGCAGGTCTTTGACCTTCCTGTGGTAATCCCGAGCCCCGGCGAGTACGTCGCGCGGGGGGCGGCCGTGCAGGCGGCCTGGACCCTCACCGGTAAGCGGCCCCAGTGGCCTATGGCGACGACAAGCACGCCACGGCCGGACTTCCGGCCAATCATCGGCGTGAACTACCAGCGCGTGAGCGGCCGAATTCAAGCCGGCGACGGAGGTTCAGGCTCGGGCGACGCCGGCAAGGTCCGCGCGCCGGGACTTTCGGTCATTGACGCCCCTGTGCGGACCCGCCACTATGGGGCTAAGGGAGCGAGGGAGTCACCATGACCGTTGCCGAAATCCAGGTGGACCAGCGCGTGATCGGGATCGATTCACGGCGCTTCGCCTCGGTGGAAAAAGCGCTGGTGGAGCTGATCACCAACAGCGACGACAGCTACTCCCGGCTGGAAAAGGCCGGTGCTCAAGTGACCGGCCGGATCCGCGTCGGCTACGAGCGCCACCTTGCCGGGGCAGTCCTGACGGTCAGCGACCAGGCGGAGGGCATGTCGTTCGAACAGGCCGGGCGCATCCTCAGCTACGGCGGCGCGCATAGCCCGCTCTCCCGCGGCGAGGGCGTCGGCCGCGGGTACTTCGGCCGCGGACTTAAGCAGGCCATCTTCGGCCTGGGGCACGGCTGGATCGAAACCATCCTCAACGGCCGGTTCACCCGCATCGACGTCTTCCGCGGCGAGAACGGCGGCTACCTTTACGACGACGATGGCGCGGACCGCCGCGCGTTCCCCGCGGACTACGCCCGGCTCGGGATCGCCGACGATAGTCAGGGCACCCGGGTGACGATCGTCGTAGACAATCCGCATGTCACCATCACCCAGCACGCCACTTTGCTGCAATCGCTCTCGGACAACATCTACCTTCGGGATGTGCAGGCCCGGCGCGACGTGGAGCTGGTGCACCGACGCCCCGGCGCCGAGGATTACGGCAGCGAAAGCATCCTCTTCCAGGAGCCGCCGGCCACCGTGCTGGTCGGCCCCGATCAGCCCGGCAGCTTCACCGTTGACGGCGAGGAGTATCCGTTCACGGTCACGCTCAAACGGGCGCAGGGCGTGGAGCTGACGCTCAGGGGTGATGAGCGCACCGCCGGCCTGGTGGTCGAATCCGGGATGGCCGTGCTCGACTGCCAGCTGTTCGAGTACGAGAACCAGGTCGGCACGGAATACCTCTTCGGCACTGTCCGCTGTGCGGCACTGACCGAAATGCTGGGCCGCGGCAAGGCGATCATCAGCGACGAGCGGGAGGGCCTGAATCTCAAGGACCCCTTCGTGGCAGCATTCTCCCGGGCCGTCGGCCGGATGATCGCCGGTCCCGTGCAGGCAGAGAAGGAGAAGCTGAAACACCTGGAACGCGCCAGCACGTCCGGGCGAACAGCCGAGATGATCGAACATCTGTTGCAGCACATGAGCGAGGCGGCCGTCGTCGACCTCGGGCTGGAAACGGCGCCGGCGCTCCTGAACAGGGACGGCACGACGGCGGCCGAGGACCTACCCGCGGCCCTGCGGTTCACCACGCCCTTCTACTACCGCCCGCCGGGGCACCCGTTCCACATTGCGCTGCTGCTGGACCCGGGTCAGTTGCCCGACGGCGGGACGCTCACCTTCGAAATGGGCCTACCTGGCTCGCTGCGGATTGAACCCGCGCCTGCCCCGGTCACGATCAATGCGCTGGCGGAGACGCGGCGGCTCGAGTGGACCGTGAGCGGGGGACAGCCGGGCGACAGGGGCGAGATCACCGTCCGGGCAGGCGACTACTGGGCGCTCTGCGAAATCGTCATCGCCGAGCACGCCTCCCGCCGCAGCGCCGACCAGCCGCCGCACCACGCCATCGCCACCGCTGAGGCAACCCCGGCTCCGGCGCACCGCGAGGTCCACCGCGCGAGCCGGGACCACGGCGTCGACCTCTTCACCGGCTATGACTTCCGTAATCTGCACAACAGCGCCGACCGTGCCGTTTACAGCGCGGGGGAGCGCAAGGTCATCATCAACACCGCCGCGCCCACAGTCCAGCTCTACGTCGACGGCCGCGGCCGATTCCGGGATTCCGCCCGGCTGCTGCTGGCCGAGCTGTTCCTGGACGTGATCTCCGACGAGCTGGCCAGGCGCCGCGTGGAACAGCGCGGCCATGCCGGGGACCTCGAGGCCTTCCAGGCAGCCAAGAGGGACCTCATCCGGCGCTACGGGAGCGACATCCACCGCACGTTCCTGGGGTAAGGGCCTTCAGGGTGCCAACCTCACGGCATCTGAAGCACGCCCACTGCCGCCACCAGATACGGCGCCGGATCGGGGTCCGTCCCCGCGGCCCACCGCATCCAGGCCTCGAACGTTGCACCCATAAAAGCGGCGCACAGGTACCCGGCAACGTCCTCGCCAACCCCTGCCGCAACCAAATAGGCCCGCGCCCGCTCGCGCTGCGGCGCCAGGGATTCGTAACTTCGGCTGGCCAGTTCGGGGTGCTCTGCAATCAGCCGCAGGCGCCCGCGCGTCACGGACAAATCCGGAATAGCGGCAGCCCCCGCAACAGCCGCCGCGCGCAGGCCGGCCAGCACGCCGGCGTCGGGCGTTCCGGCAGTGCGGGAGGCGTCCGGAGTGCGGGCGGAATCCAAAACCCGGCCGGAAGCCTGGACCGCCGGCTCCATGCCGCCCCAGATGAGCTCGGCTTTGCTGGAGAAGTACCGGTACAGGCTCTTTCGGCTGATTCCCGCCTCCCGCGCAATGTCCTCCATGGAGGTCTGCTCGTAGCCGTGCTCGGCAAACAGCCGCAGCCCGACGGCGGCCGCGGCGTCGGGATCGATTGTTGGTGGACGGCCGGGAGGGCGCGGAATCTCGCTACTCACAGCGTCAGACGTAGTCTCAACAGAACTCACCCTTACATAATGACACAGCGTGTCATAAGGTGTAGTCCACCACACTAAGCAACGTCTGGAAGGACATCATGGGCAACGAAGCTTCATGGCAGGAAGTCACCACCAGCGGCCGGTTTGCCGGCAAAACGGTCATTGTCACCGGCGCGGGCTCGGGCATCGGCCAGGCAACCGCGCTGCGCATTGCCAAGGAAGGCGGCCGGGTCATCGCCGCGGACATCAGCAAGGAACGCCTCGACGCCCTTGTGGAAGAAAACGCCGGCCTGGATCTCGTTCCGGTAGCCGGCGACATCTCCACCGAGGAGACGGTGGCCGCTGTTGTCACTGCCGCCGGCGGGCGCGTGGATGCCCTGGCGAATGTGGCGGGCATCATGGACAGGTTTGCCCCGGTTCACGACGTGGACGACGAGACCTGGGACCGGGTCTTCCGGATCAATGTCACGGCCCTCATGCGCCTCACCCGCGCCGTGGTGCCGCTGATGCTCGACGCCGGCAGGGGCTCCGTAGTCAACGTTGCCTCCGAGGCGGGCCTGCGCGGATCCGCCGCGGGCGCCGCCTACACCGCGTCCAAGCATGCCGTGATCGGCCTGACGAAGAACTCGGCCGTGATGTACGGGCCGAAGGGCCTGCGGTTCAATGCCGTGGCTCCGGGCGCCACCATCACGAACATTGTGGCCGACTGGGGATCGCAGCTGGCCGCCGAGCGCCTCGGCCCGCTGATGCAGGCCAACATCCCCGCACCCGCCACGGCCGCGCAGCTCGCCGCATCCATCACGTTCCTCCTCAGCGACGATGGCACCAACGTCAACGGCGCCATCCTGGCCTCCGACGGCGGCTGGTCCGCGCTGTAAATCTGCCGCCTGGGAGCCTCTACTGCCCTCGTCTGATCCCCTCTATGATGAGGCCACACGAGAGGGGGTGGCCGGCATGCGGATGCTTGTCGGATACGCCAGCGCACACGGATCGACGGCCGAGATCGCCCACCGGATCGCCGGTGCTTTGCAGCGGGCGGGCTGGGCGGTCGACGTCAAGGCAGTGCGGGAGATTGCCGATCCCGGTGCCTATGATGCGGTGGTGTTGGGCAGCGCGATCCATAACCAAGCGTGGTTGCCCGAAGCCACGGAGTTTGTCCGCCGCCACCAGGACGTTCTGCGCGAGCGGCCGGTGTGGTTCTTCAGCGTGGGAATGTCCGGCGGCCTGCCCCGGCCCCTGCGTAAACCGGCGCGCGCGGCGCAGGACCGCACGCTGGCTGAAGCGTTGCGGGACGTGGTCCGGCCGCGGGGCCACCGCGTGTTTTCCGGGGCTGCCTGGCAGGACCAGTTCCCGCGCTCGTCCCGGATGCTGGTCCGGGCGATGGGCATCCGCTTCGGTGACTACCGGGACTGGTCCGAAATCGACGCTTGGGCCGTGGACATCGCGGAGCAGTTGGCGCGGGGCACCAGCGAGGCCACCGGCCGCTCGTGACCCCGAAGCGCTGAGGCGGGAGCGAAGGCAGGGGAGCGGCACCAGCGGTGGGCGGACGACGGCGGGGAGTCCCGCCGTCGTCCGCTTGCTCGTTTCGCTGCCGTGACCGCGCGGTCAGCGCTGCGTCACGGCCACGGATATGCTGCGCGGGGGCAGCGTGAAGGTGGCGTTGTTATCGGCGTGGATGACTTTTGAGGACGGCGGCTGGCTGGGATCGGGATAGCCGCCGTTCTTTTGGCCCGGGGTCGGGTGCCAGACGTACTGCTCGGCCGAATACTGGTCGAGCTCGAGGTCTCCTTTAATCACCTCCTGGCCGCCGTTGGTCTTGTGCATCAGCCGAACCTTGAGGGTCCGGTTCGGGTCCTTATTGAACAGAAGCACGCTAAGGGTGCCGTCCGGCCGGCGCAGCGGGTAGGCGGTGACCAGCGGCTGACCCTTGGAGTTGTGGATGTCGCTGGTGGCGGTGTAAACGGTGTGGTTTCCTCCGCCCTTGAGTACCCAGTGTTCATTCACGAGCCTGGCGGCATAGAAGGCGGCCAGCGGCCGGAGGTTCCAGTTGTCATAGAACTGCAGCATCATCAGGTTGCCCCACGAGTTGCACTTCTGGCCTTCTTTTTCCTGGAAGACCCAGTTCGGTTCCAGCCCGTAGTAGTAACTGGTCTCCCCGCCGAGGGTCAGGAAAAGGGCTGCAGTTTCGGCGTTGATCATGGCTCCGGGCAGTTCCAGTTCCACCTGGCCCGCGAAGGAGGAGTACCCGTATTCGGTTATCACTTTGGGGATGTCAGGTGGAAGGCCGGCCTGTTCTTCGCGGGCGAGAAGCTCCTTCAGCAGCTTGGGGTGTTCGGCCAGCGGTGCGCTCGGATCCGCGCACACATCGTCGAAGGGATACCACTCGAAGGAGTAGAAGTCGAAGTCCTCCATCGCGTTGCGCGCCCGCAGATAGGACACAAAGCGGCCGGTCCAGGACCTCACGCCGTTGTCGTTGGGCCAGTGCACCCACGCGGGCAGGGTGGTCTGGTAGCCCGGACCGCCGAACTCCAGGGTGGGGTCGACCTTTTTCATGGCGCTGGCCATTTGCACGTAGAGTGCGCCGTAGTGTTCGGGCTGGGCGAGCTGGCCGTCCGGTTCCTCACCAATCTCCACGCGTTTCACCGGGTAGCCACGCTTCTTGAGGTAGCTCACCAGGGCCGCCGCATCCTCCGGCACACCGTACAGCGCAGGTGCGGGCACCATCATTGGCTGGCCGTTGGTGATGCCGCTGCCGAAAAGCCGCTCGAAGCTTGCGTGTTCGTAGTGTTTGTCGATGTCGGCCACGCTGTGCCAGGGGTCGGTGGAGGAGGTCCACATCTCCGTCTGCCCCTGTGATGCCTCGTGGACCACGTGATCAACGAACCCGTCGGCGGTGGTCTGGCCAATGGCCAGCTCGTTGAGGGCGAACCCCAGTTTGTCGCGGACATCGGTGGAGCCCGCCGGAGCCGTGTCCGAGTCCCGGGTGAGGACAATACGCACATACTGCACAGGCAGGGGTTCCGGTGCGATCCGCACGGTCTGGGAACCGCCGGCGCCCTCATGGGCGCTCTGCGGAAAATCCACCCATTTTCCGTCGTCCACCGGGAAATGCGCGTCCTTGCCGGACCAGTACTGCACCTTGAACGCGGCGGCGTAGGGGGTGCCCCAGTCGAACTGGACGGTGTCTATGGGAACTGCCTGACGGAACACCGCCATAATCCATTGCGGATTCCGGTCGTCAGCTTCCCCGGTGAAGTGCGAGTCCAAGTACGGGTTGCTCTTCCAAAAGGTGGCGGGGTTACCGTCGGAGAGCCGGGAATAGCCGTCGTTTTTGGCCTGATCAATGGTGTTTCCGCGGCGGGGAAGCCGGTAGCCCTGCGACGCCCGGTAATCGTCTAGTGGTTCATCTGATGACACCCAGTACCCCTGCTGGGCAGCTGCGTCACTCCATGTTCCGCGGGGATTCCAGTGCCAGGCCTTGACGCCGAGTTCCGTTCGGAGGCGGTAGCTGATCGGTCCGAAACCGGCCGTTTTCATCGCTTGAACGTTTTTGGGGGTCCAGACCCTGTCGATCTCGCCTTCCTCCAGGCCGTCCACGCCGGCGCCGAGGGCCAACGTTCCCGGGAACTGGTTGACCGCCGTGTCCAGGTCGATGCTGATGGTTGCGTCCACGGGCGGCAGGGGTTCGGGTTCGGCCACACCGGGTACCACAATGCCCAAAACCACTCCCGTGGTGATGACCCCCGCCAGGGCTACGAGGGCGATTTTCCCCCGGCGTTTCTTGGGTTGCGGGTCAGGCGCCGGGGCTGGGGGCGGATGTTCCGGAATCTGGTGATTCATTGGTTCTCCTCGCGATAGGCGGGAGGCGAGAACCAGCAGTCCCCGAAGCCCCCCTCGTCTCCTTTGACGCCCCAGACGCACTGTGATGCTACGGAAGGACGGTGGGCGGGCGCACGAGTAATCACTACCCAATTGATCTGCAGGGGGCTACTTGCGGGGGCGGCACCACGGAAAGCGGACGACGGCGGGCCTCCCGCCGTCGTCCGTTCAAGATTCCATTGTGGTCACCCACGAACAGGGCCACCATGATCCTATGAATGCTGAACCAGCTCAGACGACCGAACTCAACCTGCCCCAGGCCTTCCTCCTGCTTGCAACGAATGACACCACCGGCAAACCTGAAGTGCCGGTGTATGCCCTCAGAACCACTCTGGCCGGGGCCATCCTGGCCGAGCTGGACCTGATCGGTGCAGTCGAGCTGCAGGGGAAGCACGTCGTGGCGACCGACACCTCCCCGGCAACGTCCCTCCAGCGTGAGCTGGACATTATCCGGGGAAAGTCCCGGCCGCACAGTCCCAAGCGCTGGGTTTCCATGCTGGAGGGCCGTGCCGAGGTGCAGCGCGTCTATGAGGGTCTGGAATCACTGGGCATCGTGGAACAGGTAGGTGAAAAGCACCTCGGCGCGTTCCGGACCGTGCGGTACCCCGAGAAGGACCATGCGCCGGAGGCGGCGCTCCGGAAAAGGATCGAGGCCGCCCTCAGCGGCCCGCACTCCGATCTCGAGTTGCCGGACACCACGGTTCCGATCGACGCTTCCGTTACGGGGACGCCCCAGTCCGGTACCCCCGTTGCCGCGGCCGGTCCGGGCGCCCCCGATGCCAGGACCATCGTGCTCATCGCGTTGCTTCAGGCGGCCGGACTGCTCGGAAAGCTTTTCCCCGCAGCAGATCTCACCAAGGCAGACGAGCTGGCCAAGGATTATTGGCCAGCCCGCGCTGTGGAGGACGAACTTAGGATGATCAGGCTGGCAGAACAGGAAGCTGCAACGTTGTGACAGCGCCGTGATGACACGGGCTGCGGTGGTGGATTACAGGTAGCCCTTGACGCTCGCGCGCAGGGCTTCGGTGTGCTCGTATATTTCTTCCAGCGAGCTGATCGGCACGCGCGTTTCTTCCTTGTTGTCATCGAAAAGTCCGATGTACTTCTGGGTGCGGTTGAAATGCAGGCGAGCAATGGGTTTGCGGTTGTTATCGTCCAGGAGCACCGCGAAGTAGGACTTGGCATCCCGCTGCGAGACGCGGGCCGGCTTGACCTCACTGCAGACGATGGCCCGGACGATCTGGTAGCCCTCGATTTCCTCCAGCGTTGTTTCCAGGCCGTCCGCCTCAGCGAGGTCGGCTTCGGCAACAGGTGCACTGGTGACAAGGGCGGCCACTGCTGCATCGTCATTTTGCGGAAAGCCGGGGGCACCCAGGGCCTTCTTCAGCCGTTCGTTCACCTGGTCATTCAGGAACTGCTTTGACGCTTTGCCAACAAGGGCGGTGAACTGTTCCCTCACTTTCTGGGTATAGGGGCCCTGATAGACCCGTCCAGTCAGGAACTTGATCCATTCATCCTCCGGCTCCTTGAACTGCGCCGCCAGGCTCCTTTTGAGTTCCCCGATGTATTTCAGTTCACCGGCGGCACTGATGATGGAATCAAGGTCGAAGACGTCTTTGGATAGCTTCTGTAATTCCGGAATGAGTGACTCATCAATATCACTCAGATCAAGCACCAGGAACGGTTTGTCATCCATCCGATTCGGTGCATCGAGGTCAGTGAAAAACTGGTACACCTCACCGTTGGTGAGGATTGCGATCCTGGCGTTGGTGACGGCAAAGTACCGAAACAGCTGGGAAGCATGCTCGATCTTGACGGGCTCGGTGGATTTCTTGCACTCGATCAGGATCTGCACTTCGCTATCCTTGACGATTGCGTAGTCGATCTTCTCGCCCTTCTTCAGCCCCACGTCCGCGATGAACTCCGGAACGACTTCCAGCGGATTGAAGACGTCGTATCCGAGGATTGTGGAAATGGAGGGCATAACAAAGGCATTCTTTGTCGCTTCTTCGGTTTGGATCACATCCCGCTGTTGGCGCACCTTTGCTGCCAATGCCGAAAGTTTCTCTGAAAACTCCATTTGTCCCCCTTGAAAAATGTTGGTGCTGCCAACGGTAGCGCAGGGCAATGACATCTTGCCGTGCAGCGCGCATCGAATTTCTTGGTGATGCATGTTTTCCAACGCGCCGGCCGTCAGGATGGCCGCGCGAAGGGGTCAAAAGACTCGGCTCCCTGGGATCAGGAGCGAGCGGCAAGGGCTCCACCGGGCCACATCACGGCGTTGTGAGCCCGCGGACCCACGCCGGGCTGGGGCGGGCAGCAGCCGGTTCCCGCCGTCGGCCGTCCGGCCGGGCGCTGGGATTAGGGAGGCTTTTAGCTGCGACCTTGCGAATAGGAAAATTTTCACGTTCAAGGGGTCGGAAAAATAAAAGCGCATAGCCGCCCGAGACATCGAGCGAAAATTAGCCAAACCCCTGGTCGGGCTTCAGAAAATTCGCTTGGGACGACTTACGGGGCCTCCTGGCAGGTCCGCCCGGACGGTGCAGGAAAGACCTGACGGTCCGCGGCGGGCTTTTTCCCGAAACTGGCATAAAAAATATAAGTGTGTATGGTATCGGGTAGACACACAGGATAGAAAGGTGGAATTCCATTGTCAGGAAAATCGCCCAAGAGCGGCAGCGTCAAAAAAGCGGGAAAGTCAATTCTCGAAAAGCGCGCCGAAAAAAGAGCTAAAAGTGAAACCAGCGAAATTCAGTTCATAAAGCCGCGCAAAAACCAGCGCTGATCGACCGCGGGCAGCCGAATGTGAGACTCCTAGACCCACTCGGCTGCCCGCCACTCACTTCTCGCCGCCACTTGAGGCCGCAACTGAGATCCACGTTTCAGTCACAAGGACATGACCATGAAGACCACTTTTAACGCCCTGATCGTCCCTGCCCACCTGACGCAACCGGTGCGCATCGAAATTGTGGACACGGAAATGGAAGCACTGCAGAAGCTGGTCGAAGGAAACATTGAATCCCTCACCAGCAAGGACTGGCACGTTTACTTGAACGACGAGGGAAGCCGCCTGCCCCAGAACGTACGGGCCGAAGTCCTGGCCCGTGAAGCGGGCATCTCCCTGGACGACACCCTCAACGGGACCGCCGTGTTCCTCGGCCACGGGGGCCGCAGGAGCGAATCAGACGCCCCGGGTCACCTGATCCGGCTCGCCGAGCAGCTTTTCGACGCGCCGCTCGCGGCGTAGCTTCAGACTCCGCGGCGCCGGAAGCGTCAGAACGAACAGGCCGGCTGCGATCATCGCGGCGCCAAGCCAGCCCGGCGCCGGCAGGCGTTCGCCCACAATCACCACAGCGAGAACGGCCGCCACTACTGTCTCCGAAAGGGACAGGGTGGTGGCCGTGCTCGCGTGAACCCGGGCCAGGCCCCAGCCGAACAGAACATAGCCGGCGAACATGGGCACCAACGCCATGTAGGCACCCACCGCCAGGTTCTGCCAGGACGCAAGGAAGGGCATCCCGGTGATCGCCAGGACCGGCATCAGCAAGAGGCCCCCGGTCCCGAAGACGGCGCCCATCACCGCCCTTGATGGCACGCCTGTGTTAATGACGCGGTGCGCCGCCCATGAGTAGAGGGCATACGTCAGTCCAGCCAGCAGCCCCAGTGCAATCCCTGCCGGAGCCGACCAGGCCGGCACGGACTCCATTGCGGACCGGGGCATGCCCGCGCCGGCGATACAGAGGAGCCCCGCACCAACGACGCCGAGGATCGCACCCCCCACCCAGCGGCGCGTGAACGGCCTCCTGTCCGCCACCCGTTCAATCACAGCAGACGCCAGAGGCGCCGACCCGATGGACACCACCGTCCCCACGGCTACCCCGGCCAGGTGCATGGACGAGTAGAAGGCCAGGGGATAGGCGGCCACGGCCACCGCTCCCAGAGCCACGGTGCGCCACTGGCTCCTCAGGCTGAAGCCGAAAGCCTTCAGCAGACGCCCGGCGACCGCGGCCTGCAGCAAGCCGCCGAAACCCATGGCCGCCGCGCCGATCGCCAAGGGGCTCACATCCGGCGCGAAAGTGGCCGCGGTCCCGGTGGTTCCCCAGAGGACCGATGCGCCCAGAACGAACAGCGCGCCCCAGGCGGACCCGTGGAAACGAGCGGTCGTCACAGGCTGTCCAGCAGGCCGGCCGCGATGTCGCGGGCCTCCCGGACGCAGCGGTCATCACCTTCCAGGCCCGCGCGGACCATGGACCCTTCGAGGAGGAAGGCCAGATGCCGGGCGAGGTGGGCGGCCTGCCCGGCCGGGCCGGGAAGTTCCGCCAGGTGCTGGGCCAGCAACTCCTCCACCTCCTCCTTGTGCCGCCGCACCACAGCGCGTCCCGGGTCGCCGATGGGCAGCTCGGCGGCCGCGTTCAGCAGGCCGCAGCCGCGGAAGCCGTGCTCATACGCGAGGTCGGCGTGGTCGGCGTAGGCATCGAAGACCGCCAGCACGCGGCTCTTTGGGGTGGCCGCTTTTTCCAGCCTTGCCCGGTACAGGCCCAGCCATTCCTCATGCCGCGCGAACAGGTAAGCCGTCACCAGCTCCGCCTTCGACGCGAAGTTGTTGTACAGGCTCTTCTTGGCCACGCCCGCCTCGGCTGTGATGGAGTCGATGCCCGTCCCTGTGAGGCCGTGGGCGTAAAACCGTTTGGCCGCCGCCTCCAGCAGCGCCTCCCGGGCGGGCCGCCGGGAGGGGCGGGTTGTCGGCATCTCTTGTCTCGCTGTCACGGCCGGTCCTTGATCACTTGAGTGGTAGGTAGACCAGTCTACCTACCAAGGTGCCGAAAACGCACGACGGCGACCTCCCGCCGTCGTGCGTTTCAGGGAATATCTGCGGGCGCCTGCGGGACAATCGGGGGCCGGGCTCGGGGGACAAGGGAGGCTGCACCTTCCCGGCACCGGAATACAGTGGGACGATTTCTGTATGAGCGAAGATTACGGTGCCAGCATCCATGACAATGGCCCCCACCAGCACGCGCATGTGGCGCCGACGACGCAGCAAATGCGGACCGTGGGTCAACGCCGCCGCGACGCGGAAGAAAAGCTGGAGCACCATCTCCAGGAGGCCCGGCATAAGGAACACCACGACGAAACTTCCGAGCCCGGAGCGGGGCCGGAAGGCAGACCGGTGGACAGCCAGGACGTCGCGGCCGTTCAGGACGATGACACACTGACTGCCGCTGACCGGGTGGACCTGATCGCCAACCAGGCCATGGCTGATGATCAAGGCTCGCCGGGCAATAGTTAGCTCTGCAGACAACAGTTAAATGAGCCAGGGCCGCCCTTCCAACGGAAGGCCGGCCCTGGCTTGTCCTAGCTGAGCCTAGGTGTTTTGGACGGTGTCCTTGGCGTCGGCGGCGCGGTCTTTGACGTCGGCTGCGGCGAGTTGGCTTTCGGCTTTGACGTTCTGTGTGGCGTCGGTGGCGGTGGCCTTGACGTTTTCCATGGCTTCGCGGGCTGGTTCCTTGAGGCCTTGGGCCATGTCTTTGGCGGCCTCGGTCAGCTCGGTGGTCATGGGCTCGGCGGCGGTCTTCAGGGCGTCGGCAGCTTCGCGTTCCTTCTCGCTGGCGGGGATCAGGGAGGAGAGCAGCATCCCGGCGCCGAACGCGATCAGGCCGGCGGCCAGGGGGTTGCCCTGGGTTTTGGCTTTGACCTGGTGCGGGGCGTCGCCGATGGCGGTGCCGGCGTCGCTGAGCTTAGCCGAGACAGTGTCGGTGGCGTTGTGAACGGACCCTCCGGTGCTGTGCCCGGTCCCCTGGCCCACCGGCTGGCCGGTGTAGGCGTTGGTGTACGCGGGTGTGGCGTCGGTGGTTCCCATGACTTTCTCCTTCACTCCGAACACGGCTTCTTTTACTTTGTCGGTTTGGCGCTGGACGATGTTGGACGGGGTGACTTTGTCCGCGACGGCGTCCACGTTGGTGCCCAGGCGGGCGCGGGTTGCTTCAATGTCTGCACGGATTGCGTCCGGGTTCTCGCTCATCGTTTTACCTCACCGGGTTTCAGGGTTGGGGGGATTTCTGAGAGGGTCTGGCTGGTTTGGGGCAGGCCCTTGACCGCTTTGAGTTCCTTGCGGCCCACGGAGGCCAGGATCGCGGCGATGATGGCCCAGATCACGGCGACGACGACGGCGGACCAGCCCAGTCCCATCAGCTCGCCCAGGGCGTACCAGAGGGCGATCGAGAGGAAGAGCAGGACGAAGTGTCCGGCGACGCCGGCGCCGGCGAGCATGCCGCCGCCTTTGCCGGTTTTGGTGGCGGATTCTTTGAGTTCGGCCTTGGCGAGTTCGACTTCCTGGCGCATCAGGGTGGACAGGTCGCGGGTGACTTCTCCGAGCAGGTCACCGAGCGAGGTGTTGTCCGCCTTCACATGCGCCTCCGAGGGAGGCGGCTCCGGAATGTGGTTACTCACAGGTGGCGTCCTTCCCCTTCAGCGTCCGGGTCCGTGGACGTGGACGGACGGCGCGCAGGATCATCGAACGTGGGCTCGCCGAAGGCCGGTTCGCCGTACGGGGGCTGGGCCGCGCCCGGCTCACCGTACGTGGGCTCACCGAAGGCCGGTTCGCCGTACGCGGGCTGGGCGGCACCCGGCTCACCGTAGGCGGGCTCACCGAAGGCCGGTTCGCCGTACGCGGGCTGGGCGGCACCCGGCTCACCGTAGGCCGGTTCGCCGTAGGTGGGTTCGGCCAGACCCGGATGGCCCACGGCGGGCTCGTCATAGAACGGCGCACCAACTCCGGCCGCTACGCCCTGTCCGGTTAGGCCCTGTCCGGTGGTTGGGTATGCCGCGGGGTTGCCAGGCTGCTGGACTGATGGGGTGGGAGTCCCGGTCGAGGCGGGGGCGCCGGCCTGCAGGCTGCGGCCCAGGCGTCCCGCCAGCACACCTGCGCCTGCGGCAAGCAGAAGGAAGGTGCCGGGGCGGCGGCGGGCGAAGGTCTTGACTTCGTCCAGGAGTGATCCGGGATCGCGGCCGTCAAGCCACGACGCCACGGAATGCGACCGGTCGGCGGCCTGGCGCACCAGGTCCGACGCCACGCCCGGCTCATGGGAGGCGTCCGCCATGGCGCGCAGTTCGGTGGAGATGGAACGCATCCCCTCCGCTACTTTCTGCTGCTGCGTGCCGGCCTGGCTGGTGAGGTCCGATTTGGCCTGGTCCAGGAGGTCCCGGGCGTTCGTCTTCACTTCGGCGGCTACGTTGGCAGCCTCCGTCTTGGCTGTTTGAGCCACGTCCTGTGCCGCACCAGCTGCCTGATTGGCCACGCCTGAAGCCTCTGTTTTGGCGGCGTCCGTTTTTGATGCGGTGCCACCGGGTGCTCCGGCCGGCATGGCCGGGGCCGGGTCCCCGTACTGGTCGAGGGTCGACGGCGATGTCTGGGGCCATTGGTTCTCAGTCATTTGTCGCTCTCTTTCGATGGATCACGTTCTCATTGGATCGCTCTGGCGAGATTGCCGGCGGTGCCGGCTCGGAACGAATAGTAAGCAAGATTACTATTCGATACTAAGCACACTTGCCATCCGCTTTGCAAGGGTTGGTTTTTCCCTCGCCGCGGATCCGGTCAGGGGAGTGGGGTCATCCGGGAGGGAATGCGGCCACTGCCTGACGCGAATCGCGGGCCAGCTTGCCAAGGGGATGATAAGCATGCTTATTGTAGGGGCGTGAACCATGCGTAATCCGCCGACGACGTGCACCGCCGTCGAAGGCACAGACAGCATCGACGTCACTGCGTCGTGTGAACGTCAGAGGCAAGGACGGTTCAGATGAAGAGCAATTCAGAGAGTGATATCCGGGATGGCTACCGCCTCCTCGTCTTGGCAGCACGGTTATTGCAGCGCCGCCAGGATGAGGTGTTGGCGCCCTTGGGGCTGACCCGGGCCGCGGCCATTGCCATGGGCGGCCTCGCTAACGGGCCCCTCAACCAGGAGCAGCTGGCTACATCCATCCATGTCAAAAGCCAGACCATAGGCAGGGTTTTGGAGCGACTCCAGGCTGCGGGTCTGGTCACCAGGACACGCCACCCGCGGGACCGCCGCCAATTCACCATTGGGCTCACGGACGAGGGCCGCGCCCTGTTGCAGTCCGCCCGAGATGCGCAGGCCAACGCCTTCCCCGCCGACGCGCAGGGGTGGCTAAAGCTCCGCACGGAACTTAACAGATTCGTGGACAGCCTTCAGAACCCCGTCTCCACCCCGCCCCGTTCAGCCTCAGGGATGCCCAGTCAATGGGCCAACAAATGACAGGTCCGGCAGGACGGGCAGGCGGCCACTAGCCGGCTCCGGGCATTCCTTAAGGCAGGCGTCATTCCACCTGGCGGCCTCACGCCTTCCCTAAGGAAGCCGTGACGCCTTCAACCTGGCGACCTCGCCTGCCAGGCGGGGCTCCAGGGGCACCGGACTAAGCAGCACTGCCGGACCGCGGTGCAGGAACCCGCCCGTGAGCGGCTGGCAACGTACGCCACCGCGGCCGCGCATCGCTTTGTGGGCGCCGGGAGCGAGTATCTGGTCCATCCACGCGCACGGGTTGGCGGCCCGGCCGGCCCTAAAGCGCACCTCTTGTCCCTGGGATTCCAGCACGAACTCCCCACCAATCAGCGGTGCCAGCTGCGCGCCCCGAAGGACAATATTGCGCCTGGTCAGCAGCGGGTCGAACGGCGCAGCACCCAGTTCCGCTGCCAGCGCTTCGAGCGCCTCGATGGAAATCAGTGTGACTGCCGCGTCCATGTGCGCTGCCTTGCCGAAAAAGCGGTCACCCACGATTCCTTTGCCCGCCACCAGCTCGACAGTTTCGGCGTCCCTGGTGGGGACATCGGCCGCCCCCTCCCGCGCGCGGCCGAAGTAGGCGTGCGCAGGGGACACCAGAAGATGCAGGATGTCGACGTCGTACCGGTGCGTTGCAGTCATGTCCTAAAACTAACCCTCGTTCCCTGGACCTCGCATAGGATCGGAAGCGTGGAACTAACCGAGAGGGAGCTACATGGTCCTTCTGAGGCGGGCAAGCAAGCCGCACACTACTTGAGAGTATGAATCATGGCTTCGAAAAATGACCGCGAATCCGACGTTGACGCGGATGCGGGCCAGCACGGCGGCGTGCAGTCGGTGGACCGGGCCATTGCAGTCCTTGAAATCCTGGCCCGCGACGGCCACGCCGGCGTAAGCGACATCGCCGAGGAGATGGGGATCCATAAATCCACGGTCTCCCGGCTTTTGGGATCGCTGGTGAGCCGGGAGATGGTTCACCAGAACAGTGACCGCGGAAAGTACCAGCTCGGCTTCGGCATCCTGCGGCTGGCCAGCTCCATCCCGGGCCGGCTGAGCCTGGTCCAGGAAGCGCGGCCGGTGATGGAGAGCCTGGCTGACCAGTTCAAGGAAACCGTGAACCTCGCCGTGCTGCGCTCCAACTACGCCGTCAACGTGGACCAGGCAATGGGGCCTTCCACGCTGGCAACGTACGACTGGGTGGGCAGCCTGACCCCGCTGCACGCAACCTCAAGCGGAAAGGTCCTGCTGGCGGCGCTGTCCGCGGACGAACGGGACCGGATCCTGAAAGAGACAGGGCTGCCGGCAAGGACCCCGCGGACCATCACCAACCGGGCCAAGCTTGAGAACGAACTGATCAGCATCGCCCGCAACGGCTACGGCGTCACGCTGGAGGAATTCGAGATCGGCATCAACTCCCTGTCCGTACCGGTGTACAACCACCAGGGAACGGTCATTGGCGCCATCAGCATCTCCGGCCCCGCCTTCCGCTTCGACCCCGAGAAGGAGCCGGGACTCGTCGAAGGAATGAAGGAGGCCGGCATCCAGGTCAGCGCGAGGATGGGCTACACCCGGCGCTAACTGCATGCCGCGCCCGGAACGCAGATAAGCACCCCGGACAGAAGTCCGGGGTGCTTATCTGCGCAAGGCACCGCCGTCGGCGAAGCCAGCTCGACGAACCCTGGCTGCCAACGGTTGGCTTGGCGAACCCTAGGAGGCGCGGCTTGCCGGTGACTCGTACCGTTTGAGGGTTTCAGCCCGTTCCTCCAGCGGCGCGGTCTCGGCGGTGAGGCCTATCCGCACTTCACCGGTCGGGGCGATGTCACCCACCTTTTCCTGAACCCAATCGTGGAAAGCGGCAATGTGGTGCTCGCTCGGGACCAGTACGCCGCCCTTGGCGTAGGTCTTCGAAGCCATGCCGGGCTGGCAGCGTTCGCAGGCGTCGAAGTCCTGCATGTTGACCCGGTGGAACAGTTCCACCGAGGCCGTGACATCCTTGCCGCTCTCAACCACCGAGGGCAGGTACAGCCAGTCGCATTCAACAATGGTGTGGTCTGCGGACATCGGGAACATGCGGTGGATGATCACGTGGTCCGGCACCAGATTCACAAACACGGTGGGCTTGATGGTGATGGCGTAGTAGCGCCGGTCCTGGTCCTCGCCCACGCCGGGAATGATGTCCAGGCCTTCGGAACCGTCGATGGTGAAGCCCTTGATCTCGTCCCCGAACTCCGCGCCGTGGCCCACGAAGTACTGGGCGGCCAGGCCGTCGGCGAACTCCGGCAGGACCTCGGTCAGTTCCGGGTGGATGGTGGCACAGTGGTAGCACTCCATGAAGTTCTCGATGATGAGCTTCCAGTTCGCCTTCACGTCGTAGCGGATGCGGCGGCCCAGGCTGAGGTTGGCCACGTCGTAGCCTTCGATTGCCTTCAGATCGCCGAGCCGCTCCTCAATGGCGCCCATGACTTCCTCTTCGAACGACGGCGGCTCATCGGCCAGGCACACCCACACGTAGCCGAGGTACTCGCGGATGTGCACTTTCGCCAGGCCGTACTCGTCCCGATCAATATCGGGCATCTTGGTCAGGTTGGGCGCGGCGATGAGCTTGCCCTCAAAATCGTAGGTCCAGGCGTGGTAGGGGCACTGGAACGAGCGGGAGGCTTCACCCTGCTCCTCCATGCACAGCTTCACGCCGCGGTGCCTGCAGACGTTGTAGAACGCCCGGATGGCGCCCTTGCGGGTCCGGCTGATCAGCACACTTTCCCGCCCGATCTGCACGGTTTTCCAGGCACCGGCCTTGTCCAGGTCCGCGGACCGAATGGCGCAGAACCACATCTGTTCGAAGATCCGCTCCTGCTCGGCCCGGAATACGGCCTCATCCACGTAGGTGTAGCCGGGCAGGGTGGGGATCAGACTCGGGGCACTAACCTCAACAGACAATTTGTCCTCCTTACGAACAAAAGATCAACAGCAAAACTTGGTGGGTAGGTATTGGTACGGGGGTGGAATTGGCAGTTAATGCACGACGGCGGCTCCCACGAGTGCGGGGGCAGGCGCCGCAAGGCTGCGGCGCCACTTGGTAAAGAGCCGGGGCTGGTTCATGCCGAGGACGGCAATTGGAACATCGGCCCGGTAGTAGACGGCGAGGCAACTGTGAGTTTGCGGGTCGCCGGCCTCGATCTCGAGCCGGTCGTACCCCGCTGAGTGGCCGGCGAACTGCAGCTTGACGCCGTGCTGGTCGGACCAGAAATAGTGTGGTTTCGCCGGTTTTGACGTGGCGCCGGCGTCCAGCAGGGCTTCAACGGCAACGGCCGGCCGTTCCAGGGCGCAGGTCCAGTGCTCCATCCGGCGGTGCAGCCCCACCTCGGCGTCGAACCAGGCGGCGCAGTCACCCACGGCAACGATCCCCGGCGCGCTGGTACGGCCCATGGCATCGCACACCACCCCGCCGCACAGCTCCAGGCCGGAGCCTTCAAGCCACTCGGTATTGGGTTCGGCGCCAATGCCTACCACCACAACATCGGTGCCCACATAGCGCCCTCCCTGCAGCCGGAGGCCTGTCACGTTGCCTTCGCCGCTGTAGAAGTCCTCAATAACGGCGGAGGAAATGAGTTCCACCCCGTTTGCGGCGTGAAGCCCGCCCACCAGCCCGCCCATCTCAGTTCCGAGTTGGGCTGCGAACGGTACCGGCTTGGTGTCGATGATCGTGACGTCCATGCCCCGCGATGCGGCCGCGGCGGCAACCTCCGCGCCGATGAAGCCGGCGCCGATGACTGCCATTCTGCTGCCAGGCACCAGTTCGGGAGCAAGGTCCTGGGCGTCAGCGAGCGTGCGAAGGGTAAAGACGTTGCTGAGCCCGGCCAGAGTGGGGAGCTGCCGCGCCCTTGCCCCGGTGCTGATGACGATGCCATCGGCTTGGACGGTGCTGCCGTCTTTCAGGCGGATGCTCCGGGACCCGGCATCGAGGGAGGCTGCTCCGCTGCCCAGAAGCCATTCAGCTTCCAGCCCGTCGTCGTCGCACTCTAAAGAAAGGTCCTCTGCCGTCACCCGGCCAAGCAGGAACTCCTTGGAGAGCGGGGGTCGATCGTACGGCCGGTGGGGTTCATCGCCAATGATGACCAACCTGCCGGTGAAACCTTGGGCCCGGGCGGCCCGGGCGGCTGAGAGGCCTGACAGGGAAGCCCCCACAATAGCTAGCGTCTTCATTTCGACGTCCTCTTTCAATTGCTTCTTACGCAACAACAATCGCCATGTGCAACAGACTGAGCTACGCCACCGCCGCTGTCAAGGGTCCGCGCAATAAGCGCCGGGCCCTGCGCAACAGAAGGGAAAAGCCTTGACAAGCAGTGTGAGCTACCCCACTCTGTTGCTTATAGCGATTGCTGTTGTCCAATGCGGAACACCCGCGGACGGCAATTGCGTATCGAGATCCCCCAACAAAGAAGAGGTCCCTCATGCACAAGGCATGCCCGCTCAGCGAACTGGCGCCCGGGGAAGCGCTCCGCCTGAACACGTCACCGCCCATCGCCGTCTTCCACACTGAAGAAGGCGAACTCTTCGCCATTGACGACACATGTACCCACCAGGATGCGTCCCTGGCCGACGGCTGGGTGGAGGACTGCTGGGTTGAATGCCCGCTCCATGCGTCACGGTTCAACCTCCGCACCGGGAGCGTCGACGCGCCGCCCGCCAAGCTGCCGGTCCGTTCCCACGAAGTATCAGTGATCGATGGCGACATCATGATCACCGAATCCACGGAGGCCCCCAACCTTCCCCCCGGACTGACAGTGGACGGCCACGTCTAGCAGCCCATGAATCCGAACAAAGGACTTGCTCATGGCTTTGAACAGTGAAACCCGGCCGGACAATGACGTCTTGGACGAATCAGACCTCCTCCCCACATACGGCCCAGGGTCGGAGGCAGAGGACACCGAACTGATCATGCAGGAACTCCGCCGGACCCGCGCCGAACAGGCTGTGGCCAAGCGGCGGAACAGTAAACTCACCCTCGACAAGGCAACCTTCGGCATCACCGGTGCCGTTGCCCTGGCCTTCGTGGCCTGGGGCTTCCTCGGCCGGGACAGCCTGGCCGCCACCTCTACACTCGCCCTCGACTGGGTCATGGAATACACCGGCTGGCTCTTTATGGTCCTGGCCTCGTTGTTTGTTGTCTTCGTCCTCTGGCTGGCCCTGGGTAAATGGGGCAACATCCCGCTGGGCAAGGACGGCGAAAAGCCCGAGTTCAAGACGGTCTCCTGGATCTCGATGATGTTCGCGGCCGGCATGGGCATCGGCCTGATGTTCTACGGCGTCGCGGAGCCGCTCTACCACTACATCTCGCCGCCGCCCGGAACCGTGGACGGGCGCACTCCCGCAGCCATCCAGACGGCCATGGCCACGTCAATCTTCCACTGGACCCTCCATCCCTGGGCCATGTACGCGGTGGTTGGCATCGCCATGGCCTATGGCACCTACCGCCTGGGCCGCCGGCAGCTGATTTCCGCGGCCTTTACATCCCTGTTCGGACTCCGGGCAGTGGAAGGGCCGGTGGGTAAGTTCATCAACATCCTGGCGATCTTTGCCACGCTTTTCGGTACGGCAGCCTCCCTGGGCCTTGGCGCACTGCAGATCGGCAGCGGCCTGACATCGAACGGCTGGATCGGCGAAATCGGCACCCCCGTCCTGGTGGCCATCGTCGCCATCCTGACGGCCTGTTTCGTTGCCTCGGCCGTGTCCGGGATCAGCCGCGGCATCCAGTGGCTCTCCAACATCAACATGGTCCTGGCCGTGGTCTTGGCAGTCATCGTCTTCATCGCCGGGCCCACCCTGTTCATCCTCAACCTCATCCCCGCCGCCGTGGGCGACTACGCAAGGGACCTTGCCGAAATGTCCTCCCGCACCGAAGCAGTCGGTGACGAGGCGCTGCGCAAGTGGATGTCCGGCTGGACCATCTTCTACTGGGCCTGGTGGGTGTCATGGACTCCCTTTGTCGGCATGTTCATTGCCCGGATCAGCCGGGGCCGGACCATCCGCCAGTTCGTTACCGGCGTCCTGCTGGTCCCCAGCATTGTCAGCGTCATCTGGTTCGCCATCTTTGGCGGCACGGCCTTCCATGTCCAGCAGGAAGCGGACAAAGCCGGCACCCCCGGACTGGTTTCCATGGCCAACGGGACGCCGTCCATCGACTTTGACGGAGCACTGTTCGACCTTGTGAAGAACATGTCCATGCCTGCCTGGCTGACCGCCGCGGTCATCATCCTGGCCATGGTCCTGGTGGCCATCTTCTTCATCACCGGTGCCGACTCGGCGTCGATCATCATGGCGTCACTGAGCTCCAACGGTTCCGCCGACCCGAAGCGTGGCCTGGTCATCTTCTGGGGACTCCTCACGGGAGCGGTGGCGGCAGTCATGCTGCTGGCCGGCGGCGACGAGCCCTCCGAGGCGCTGTCCGGACTGCAGCGGATCACCATTGTGGCGGCCCTGCCGTTCGTGCTGGTCATGCTGCTGCTGTGCTTCGCCATCGTCAAGGATTTGCGCCGGGATCCGCTCTCACTCCGACGGCGGCTGGCTGACTCAGTGGTGGAGCGCGCCATCCGCACGGGCGTAGACCAGCACGGCGGAGCCCAGTTCGATCTCGTGACCAAACACGAATGCGGCGAACGCTGCCCGGACGGCAGCCGCTGCCCCGGCGATGCCCCCAACGCCGAGTCCGCCACGCCCACCCCCACCTTTTAGGAGCAAACCGTGACCATCCTTCTTGAGAGCCGGGCCCCGGGCAACGCCACCGCCGCGGCCGGCACCGCAACGGCGGCAGCCTCCACCCGCCCCGCCCAACTCGTTCTCACCTTGTCCTGCCCCGAGCAGCCCGGAATCGTCCGGGCAGTGACGGCCTTCCTGGCGGACCGCGGCTTCGACATCGTGGAGCACCAGCAGTTCGACGATCACGTCAGCGGAAAGCTGTACCTGCGCACCGCCTTCACCGGCGGCGGTTTCGAAGAGCCAAGCCACGGGGCGGAGGGGGACAGCCACCAGAACGTGGACACCCTCACCGCGGCCTTCGCACCCATCGCCGGCGAGTTCGGCATGGACTTCACCATCCACGACGGCCGGCCGCAGCGCCTGCTGGTGATGGTCTCGAAGTTCGGGCACTGCCTCAATGACCTCATCTTCAGGTGGCAGGCAGGCAGCCTCGGTGCGGAGATCGCCGTCGTGGTTTCCAACCATGAGGACCTGCGCCCCATGGCGGAGGCCGCCGGACTGACCTTCATCCACGTCCCGGTGACGGCAGCCACCAAACCCGAAGCCGAGGCCCGGCTCCTGGAACTCGTGGCCGAGTACGACGCTGACCTGGTGGTCCTGGCCCGCTACATGCAGGTGCTCTCCAACGACCTCTGCAGCAGCCTCCGCGGCCGCGCCATCAACATCCACCACTCGTTCCTGCCCGGCTTCAAAGGTGCCAAGCCCTACCACCAGGCGTACGACCGCGGCGTGAAGCTCGTCGGAGCCACCGCGCACTACGTCACCGCGGACCTGGATGAGGGCCCCATCATCGAGCAGGAAGTCTTCCGGGTGGATCACAGCCTGGACGCCGACGCCCTGGTGACCGTGGGCCGCGACGCCGAAACACAGGCGCTGTCCCGGGCGGTCAAGTGGCACTGCCAGCACCGCGTCCTGCTCAACAACACCCGCACCGTCGTCTTCCGCTAACGCGGGCGTCCGCCAAAGCCAAACAGGAGAACTACTTATGAGCGCATCACCACGCGTTGTCATCATGGGCGCCGGCATCGTCGGCACCAACCTCGCGGACGAACTGTCCACCCGCGGCTGGACCAACATCACGGTGGTCGAACAGGGGCCCCTGGAACTCGCGGGCGGGTCCACCTCGCACGCGCCGGGCCTGGTGTTCCAGACCAACCCGTCCAAGACCATGACCGAATTTGCCAGTTACACCGTGGACAAGCTGCTCTCCCTCACCGCTGACGGAGTGTCCTGCTTCAACCAGGTGGGCGGGCTTGAACTGGCCACCACGGAGGCGCGGCTGGAGGATTTGAAGCGCAAGCTGGGCTACGCCACCTCCTGGGGCATCGAAGGCCGGATCATCGACGCCGACGAATGCGAGAAGTACTACCCGCTGCTGAACCCGGGCGCACTTGCCGACGGCAGGCGGGTTCTGGGCGGACTCCTGGTGCCCTCGGACGGCCTGGCTTCCGCGGCCCGCGCCGTGCAGCTGCTGATCAGCAAGACCCGTGCCGCAGGCGTCACGTACCAGGGTTCCACCGCCGTGACCGGCATCGAGCAGGCAGGTGGCAAGGTCACCGGCGTGCAAACGGCCGACGGCGTGATCCCCGCGGACATTGTCGTGTCCTGTGCTGGGTTCTGGGGCCGCGAAGTCGGCAAGATGGTGGGCCTGAAGGTGCCGCTGCTGCCGCTCGCCCACCAGTACGTCAAAACCACTCCGCTGGACGCGCTGCGCGGCGTGAACGAGCTGCCCAACGGGGCCGGCAAGCCCATCCTGCGCTACCAGGACCGCGACCTGTATTTCCGCGAACACGGCGACCGGATTGGCATCGGCAGCTACGCCCACAAGCCCATGCCCGTGGACATGAACACGCTGCCGAAGGTCGGCGCGGAGGACATGTCCGATCACAACATGCCGTCCCGGCTCGACTTCACCTTGGAAGACTTCGCCCCATCCTGGGAGGACTGCCAGGACCTGCTGCCGGCGCTGCACGGAACCCGGATCGAGGATGGCTTCAACGGCATCTTCTCCTTCACTCCCGACGGCGGGCCGTTGATGGGGGAGGCGCCGGACCTCGACGGCTTCTTTGTGGCCGAGGCAGTCTGGGTCACCCACTCCGCCGGCGTCGCGAAGGCGATGGCCGAGCTTCTCATCGAGGGCCAGTCCCGCACCGACCTGCACGGCTGCGAGCTGACCCGCTTCGAGGAGGTGCAGACCTCTGATGCGTATGTCAGCGAAACGTCGCAGCAGAACTTTGTGGAAATTTACGACGTCCTGCACCCGCTCCAGCCCAGGGAATCCCCGCGGGACCTGCGCGTCAGCCCGTTCAACGTCCGGCAGAAAGAGCTCGGGGCGTTCTTCCTGGAGTCCGCAGGCTGGGAGCGCCCGCACTGGTTCGAGGCCAACCGCAGCCTGCTTTCGGAACTGCCCGTCGAGTGGCAGGCGCCGGAACGGGACGAGTGGTCCGCGATGTTCTCTTCCCCGATCTCCGCGGCCGAAGCGTGGAAGACGCGCACCGCCGTCGGACTTTATGACATGACGCCGCTGAAGCGGTTGTCCGTGGTGGGGCCAGGGGCCGAGGCGCTGCTGCAGCGGCTCAGCACCGGAAACATCGCCAAGAAGCCTGGGGCCGTGACGTACTGCCTGCTGCTGGCGGACGACGGCGGCATCCGCAGTGACGTGACCGTGGCGCGCCTGGCGGAGGAAGAGTTCCAGCTCGGCGTGAACAGCAACGTGGACTTTGACTACCTGCGCGTGGAGGCACGTCAGCAGTCTTTGGCGGACTCTTCGCAGTGGGTGCACGTTTCCGACATCACCGGCAGCACCTGCTGCATCGGCCTCTGGGGCCCGCTTGCCCGCGAGGTGATGGGCAAGGTCAGCACGGACGACCTGACCAACGACGGCCTGAAGTACTTCCGGACCAAGGAGATTTCGGTGGGCGGCATCCCGGTCACCGCCATGCGGCTCTCCTACGTCGGCGAGCTCGGCTGGGAGCTGTACACCACTGCCGAGTACGGGCTGAAGCTGTGGGATCTGCTGTTCGAGGCAGGGCGCGAGCACGGCATTATCGCGGCCGGACGCGGCGCGTTCAACAGCATGCGGCTGGAGAAGGGCTACCGGCTGTGGGGCACGGACATGACCTCACAGCACCAGCCGTACGAGTCGGGCCTGGGCTTCTCCGTGGCCAAGGACAAGACGGGTTTTGTGGGTGCCGAAGCTTTGGTTGCCCGCAAGGAGCAGCCGGCCGCCCGGGCGCTGCGGTGCCTGACGGTCGACGACGGCACATCCCTTGTGTTGGGCAAGGAGCCTGTGTTTGTGGGCGGCTCCGCTGCCGGCTATGTCACGAGCGCCGCCTACGGCTACACGGTCCGCAAACCGATCGCGTACGCCTGGCTGCCGGCCTCCGTATCGGTCGGTGATCCGGTGGAGATTGAGTATTTCGGGCGCCGCGTGGCCGCCACCGTCACGGCCGAGCCGCTGTTTGATCCCGGTATGGAGCGGCTGCGCGGCTGAGCTTTCTACCCCTCGAGAGGGCACTTGGCGGCAGTCCCGTCGTGGGACATTGCCGTCAAGTGCCCTCTCGCGGGGCAACTTCGTGGGCCGCACTTCCTGTTCGTCACTCGTGGTTGAAGACGATCCTAAAATGTCGGACCCCCTTGTCATGATGGGTTTATGGGGAAGACGGCGGTGGCACAAGCATTTGCGGACATCGAGTTCGCTGTTGCTGTGCTCAATGCCGAGGCGGAGGGGCGCGGTTCGGAGCCGTTCTCGGCTGCTGATCCGCTGGCCGGCCTGGCTGATGGGTGCCTGGACATTCTGGCGGGCGCGGCGAGCGTCCAGGCCAGAGTGTCGGGATTGATGGCCAACGCCGCCGTGACCTACGCGGACACCGTCCAGGCGGGCGCGGCTCCGGATACTTCGGTGCCGGCCCAGGAGATGGCGGTGACCGCGGAGGTCGCGTGTGCCCTGAGCATCGGTGAGCGGGCCGCGGGGTCGTTCCTGGCCGTTTCCCACGCCCTGGCCACCAGGTTGCCGCTGACGTTGGCCGGTCTGCAAGCCGGCAGCATCTCGTGGCAGCATGCCCGGGTCATGGCGGACGAAGCCGCCACCCTGGACCCCGAAGGTGCAGCTGCGTTGGAGGCCCACTTCCTGGACCCGGACGGACCGGACGCCGCCCGGGGCTGTCCCGCCGGGGAAATGCCGGCGTCCCGGTTCCGTCACCGGGCCCGTACCTGGCGCGAACGCCACCACGCCGAGAGTATTGAGACGCGCCACGCCAAGGGTGTCCTGGACCGGCGGGTTGAGTACTGCCCGGACCAGGACGGGATGGCCTGGATCACCGCCTACCTTCCCGGGGACCAGGCGGCAGCCATCTGGAACCGGACCACCGCCATCTCCCGGGGCCTGCAGGGCCCGGCGGAGCAGCGGACCCTCACCCAACTCCGCGCCGATGTCTTCGCCGCCGCCCTCCTGACCACCGCGGACCTGACCACCACGGACCTGTACTCCACGGACCTGCGCAGCAGCGGGGACCCGGCCAGGAATGGGAGCTCTGAAGAACACGACCCGGGGCAGGTCCCGTCGCCGCGGGCCCAGGTGCTGGTGACCGTGCCGGTGTTCTCGCTGCTCGGGGCCACCGAGGAGCCGGCCATGCTGGACGGGTACGGTCCCATTCCGGCGTCGATGGCCAGGGACCTGGTGGCGAACGGGGCCGAGTCGTTCCACCGGGTCCTGATTGACCCGCGCGACGGTGCGCCACTGGAAATCGGCCGCACCAGCTACCGGCTGACCAAGGCCATGCGGCAATGGCTGCGGCTGCGGGACGGTAAATGCCCCTTTCCGGGCTGTTCGAACAGCTCACTGGACAACGAAGCCGATCATCTCCTCGCCTGGGCCAACGGCGGCACCACCGGAGTTTCCAACCTGGGACAAACCTGCCCCAAACACCACCGGCTCAGGCACACCAGCACCTGGCAGCCCACCCCCGCCACCCGCGACCAACCCCCGGGCTGGATCTCCCCGTCCGGCCGGCACTACAAAAGCGAACACCAGGACTGGGAACCACCCCACTGGCCCGACCATCCGGACCGTGTCCACCTTGGAGTATCCCTGGGAGAAGAGGACCTGGAGCGGTTCCTCCACGCCCGGGCCTGACACCCATTCAACGGGGACATCTCCTTGCCCAGCTCCGCCGTGTTTGGCCAGCGCTTCCTGCGGGAAGGAGCGAGCAATCCACCGCGCGCCTCATGGCAGCCCGGCGTCTCACAGCCGCGGAACGCAGGACCCGGTTCCCAGGAGGGCGAGTCCGGCCCGGTCTCCCGCGGCGAAGTCGAACTGCCCGGTGTTCTCCTCGTACATCAGCTGCGTGGGATCGTCCACGTGGTCCAGCCCCAGGACGTGCGCGAGTTCGTGCATGATGATGGCGCGGACCAGCAGGGAACCGTCGGAACGGCTGAGGATCTCCTGCAATCCCGGGGCGTCAAGTGTCACTTGGCCAGCCACCAGGACGTAGGGTTCTCCCGGGATGTGGGCATAGGAGCTACCCCCGGTTCCTGCCACCTTGCCGATCAGGTCCGGTGATTCTTCGGGCGTGGACCAGGCGATGAGTACCGGAGCCCATTGCTTGCCGTACCGGTCCGGCTGGAAAGTTTCGCGCGTTTTCGACGGCGCCTCAGCCGTGGCGCCGTCGTACACGAACTGCAGCCCGGAGGCCGCGGAGACCACGGACACGGCCTGTTCGATCAACCGCTCGGTCCCCGGCGGGGCGTTGTCAGGGCGGACCACGTAGTGCACGGGGCGGCAGGGGTCGTAGGCAGCAAACGGCTGGCCGGGGTCCGGCGACTTCTGCAGAACGTAGGCGCTCGATCCGTTGGACGCCGGCGGGATGCCCAGCGGAGCGGACGCCGCCTCGAAGCCGGGCGGCGGAACCTTGGCTCCCGGCAGGTACGGCAGGGCTGCGGGCAGTACATATCGTTCAAAAAGTGCCGGTGTGAAGTAGAGGCCCACAACCAGGGCGATGCCCAGGACGGTTGCGGTTCGCTTCCTCCACCTTCGCCCGCGGATCTTCTTCCGGTTGGCGGTCCGCCTTGCTGAAATCTGCGATACGGGGGGAGCCCGCCATGGATCGGCGCCCTCGGATTTTCCCAGTGCTTCATCAATCGCCCACTGCGGAACACGGCCGCTGGGCGAACGTCGGATCCTCGGAAGACCGTCGTCGCCGGAATCCGCTCCCAATATGTCCCCCTTGTGCCGCCACGCCCATCTCCGTTGATGGTCAGATCAGCATAATGCAGCCATTGAAGCGGACGACGCCGGCCCTCCCGACGACCTCCGCCTGCCCGAAGTGCAGCGCTATGCCGGAGCGCTATTCCTCGATAGTGACGCCCCGCCAGAAGGCGACGCGGCCCTCGATGGGCTTTGCCCGTTTTGTTGTCTGCGGGTAGTACCAGGCGGCATCAACGTTCAGCTTCCCGTCGACTTCCAGTGTGTGGTAACTGGCTTCGCCCTTCCACGGGCAGACGGAATGCAGTCTGCTGTCACGAAGGTACCGGTCCTTCACGGCGTCGCGGGGAAAGTAGTGATTGCCTTCAACCACCACCGTGTCATCAGAGTCCGCAATGACTCTTCCGTTCCAGACAGCCTTGACCATGTGGTTCCTCCCTGCTGTGCGTCCCGGTAGGTACGAGCCCAGCGGATGCTGGCCCGGTCCCTGTGTTTATCCGGGATGTGGACTGTTCGTTAGGTATTCCAACCGCATGTTCCGTGCGCTTGTTCCCGCTGCCACGTGGCTTCCGCAAGACGCAGCCCACCCGGGACAGCTTCTGTTCATGGCCCCGAAACCGGGCGGTCCCGGGACGTTTGCCCGCAGGGTGAAGTCTGTTAAGGCCCACGCTCAGCGCAACGCCAGGGGTTCCCCGGTCACCTGAGCAGCCATTGACCGGAACGAGGAGTACCCCTGTGTTCGTAAGAAGCACCATCACCGCTTTGGTGGTCCTGATGTCCGTGACCGGACTCGCCGCCGCGCCCGCTGGACCATTCGCCGCCGGCAATTCCGCCGCCGCAAATTCCAACGCCGCCGGCAATTCCGCCGGCAACATGTCCGCTGTCAGTGCCACCTCGATTAGTGCCACCTCGAATGTCGTACCAGCCTCCAAGACCCAGGCACCCGCAGATAACCAGGCGTTCAGCTTTGGTGTCATCGGCGACATTCCGTACGGCGCCGCCGAAATCGCCAAGTTCCCCGCCCGCATCAAGGACATCAACGCCGATACCGACCTGAAGTTCGTCACGCACGTGGGAGACATCAAGAACGGGTCCACAGTCTGTTCTGACGAGTACTTCCAGTACATCCGCACCGAGTTCGATACGTTCGAGCACCCGTTGGTCTACACCCCGGGCGATAACGAATGGGTGGACTGCCACCGCACCAACAACGGGGCCTACAATCCGCTGGAACGTCTGGACAAGCTGCGCGAGACATTCTTCAACGCACCCGGCAAAACGCTCGGCCAGTCCATGCCGGTCAAGTCCCAGGAAGCCCTCGGCCTGCCCGAGAACGTCCGCTTCACCCGGAACCGTGTGGCTTTCTCCGTGCTGAACGTTCAGGGCAGCAACAACTCCCTTCAGCCGTGGACGGGCCTGGGCGAGACCGCTGCGACGCCTGAGCAGCTGGCGGAAGTGGAACATCGTACGGCGGCCGTGCTGGAGCAGATCCGCGCCACTTTCGCTGACGCCACACGCCGAAACGACCGCGCTGTGGTCCTCATGACCCAAGCCGACATGTTCGACCCCGCCCTGCTCGACGAAGCGCTTGCCAGCCCGGAAACAGTCTCCGGATTCCGCGACATTGTCCGGACTATGATCGCCGAGACCAACCACTTCGATGGCCCCGTCTACCTCATCAATGGTGACAGCCACGTCTATGCAGAAAACCAGCCGCTCGCCGCCGGCTCCCCATGGCTGGCCGTCTACGGCCAGGACACCGGCGCGGACCAGCTGCAACGTATCACCGTGGACGGATCGGCCAACGCCACCAACTACGTCAAGTTCCACGTCGCCGCGAACAGCTCACCGGGCGCCGAAATCCTGACCTGGGAAAAGGTCCCCTTCAGCGGGTAATCCGCTGCGGTGGAGCGGACGACGGCGGCGCCCCGCCGTCGTCCGCTTCCGTTTTCCCCTCCGAAGCACTGCCCCGGGAATGAATCCCCTGACTTGAATGTTCAAGCAAATATGGACTTTGGCATCTTTACCTTCGGCGAACTAACCCGCAGCGATACCGGCAGCGCCCTCTCACCGCATCAGCGGCTCAAGGAAATCATCGAGCTCGCGAAACTGGCGGATCAGGCAGGCCTCGGCTTTATGGGCCTGGGCGAGCACCACCGGCACGACTTCGCCCTCTCGGCTCCGGAAATCGTGCTGGCAGCCATCGCCCGCGAAACCACCAACCTCCGGCTCAGCACCGCCGTTACCGTGCTGTCCACGCAGGACCCGGTGCGGCTCTTTGAACAGTTTGCCACCCTGGACCTGATCTCCGACGGACGTGCCGAGATCATTGCCGGACGCGGTGCCTTCATCGAGTCCTATCCGCTTTTCGGCCACGACACCGCCGACTACGACGGCCTGTTCGACGAAAAACTGCGCATGCTCCTCGAACTCCGCAATAACGCGGTCCTGGACTGGAAGGGGAGCCTGACCCAAAGCATTCCCGGCATGGACATCGCGCCCCGGCCCCTGCAGGACAAGCTTCCCGTCTGGGTGGGCGCCGGCGGCACACCTGCCAGCTTCGCCCGCGCGGGACGGCTTGGGCTCCCGCTGTCCATCGCCCTGCTCTCCGGCCCCGAGCGCTTCCGCCGCCTCGCTGAGCTGTACCGCCAAAGTGCCGAGGAAGCCGGTCATGATGCCGCAGCCCTGCCGGTGGGCGTGGGCGGTCACTTCTACGCCGCGGCCACGTCCCAGCAGGCGCGCGATACCTTCTACCCCCACTACCGCGCTTACTTCGAGCAGAACATGCCGCGCAATGTGGACCATTTTCCCCGCTCCACGTTCGATGACTGGAGCGAGCCCGGCGGCGGCCTGCTGGTGGGAAGCCCGCAGCAGATCATCGAGAAACTCCTGGTCATCCAGCAGACACTCGGCAACACCCGCTACATGGCGCAGATCGGGCTCGGCGGCCTGCCGTTCGCCGAAACCGCGCGCTCCATCGAACTGCTCGCCACCGAAATCATGCCTGCCGTCAACCGCGAACTGGGCCTCCTGGTCCCGTAGCACTAGCCCTGGACGCGACCCTGCGTTGTCAGCCGCGCGTCCGCTGCCGGTACTGGCGGGGCGTTTCACCGGCGTCATTGAGGAAGTGCCTATTGAAGTTGGACAGGTTGGAAAACCCCACTTCGTAGCAAACGTCCGAGACTGCCTTGTCGCTGTGCTCCAGCAGGCGGCGGGCGTGGGCGAGCCGAAGCTTGCGGACCAGGTCGCTGAAGTTCTGCCCCGTGGCGCGTTTGAAGTATTTGGAAAATGTCGGTTCAGGCATGCCCACCAATGCCGCCGCCTCGGCCATCTTCACGTTGCCGGCATGGTTACTGAAGACATACTCGAGGACGATATCCACCACGGCAGCAGCCTGGCCATCCAGCTGTGGCCTGAACCAGTCTTCCGCCAGGTAGCGGCGCTCTTCCTCCGGCGCGCGCGAAAGCACCGCAAACAGTTCCATAAGATGGTGCAGCCGGGCCAGCCCGCTGGAAACCCCCATGGCTTCAATAGCAGCCGCCGCGGCCTCAGCGGTGCGGCCCAGGAACTCAATCCCGCGCGCCGACTGCTCCAGCAGGGGCTTGACCTCGGCCAGTTCCGGAACAAGCTCAGCGGTCTGCTCCACCCACTTGCCATCGAACTGGATCAGCGCGTCCCTGCCCTCAATGACCTCACCGGGTTCAAGATCGCTCACCCAGTCGTGGGGCAACCCCGATCCCACCAGGGAAACATGCCCGGCCTCGAAGGTGCCGATGTGGTCCCCCACGATGAACTTGCCGGTGCCCTTCCGGATCAAATGAATCTCAAATTCCGGGTGGTAGTTCCAGCGGGCCGCCGCGGTGGGGTAGTCGTGCTCATGCCACCGGACCGAATGGTTGGGGTCGGGCGGGATGACCTCCCTGCTGGCACGCATCCCCAGCAACCTTTCGGCCAGCCTGGCTGTGGCTCCGTCGGTGGGAACTGCCGTGCTCATGCGTGTACTCCAGGCATCCGAGGTTATGAAAAATGGACAGCACCGCGGGGTGCCTTCCCACAGTAGCGCCAGCGGCGCACCGTCCGGTAGGGAAAATTTGTATCAGAAACGGGCATCCACGGCGCTAGTTGTGCCCTATCCCACACCCCTACAGTTGAGGAAGACCAGCAGCGGCCCATCGGAATTCCGGATAGCCGGCCCCGCAGCCCATATGCCGATAAACGTCGTATGTCGCTAAAGCCGGTACGTCGATAAAGCAGTCGACGAACCGGAAGGCTGTACAACCCTCAAGAACAAAGGAGTCCTCAATGCGCCCAAAAATGCGCGCTGCGACCCTCGCCGCCGGTGCTTTGTGCATCGCCCTGAGCGCCACGGCCTGTGCCGGCGCCGGCGGAGGCAACGCCGCCGGAGACCCGAACAGCATCAATGTGCTGATGGTGAACAACCCCCAGATGGAGGACCTGCAGCGGCTCACCGCTGAGAACTTCACCAAGGAAACCGGCGTCCGGGTCAACTACACCATCCTGCCGGAGAACGATGTCCGCGCGAAGATCAGCCAGGAGTTTTCCAGCCAGGCCGGCCAGTACGACGTCGCCTCGCTATCCAACTATGAGATCCCGTTCTACTCCGCCAACGGTTGGCTCGCACCGCTGGACCATGTGGCCGCGGACGCGGGGTTTGACCAGGGCGACATCCTGCCGGCCTACACGGCATCCCTTACCGGCACGGACGGCAAGCTGTACGGCGAACCCTTCTACGGCGAATCGTCCTTCCTCATGTACCGGAAGGACATTCTGGAAGCTAAAGGCCTCACCATGCCGGAAAAACCCACGTGGGATCAGGTGGCGGACATCGCCGCGAAGGTGGACGGCGCGGCCCCGGGTATGAAGGGCATCTGCCTGCGCGGCCAGCCGGGCTGGGGCCAGGTCTTCGCCCCGTTGACCACCGTGGTGAACACCTTCGGAGGCACGTGGTTCGACAAGGACTGGAACGCAAAGGTCAATAGCCCCGAATTTACGGCCGCCGTGGAGTTCTACACCAAGCTGGTCCGCGAGCATGGTGAAGCGGGCGCCGCGCAGGCAGGCTTCACCGAATGCCTCAACAACATGAGCCAGAGCAAAGTGGCCATGTGGTACGACGCCACCTCTGCCGCCGGCGCCCTGGAAGCCGATACATCCCCTGTGAAGGGGAAGATGGGCTACGCCCAGGCGCCGGTCAAGGAGACCAAGTCCTCCGGCTGGCTGTGGACCTGGTCCTGGGCCGTCCAGGCCGCCTCCAGGAAACAGGATGCTGCCGGCAAATTCATCACCTGGGCGAGCTCAAAGAAGTACGAGGAACTCGTGGCCGCCAAGCTCGGTTGGGCGAAAGTTCCTTCCGGCAAGCGCATCTCCACCTACGAGAATGCCGAATTCCAGAAGGCGGCGCCGTTCTTCAAGGCCGAACGCTTCGCCATTGAAAATGCTGACCCGAAAAACCCCGGCACCCAGCAGCGTCCCGCCGTCGGAATCCAATTCTTCGGCATCCCGGAGTTCGCGGCCCTCGGCACAAATGTGTCCCAGGGCGTCAGCTCCGCCATCGCAGGCCAAGGCACCGTGGCCGATGCGTTGGCCAAGGGCCAGGAAGCCGCCCAAAAAATCGGCAATAAGTACAAGTAGCAGTAACCGAACCGCAGGAGAACCTCATGACTACCGCAACGGCGCGCATCTCCCGCCCGGGACACACCGCAGCCAAACCCGTACGAACTGCCAAATCGCGCGAACGCGCCCTGGCCTGGGCCCGGCGTGCACCGCTGCTCCCGGCCCTGATCTTCCTCATCGTTGTCACCCAGCTTCCGTTCGTGGTGACGCTGATCATCTCGTTCCTGAACTGGAACAGCCTGAGCCCTGGCAAGACCGCCTTTGCCGGACTGGAGAACTACGCCACGGTCCTCACCGACCCGGACATGCGCCAGGCGATCTTCACCACCATCCTCCTCACCGTGGCAGTGGTACTGGCCAGCCTGCTCATCGGCCTGGGCCTTGCCCTGCTGCTGGACAAAAAGTTCCTTGGCAGGGGCCTGGCGCGGACCCTGCTGATCGCACCGTTCCTGGTGGTCCCCGTTGCGGCGGCCCTCATCTGGAAGCACGCCCTGCTCAACCCCACCTACGGCCTGATCAACGGCATCCTGACCTGGATCTGGTCACTCTTCGGCAGCGTGACACCGCCCCAGCTGGACCTGCTCTCGCAGGCACCCCTGATGGCCGTGATCATCTCGCTGGTGTGGCAGTGGACCCCGTTCATGATGCTCATCCTGCTCGCGGGCCTGCAGTCACGTCCCATGGACACCGTGGAAGCAGCGCAGATGGACGGCGCCACACCCTGGGCGATCTTCCGGCACCTGACGCTGCCCCACCTGCGCCAGTACCTCGAGCTGGGCGGCCTGCTCGGAGCCATCTACATCGTGCAGAACTTCGACGCCGTCTTCACCCTCACCGCCGGCGGACTGGGCACTGCCAACCTGCCCTACGCCATCTACCAGACGTTCTACTTTGCCAACGAGTACGGCCTGGCCTCCGCGGCCGGCGTCGTGGTGGTCATCGGCACCATCATCGTGGCGACTTTCGCCCTCCGCACCGTATTCTCGCTCTTCAAGAAGGAGGCAGCACGATGAGCACGCTCAGTCCTGCCGCACCCCGCAACACAGGCTCAGCCCGGTCCGCATCAGGCATCCCGCTGAACCCCGGCACCCGCAAGCGCAGCAAGTCACGCATGGACCCCACCCGCAACAACACCGCCGCCGGCCTCGCGGCCTGGCTGCTCGCCCTGCTGTTCGCCTCTCCGGTGGTCTGGATGATCCTGACCTCCTTCCACTCCGAAACGGACGCAGCCACGAACCCGCCGTCCATCGCCGCGAACCTCACCCTCGACGCGTACCGGGAGTTCTTCGGGGAAACCTCCGGCGTCAGCCCGTGGCCCTCGCTGATCAACTCCGCCACCGCCTCGATCCTGTCCACGGTCCTCGTCCTGGTCCTGGCCATCCCGGCGGCCTACGCTCTGTCCATCCGGCCGGTGAAGAAGTGGACGGATGTGATGTTCTTCTTCCTCTCCACCAAAATGATGCCGGTGGTGGCTGCGATCCTGCCGCTCTACCTCTTCGCCAGGACGGTGGGAGCGCTGGACAATATCTGGTTCCTGATCCTGATGTACACCTCCATGAACCTGCCCATCGCGGTCTGGATGATGCGGTCCTTCCTCGCCGAAGTCCCGGCGGAAATGCTCGAGGCCGCTCAGATCGACGGTGCCGGACTGCTCCTGACACTCCGCAAAGTGGTGGCCCCCGTGGCAATGCCCGGGATCGCGGCCACCGCCCTGATCTGCTTCATCTTCAGCTGGAACGAACTCCTCCTGGCCCGGGTCCTCACCGGAGTAGTGGCCGGCACAGCCCCGGTCTTCCTTACCGGCTTTGTCTCCGGCCAGGGCCTCTTCCTCGCGAAGGTCTGCGCCGCCGCCGTCGTCATCTCGCTGCCGGTGCTGTTCGCCGGGTTCGCCGCCCAGGACAAGCTGGTCCAGGGGCTGTCCCTCGGCGCCGTGAAGTAACGCCGTCCACTCTCGAATATCTAAAGGATTACTCCCATGAACACCTCAGCCACCCACGCCCCGTCGGCGGCCCACGCACACCCCGCGCTGCCAACAACCATGCGCGCCGCCATCCTGAAACGCCAGGGCGACATGGCAATGGAAACCCTGCCCGTCCCGCACCTCGACGCCGACCAGGTCCTGGTGCAGGTCGCCGCCGTCGGCGTCTGCGGCAGCGACGTCCACTACTACGAGCACGGCCGGATAGGCCCCTACGTGGTGGACCACCCGCTGATCCTCGGCCACGAACTCTCCGGCCGGATCGCCGCCGTCGGAAGCGCCGTTGATTCGGGCCGCATCGGCAGGCGTGTGGCCGTCGAGCCCCAGCGGCCCTGCCGGACCTGCAAACATTGCAAGGCCGGCCGCTACAACCTCTGCCCGGACATCGAGTTCTACGCCACCCCGCCGATCGACGGCGCGTTCGCCGAGTACGTGACCATCCAGTCCGACTTCGCCTTCGACATCCCGGACAACGTCAGCGACGAGGCAGCAGCTCTCATCGAACCGCTCTCGGTGGGGCTCTGGGCCTGCGAACGCGCCGAAATCAAGCCCGGCAGCCGCGTCCTGATCGCCGGCGCCGGCCCCATCGGCATCATCGCCGCCCAGGCCGCCCGGGCCTTCGGGGCAACGGAAATCTACATCAGCGACGTTGCCGAGGACCGGCTCGAGTTCGCCCTGCGGCACGGCGCAACACACGCCCTGAACGCCAAGACGGACAGCGTGGAGGGACTCGACGTCGACGCGTTCATCGACGCGTCCGGCGCCCCGCAGGCCGTCCGGTCCGGGATCAAGGCCGTAGGCCCTGCGGGCAGGGTGATCCTGGTTGGGTTGGGGGCGGACGACGTCGAGCTGCCCGTCTCGTATATCCAGAACCGGGAGATCTGGCTTTCCGGTGTCTTCCGCTACACCAACACCTGGCCGCTGGCGATCCAACTGATCGCCGACGGAAAAGTGGACCTGGACATCCTGGTGACCGGCAAATTCACCCTCGCCGAGTCTGAGGAAGCCCTGAAAGCGGGCAAGCAGGCGGGCCAGCTCAAGGCCGTCGTTTACCCGGGCCGGTGACATGATCACGGTCATCGGCGAATCCCTGATGGACATCATCGTCGACCCGCACCGGCGGGCGCCGGGCGGGGAGACTTCCACGCACGAGACTTCCACGCACGAGGCTTCCACGCAGGCGTACCCTGGCGGGAGCCCGCTGAATGTGGCGGTGGGCGCTGCCCGCCTTGGCCTGGAGACCACGCTCGTGACGCACTACGCCGGGGACCCCTTCGGTGAGCTGATCGAAGGGCACCTGAACGCCAACGGCGTCACCGCGATCAGGGGCGGCAGCGCACCTACGTCGACGGCCACCGCCACGCTGGGTCCCGACGGCGGTGCCTCCTATGCGTTCAACATCAGCTGGGACATCAACGGGGCAGCCCTTCCTGCCTTGGAGGCGGTGCAGCGTTCCCGCCATGTCCATACGGGGTCGATTGCCGCCACGGTTGCACCCGGAGACCAGGCCGCGCTCGCACTCCTGTCCGCGGCAGCGGAGCACGCCAGCATCAGTTACGACCCGAATTGCCGGCCGGCGATTAGCCCTGATGCGGTGGCGGCGCGCGCGCAGGCGGAACGCTTCGTGGCCGCCAGCCACATCGTCAAAGCCAGCGACGAAGACCTGGCCTGGCTCTATCCTGACCGGCCGCCGGCGGCAACCCTGGCTGCGTGGCTGGAACTCGGCCCCGCAATTGTGGCCATGACCCGGGGTGCCGCCGGTCCGGTCCTCCTATCACGCAACGTAAAGGTGGAGCTGGCAGCCGAACCCGTCGCCGTGGCTGACACCGTCGGAGCGGGGGGACTCCTTTATGGCGGCGCTCATCTCCGGCCTGGATCAGCTCGCAGCACTTGGCGCTGCCGGCCGGGCACGGCTGCGTGCCCTGACCGGGGAGGACCTGCAGGCGCTCGCCGCCTACGCCAACCGTGCCGCGGCGATCACGTGCTCCCGGCCGGGGGCCAATCCGCCGTATTCAGCCGAACTCGGTCCGCTATCCGTGCCGCTGCAGGCCACCTAACGGATCACGACGCCGAGCAGCGGCTACCCCCGCTCCTGTACCGCCCGCGGGCATTGTGGGTATCGTGTGGTGATGGTGCGCAACGTGGCTGACATCGGAGCGGAGGGCGTTCTGCTCGCGGGGGCCGGCCGCGCCATTTTGCTCCAGATCGCCAATCCGGCGGTTGGCCACGGAGTGGCCGAACACAGCGACTTTGCCACCCGGCCGTTCGACCGCTTCCGGGCCACCATCACCTACGTTTACGCGGTGCGGTACGGCACCGACGCGCAGGTGGCCGCGGTGCGCCGCAGCGTGAACAAAGCGCATGGCCCCGTGCGCGGGACCTCCGCCGCAGGCTCCCGCGGCTACAGCGCCTTCGACGCCCAGGCCCAGCTGTGGGTGGTGGCGACCCTCTACGACACCGCGGTCATCATCTACGACAAGATCTATGGCCCCCTGGATGAAGAGTCCGCCGAGCTGATGTACCAGGAGTACGCCAAGCTCGGCACGGTCCTGCAGCTGCCGGCGGGTCTGTGGCCGCCGGACCGGGCAGCGTTCAGGACATACTGGTACCCGCGGCTGCGGTCCCTTGAGCTGGACGGCGTGGCCATCCGGGTAGGCCGCGACCTGCTCTACCCGCCAACCGGTCCGCTCTGGCTCCGGATGAGCATGCCGCTCATCCGGTTCATCACCGCAGGCCTCCTGCCCGATCACCTGCGGCGCGGTTACGGGCTGCCCTGGAGTGAGCGTCACCGCCGCCTGTTCGACCTCACCACCCGCTGGTCCGCGCTGGTGTATCCGCGGCTGCCCCGGCACGTCCGGCACTTCGCCAAGGACTACTGCCTGGGCCGCCTCCGGACTTCCTAGGAACGCTCCGGCTTCCCATGAACGCGCCGGCCTTCCCAGGGACAGTGCGAAAATTTCAGCGGCTCCACGCAACCGTCGCGGGACGCTGCTAGGTGAGGCGGACCTGCCGGTTGACGTCCTTGTACAGCAGGTAGCGGAACTGGCCCGGGCCGCCGGCGTAGCAGGCCTGGGGGCAGAAGGCGCGCAGCCACATGAAGTCGCCGGCCTCGACTTCAACCCAGTCGGTGTTGAGCAGGTACATGGCCTTGCCCTCCAGGACGTACAGGCCGTGCTCCATCACATGCGTCTCCGGGAACGGGATCACCCCGCCCGGCTGGAACGTCACGATATTCACATGCATGTCATGGGCCAAGTCATCGGGCTCCACAAAGCGGGTGGTCTTCCAGGCACCGTTGGTGTCCGGCATCGAGGTGGGTTCCACGTGCAGATCGCTCGTGACGAACGACTTGGCCTCGTAGCCTTCCAGCCGTTCGTAGGCCTTGCGGACCCAATGGAACGAGACAATGTCAGCCGAGACGTTCTCCACTCCCCACGCGGATCCTGCGGCCAGGTAGGCATAGCCGCCCTCTGCAAGCTGGTGGAGTTCGCCGTTGAGGGTCAGGTTGACCGTGCCCTTGGTGACGAAGACGACGCCTTCCACGCCGGCTTCAAACTCGGCCCTGGGAGCCCCGCCGCCGGGGCCGATCTCCACGATCAGCTGCGAGAACGTCGTGGCGAAGCCGGAGATGGGCCGGGCGATGATCCAGGAGCGCGTCTTGGAAAATCCGGGCAGGTTGGACGTGACAATGTCCGTCATGACGCCCTTGGGAATGACGGTGTAGGCCTCGGTGACGATGGCCCGTTCTGTGGTGAGGTGGGTCTGCGGCGGCAGGCCGCCCGGCGGGTGGTAGTACTTGCCCATGGATGGAGCCTTCCTTACTTCGGGGCGGACTGGGACTGGAAATCGGGATTCGGCTTCGAGGTGGACGGTGCCAGCCTCGGGTGCGCCAGTGCGGTGAGTTGGGGCATTCCGACGCCGGCCAGCGCCTGGAGCTCATCGGCACCGACGGCGCCGCACTGGACACCGCGCAGCACGAAGGCCGCCAGGGCGTGGGCGGTGGCGGGTTCGTCCATGACGCCGCCCTCGGTCTGCTCCACATATTCGGTTCGCTCCACGTAGTTGCGCAGCCGTGCCGCGGCGGCCGGAAGCCCCTCGCGGTAGAAGGCGTAGGTGGCGGCGAAGCGGCTGGGCAGCTGGGCCGGGTGCAGGTCCCAGCCCTGGTAGAAGCCGCGTTCCAGGGACCGGCGGACCAGCCGGCCGTGCAGCTTCCACGCGGTTTCCATGTTCTCGCCGACGGGGATGATGTTGGTGGACCCGTCCGAGAGGCGGATGCCGGTGCCGGCGACGGCCAGCTGCATGATCTCCTTGGCGAAGTCCGCCACAGGGTGTTCCATGGACTGGTATTCGGCCGAGATCTGCAGCGACGCCGAGTAGTCGTACGTCCCGTAATGCAGCCCGGAGATCCGGCCGGGAACAGCGTGCGGCAGCTGCGCCACAGGGGAGGTGCCCTCCGGGCCGAGGATGAGCTGCGGTGTTTCCACCTGCACCTCGAAGCGCAGCCGGCCCGCGGGAAGCGAATGGACTTCCTCCAGCCGGGACACCGCGTAGGCCATGGCCTGGACCTGGGCCACGGTGCTGACCTTGGGAAGGGTCAGAATCAGGCCATCCGGCAGTTCTCCGGCGGTCGCCAAGCCGGACACAAACAGGTCCAGAGTCCGCAGACCCCGGGCGCGGGATGGGGCCTCGAAGCACTTGAAGCGGATACCGATGAACGGGGGAGCCGTGCCGGCGGCCACCGCCGCAGCCACCGCGTTGGCGGCAGCAACGGCGTCGGCATCTTCGGCCCCGTCCCCGCGGTGGCCGTAGCCGTCCTCGAAGTCCAGGCGCAGATCCTCGATCGGTTCGCGTTCCAGCTTCGTTTCCACCCGCGCGGCCACTGCCGCAGCCAGGCCGGTGTCCTGGCCCAGCAACTGCCCCAACCGGGTCAGGCCCCCGTGTGCTGCCGCGGTCGCAAGCGCCTGCGCACCCCAGTCGGCCGCGAGCGACGGCGTGAACCGGTCCGCGGGCACGTACACCGTGTGCACGGGCTGGCGGGAGCCGTCGTCGCCAGGGTAGTTCCGCTCCAGCAGTTCGTCCGTGGCCGCCAGCCGGGAATCGATGTGCGCGATGTCCGCCGCGGACAGTGCAGGTGTGGGGGACACCGCCATACCCTAATCCACCAGCTCGTAGGCGGGCTCGGTAAGGAAATCGGTGTACTCCTCGGACAGGCAAATGCTTCTGATCAGGTGGCTGGCGGGCTCGTAGTAACCCGTGAACGCTTCCTCGCCGACCTCCCCCCGCAGCCGTTCCGTTTCCTCACCCAGAATCTGCTCCACCAGTTCGCGCGTGACGGTGTTTCCGGTGTCTGCCAGGACGGACTTGTTCCGGATCTGCTGCCAGACCTGTGAGCGGGAAATCTCCGCGGTGGCGGCGTCTTCCATCAGGTTGTGGATGGCCACGGCGCCGTTGCCGGACAGCCATACCGCGGTGTAGGCGACGGCGACATACAGGTTCAGGCGGAGGCCCGCCTCGGTGACCTGGCCGCCTGCTGAAGCAATGTCCAGCAGCTCATCGGCCGTCACGGAAACGTCTGGCCGCTGCCTGTCCAGCTGGTTGGGGCGGCCGCCCTTTTCCGGGTCGCCCAGCACGGAGTCGAACACCTCCTGGCAGGTGGACACGAGGTCCGGGTGGGCCACCCAGGAACCGTCGAAACCGTCGTTGGCCTCCCGGGTCTTGTCCGCGCGGACCTTCTCGAACGCGGCGGCCGTGACCTCGGGCTCCTTGCGGTTGGGGATAAAGGCCGCCATGCCGCCCATCGCGAAGGCGCCGCGCTTGTGGCAGGTCTTGACCAGCAGTTCGGTGTAGGCGCGCATGAACGGGGCGGTCATGGCCACGGAGGCGCGGTCCGGGAGGACGAACTGTTCGCCGGCGTCGCGGAAGTACTTGATGATGCTGAACAGGTAGTCCCAGCGGCCGGCGTTCAGGCCTGAGGCGTGGTCGCGGAGTTCGTAGAGGATCTCGTCCATTTCGAAGGCGGCCGGGATGGTTTCGATCAGGACGGTGGCGCGGATGGTGCCCTGCGGGATGCCAAGGTGGTCCTGGGCGAAGACGAAGACCTCGTTCCAGAGCCGGGCTTCAAGGTGGCTCTCCATTTTGGGCAGGTAATAGTATGGTCCCTGCCCGTTTTCGATCAGCTGTTTGGCCACGTGGAAGAAGTGCAGGCCGAAGTCCACCAGCGCACCCACGGCGGGTTCGCCGTCGAGCAGGACGTGTTTCTCCGGCAGGTGCCAGCCGCGCGGGCGCATGACCACCACGGCGAGCGGGGCGTCGGTGCGGAGGGTGTATTCCTTGCCTTCGGGTGCGGTGTAGCTGAGGGTGCCGCGGGCGGCGTCGCGGAGGTTCAGGACGGCGTCAATGACGTTGCCCCAGGTGGGTGTGCTGGCGTCCTCCATGTCGGCCAGCCACACCTTGGCGCCGGAGTTCAGGGCGTTGATGGCCATCTTGGCAGGTGACGCGGGGCCGGTCATTTCCACCCGGCGGTCCTGCAACGCTGCGGGTGCCTGCGCTACTTTCCAGTCGCCGTCGCGCACGTCCCGGGTTTCCGGCAGGAAATCCAGCTTCCCGGTCTCGGCCACCCGCTGCCGCTTGGTCCGGCGGGCGGCAAGCAGCTCATTCCGGGTGCCGGCGAAGCGCTGGTGGAGTTCGTCGATGAACGCCAGCGCCTCCGAGGTAAGGATTTCCTCTGAACGGTCGATCGGCTGCGGGTCTGTGAGGGTGATGGCCATTGCTGGTCCTTTCGTGGCTGGTCAGGCTGTGAAGTCAGGTTGGCTGGAATCTAGCAGAAACCGGTGATGCCGGCCCACGCAAGGTCGGCAGGCACGGTATCGTCGCGCTGGACGGTGGCCTCGATCAGGCCGTAGGGCCGGTCCGCCGCGAAGAAGACCTCATTGGGGTTATCGAGGCCGAACGGCGAAAGGTCCACCAGGAAATGGTGCTTGTTGGGCATCGAGAAACGGATCTCGTCGATCTCCGGGTGGGCTTCGAGGACCTTGGCGCCCATGTCGAACAGGGTCTGCTGCAGGGCGTGCGAGTACTTCTCCGTGAAGGCCTCGAGCAGGAGGGCTTTGATGTCCGCGTAGCTCTTGTTGAAGTCCACGGCGGTGAAGTCGGTGCCGGTCTTGAAGCGCCAGCGTGCGGAAACGTCGGTGGCCAGGATACGGTCCGTGGTTTCCGGGAGCGTGGTGTATTTGTCCCGGTCGAAGCCCACAAACCCGGACTGGGTGGATTTCAGGACGGTGAGGTCCGTGAGCCCGGAGATCAGGTGGGCGGCAGCGCCGTCGCGGACCAGGACAGCCGTGCGGACCTCCTGGCCGGTGCGCACAAAGGAGTGGTGGTGCCCGGAGCCGTGGGCCTGGATGCGGTCCCAGCCGTAGGATTCCGCTTCCCAGCGGCCGCCCGTCACCCAGTCGAAGCTGGACGTGAAATGCTCGCCCAGGCGGAGCAGGAAGGCCTCCGGGGAGCCGATGCCGTCACGGGCGAAGGCATAAATGGTGTTCTTTTGGGTGTCCGTGGCCACCACGTGGGTGTTATCGCCTTCAAGGTGCGCGGCTTCGAAGTCACCGCGGAGCTGCGAGGTGACGTTCAGGTCCTCGATCTCGTGGCGGCGGGTGTCGCGGGTGATCTTAACAACCCGGACTTCGGCTTTCCCATACTGGTTCTGGCCGAGGACGATATTGCTGCTCATATTCAGATTCCCCACTTCATGAGTTGGTTCCCGGCGTTGACTGGCTGGCTGATGGGCTGACCTGCGGAACGGCGGACGGCAGGGCGCGCGGAACGGCGGACGGCAGGGCGCGGAGCAGGTCCGCTGCGGCGCTCACGGCGATGACCGCCGGCGCTTTCCCGCTGACCTCCGGAAGCCCGATCGGGCACCGGATCCGGTCCATCTCCGCGTCAGTGAATCCTTCCGCGGCCAGCTTTTGCCGGAACCGGATCCACTTGGCCCGCGAGCCGATCAGCCCCACCCTTCCCAGGTCCGGCCGTCGCAGGGCCGCATGGCAGAGCAGGAAGTCCTCGGCATGGTCATGGCTCATGATGAACACGTGCGCGCCCGCCGGAAGGTCGCCAATGAAGGAGTCGGGAACCGGGGTGTGAACGGCACGGACGTCGGCCACACCCGAGGTCACATCAGCAAGCCGGGCCGCAGCAAGCTGTTCCCCGCGGCTATCCACCAGGTACAGGGTCATGGGGATCCGGGAGAGGATGCGGCCCAGTTCGTAGCCAACGTGCCCGACGCCGAAGATCGCCACCGTGGGCAGCGACAGGAAGGGTTCGAGCAGCACCCGCACCTTTCCCCCGCAGCACTGCCTGCCGTGCTCTGTGGCTGCGTGCTCGTTGAGCGCGAATTCGGTGGTCTCCGGCGACGTGAGGCCCCGGGCCATCATGTCCCTGGCCCGGTCCACCACGGTGGCCTCGAGGTTGCCGCCGCCGATGCTGCCCCAGATGGACTCTGCCCCCACCACCATCTTGGCGCCGGCCTCCCGCGGCGCATGGCCGCGCACCTCGGACACGGTGGCCAGGACCCCGGGCAAACCCGCGGACCTCAAGTGCTGCAGGGCGTCCAGCCAGTCCATGTCAGGTCGCCGCCGTCGGGATTGGAGACGGGGTGGCTGGAGACGGGGTGGCGGGAGACGGGGCAACCGGTGTGGATGCTGCATCCGGCGTTGACCCGGCATCTGATCCGGACGCGGCATCTGATCCGGACGCGGACGTTCGGGAGCCGGTGACCCGTTCGATCGCCCAGAACACCGCCTCCGGAGTTGCCGGACTCGCCAGTTCCACCGAAATACCGCCCGGACCGAAGGCCGCCACCGCCGCCCGCAATGCCTCCCGGACGCTGATGGCCAGCATCAGCGGGGGTTCGCCCACAGCCTTGGAGCCGTAGACCACGCCGCTCTCGGTGGCCCGTTCGAAGAGGTGCACGTTGAACTGTTCCGGCATTTCGGAGAAGCTCGGCAGCTTGTACGTACTGGCCGACTGGGTGGTCAGCCGTCCCCGCCCGTCGCCGTCGGACACGTCCCACCGCAGGTCCTCAAGGGTCAGCCACCCCGCTCCCTGTACGAAACCGCCTTCAATCTGCCCAACGTCGATCAACGGCGAAAGGCTGTCGCCGACGTCGTGCACAATGTCTGTGCGCAGCTGCCGGTAGGCGCCCGTGAAACGGTCCACCTCCACCTCGGTGACCGCCGCGCCGTAGCTGAAGTATTTGAACGGCTCGCCCTGCATCCGGGTGCTGTCCCAATGCAGCCCCTCGGTCCGGTAGAAACCGGCCGCCCAGAGAGGAACGCGCTGGAAGTAGGCGTCCTGGACCACCTCGGCGAAACTGAGATCACGGTCGTGGAACCCGATCCCCGTCACCTTGCCGGCTTCGAACCGCACGTCGTCCGGGTGGATGTTCAGCCGCCGGGCGGCCACCTCCGCCAGCCGCGAACTGATCTGCTCGCAGGCGTTCTTGACGGCGCCGCCGTTAAGGTCGGCGCCGGAGCTTGCCGCAGTGGCCGACGTGTTGGGCACCTTGTCGGTGCGGGTGGGAGCCAGCCGGATGAACGCGAGCGGCACGCCCAGCGCGGTGGCCGCCACCTGGCGCATCTTGGTGTGCAGGCCCTGTCCCATCTCGGTGCCGCCGTGGTTGATCAGGACGGACCCGTCCTTGTAGACGTGGACCAGCGCCCCGGCCTGGTTGAACGCGGTGAGGTTGAACGAGATGCCAAACTTCACCGGGGTGATGGCCAGGGCCCGCTTGGTGTTCGGGTGCGCTGTGTTGAACGCCGCGATGTCCTCACGCCGCCGCGCCACTTCGGCGCGGTCCAGCAGCAACGCCCAGATCGCGGTGAGCCGTTCAGCGTGCCGGACGGGCTGGCCGTACGGTGTGCTTTGTCCCGGTTCGTAGAAGTTTCGACGCCGGAGCTCGCCCGGGTCGAGGCCCAATTCCGGCGCGCAGCGGCCCAGGATGTCCTCGATCACCAGCATTCCTTGCGGGCCGCCGAAGCCCCGGAACGCCGTTTGCGAGGTTTTGTTGGTCTTCGCGACCCGGCCGTGGACCTCAATGTTGGGAATGTAGTAGGCATTGTCGATGTGGCACATGGCCCTCGCCAGGACCGGCTCGGAAAGGTCCAGGCTCCAGCCGCCGTCGCTGGTGATGGTGGCCCTGAGCGCCTGGAGGCGCCCGTCGCCGTCGAATCCGGCTTCCCAGCGGGCGTGGAACGGGTGGCGCTTGCCGGTCATGGTGATGTCCTGGGTGCGGTTGAGGCGGACCCTCACAGGCCGGCCGGTGAGGCTGGCGCCCAGGGCTGCCACCGCCGCGAAGCCGTGCGGCTGCATCTCCTTGCCGCCGAAGCCGCCGCCCATCCGCAGGCACTGCACCGTCACCTGGTGGCTGGAAAGCCCCAGCACGTGGGCAACGATCTCCTGCGTCTCGGACGGATGCTGGGTGCTCGAATGGACAAAGACCTGTCCGCCCTCATCGATGTAGGCGAGGCACGCCTGGGTCTCCAGGTAGAAGTGCTCCTGGCCGCCGAACTCGAACTCGCCGCTGAACCGGTGAGCCGCGTCCGCCAGGGCCTGGTCCGGCTCACCCCGGGCAACGGTTGGCTGGTTGCCCTGGAAGCTTTCCGCGGCAATGGCTTCGGTGAGTGTCAGCAGCGACGGCAACGGCTGGTACTCAACGGTCACAGCAGCAGCGCCCAGCCGCGCCGCTTCCAAGGACTCGGCGAGGACCCAGCACACCGCCTGGCCGTGGAACAGGACCTCGCCGGGGAAGAGCGGTTCGTCGTGTTTGGTGCCGGAGTCGTTGATGCCCGGAACGTCCGACGCCGTCAGCACCTTAACCACGCCGGGAACCTTGAGCGCGGGCTGGGTCTGCAGCGCTACGACCCGCGCATGGGCGTGCGGTGCCTGGACCGGCCAGGCATGCAGGACATTCCGGGATCGGACCACCAGATCGTCAGTGTAGAGGGCGGTGCCCGTCACGTGGGCCGCTGCACTCTCGTGGGACACCGGGACCCCTACGACGGGGTTGACGGGGCGCTCGGCAAGGGATTTCATCACGCCACCTCCACAGGAGCATGTTCGGCATGGAACTTCAGCAGCGCCTGCCGCAGCATCGCCGAACGGTAGAGCGCACTGGCCCGCATATCGTCGATCGGTGTGCCCTCGCCCGCCATCACGGCAGCTGCCGCGGCCGCCGTGTCCGCGGTCCACGGCCGGCCCATCAAGGCCTCTTCGGTTGCGGTGGCACGAATGGGTGTGGCGGCAACTCCGCCCAGGCCGATCCGGGCCGAAGCCACTGTGCCGTCCGTGACCTGCAGCGCGATCGCCGCAGACACGCTGGAGATGTCATCGAAGCGCCGCTTGGCGATCTTATAGAACGCCGCGTTTTCGGCCAGCGGCAGCGGAATCCGCACTGCGCTGAGCAGTTCGCCGGGCTTCCTGACACTCTGCCGGTACCCGGTGTAGTACTCCGAGAGCGGAACCTCGCGTTCGCCGTCGGTAGAGGCCAGGACCACCCGCGCGGCCAGGGCGAGGAGCACCGGAGCGGAGTCGCCGATGGGCGACCCCGTGGAGAGGTTCCCGCCGAAGGTGGCCGCGTTGCGGATCAGGCGCGAAGCGAACTGGGGAAACAGCTGGCCAAGAAGCGGCACCCTGCCGCGAAGGCCGCGTTCGGCCTCCGACAAGGTCAGGGCCGCACCGATCTCGACGTGTCCGGCGTCGAACTTTAACGTCCGTAACTCCTCGAGGCGGTCGATGGCGAGGACCAGCGGCGGCCGGGAATGCCGGAGGTTCACCTCGACACCAAGGTCCGTGGCGCCTGCGACCAGCCTGGCCTCCGGGTTCTCTTGAAGGAGCCGGAGGGCTTCGGCCAGCGTTCCCGGACGAAGGAACCCTGCGCCGTCGTCCGTTCGGGTGTGTTTGGCCGCCGGGGCCGGTCGGTTCTGCCTTTCGAGCAGTGGATCTGTGCCCGGCGGGGTTCCGAGTGCATAGGCGGCGTCCCGAATGGGCCGGTAGCCGGTGCACCGGCAGAGATTCCCGCTCAGGGCGTGCAGGTCAAAGCCGTTGGGCCCGCATTCATGGACGGTGGCATGCTCTTCGCCTACGGCTTCGGTTCCTGTTTCCTGCTGCGAATGCGCCTGCGCACCCTCCCGTGCCGGGTTCCGGTCCGGCCGGTAGTACTCGGCCGCCATCGAGCAGATGAAGCCCGGAGTGCAGTATCCGCATTGCGACCCGCCCCGGTCCGCCATTTCCTGCTGCACAGGATGAAGGTCTTCCCGGGCAGCGCCCGGGACGGACACGGTGCCCAGGCCTTCCGCGGTGATGATTTCCTGGCCGTCGAAAGCGAGGGCGGCCGGCAGGCACGAATTCAGCGAAGTCCACCGGCTGTGATCGGGGCCGTCCGGCCGCGCCACCAGGACTGCACAGGCCCCGCATTCACCCTCGGCACAGCCTTCCTTGGCACCGGTCAGGCCTTCTGCACGCAGCCAGTCAAGAAGCGAGGTGTGCGGGCTGGCGCTGCTGCAGTCGCGGGGCTGCCCGTTGACGACTACCCTAATTCCGTCCATGCTCCATCCTTGCCGCGTGCACAACGGAAAGCCAGAGCTTCGCCGTCCCGCGTGTCCCCGGCCCTATAGTCGAGGGATGGAACAGCGGATTTTAGGCAAGACCGGACGTAACGTCTCCGTCGTGGGACTCGGCACCTGGCAGCTCGGCGCCGATTGGGGCAACGTTGACCAGGCGGAGGCCCAGGCCATTCTGGCAGCGTCCGTGGAATCCGGGGTCACCTTCTTTGACACGGCTGATGTCTATGGGGACGGCAGGAGCGAGCAGGCCATCGGGAAGTTCCTCGCGGACAATCCGGGCCTGGAGATCACCGTGGCCACCAAGATGGGCCGCCGCGTGGACCAGCAGCCGGAGAATTACACCCTGGCCAACTTCCGGCAGTGGGTGGACCGGTCGCGCCGGAACCTGGGCACCGACACCCTGGACCTGGTCCAGCTGCACTGCCCGCCCACGCCGGTTTATAGCAGCGCCGAAGTTTATGACGCGTTGGACACCTTGGTGTCCGAGGGTGCCATCCGCAACTACGGCGTCAGCGTGGAGCGCACGGATGAGGCGCTGGAAGCAATCCGCCACGGGGGGACCGCCTCCGTCCAGATCATCCTGAACGCGTTCCGGCTCAAGCCCCTGGATGAGGTTCTCCCCGCCGCGAAGGCCGCAAACGTTGGCGTCATCGCACGGGTGCCGCTCGCATCCGGGTTGCTCTCGGGCAAGTACACGAAGGAAACTACCTTCGCGGAGAACGACCACCGGAACTACAACCGCAACGGTGCTGCCTTCGACGTCGGGGAGACGTTCGCGGGGGTCGACTTCGAATTGGGCCTCAAAGCCGTGGCCGAGTTTGAACAGCTGATCCCTGCCGGCGCCACCTCCGCCCAGGCGGCCATCGCCTGGATAACTGCGCAGGACGGCGTCACAACGGTGATTCCCGGCGCCCGGAACGCAGACCAGGCGAGGGCGAACGCGGCAGCGGCTGCCGTGGATATTACGGAAGAGTTCGACGCCGGCGTCCTCTGGATCTATGACCACTACTTCCGCGAAGCCATCCACCCGCGCTGGTAGCGGGCAATAGGCAGCTCAGCTGCCGCGGTAGGTGGAATACGCGAACGGGCTGAGCAGAAGCGGCACGTGGTAGTGCTCCTCGGAGCCCACGCTGAAGGTGAGCGTCACCTCGGGGTAGAACGCTTCGGTGCCGCTGGCGGCGAAGTACGTTCCGGTGTCGAAGGTCAGACGGTAGGTCCCCGACGGCAGGCGCGCCGGCCCCAGTTCTTTGACGCGTCCGTCCGAATCCGTCATGCCCTCGGCAATCCTGGTCCAGCCTGCGTCCTCAAGCCTGTGCAGGGATGCCGGGACGTCCTTTGCCGGCCGGCCGGAACCGGTGTCAAGGACGTGCGTGGTGACGTGGGAAGTGCTCATATGCTGATCAGTCCTTCGAGCCGGAGCACTGCGATTTCCCGCAGCTGCTGCCCAATGATGGATTGTTCCTGTTCTGCCGTGTGGGTGAGCCTGATGTTGAGGGCGGCGAGGATCTCCGCGCGGCTGCGGCCGGCGGCGCGGATCAGGAAGACCTGCCCGAATTTCTTCTCGTAGAGCCGGTTGCCCTCGGCCAACTCCTCGGCGACGGCTTCATCGGCCGCCCCCAGCGCCGCCTGCTCCGCCCTGGCCAGCCGCGCTCCCGCGCTGTCGCCCTGCGCCCGCTCACCGATCCGCGGGTGATGGGCGAGAGCCCCGTCGATTTCCGCGCGCGTGAACGGATTCGCGGCGGACCCGGCCGTTGCCAGAAGCTCGTCGGGACTGGAATACGGCCGTCCTGCGACCAGCTCGTCGATCCAGCGCGGGATGTCCAGGCAAGGGCGGAGGAAATCGGCAGCCTCCGCGCGGCCACCCGAATTGAACTGTTCAAGCTGCATGGCTTCAGCATATGTAACCGGCCGGCCACCGCGTCTGTTGCTGCCACGCCAGGCCGCCAAACGGAGCATTCCCGCAAGTCCACAGAATTCATAGGTAAAAGCTCTCAATAGAACATGAATCAGTATTTTTGATTGCTCAATTTTTACCCTAAGGTTGCCGATGTCGCGGACGTGATGCCAGGCACAACCGACGCCTGTTGCAGTTGTCCGCCAACCTCAACTCCTCGGCTACCCAAGCCCGGATGGGCTCCCATGCCCAGAAACATGTGAAAGAGAGTCAACGTTGACTAAAGCTGCCTATAATGTCCAGGACGTTATCGACAACACGCCCATGGGGGTGAAGCGCTGGTCCGTCGTGGCGCTGTGCTTCGTGATCGCCTTGCTGGACGGGTTCGATACCCAATCCATCGCCTTCATTGGCCCGGCCATAGCCGACGACTTCGGCCTGCAGGCCACCGACATGACTTGGGTCATCACGGCCAGCACCATCGGCATGTGCGCCGGGGCCATGACGTTGGGAACCTTCGGCGACAGGATCGGCCGCAAGAAGACCATTCTGCTGGCCCTGGTCCTGTTCGGCGTTTTCTCCCTGGCCGGCGGCTTCGCACAGACGCTGGAGCAGATCATCGTCCTGCGCTTCCTGATCGGCCTGGGAATGGGCGGCGCAACACCGGCACTCCTTGCCCTGACGGCCGAATTCAGCCCGAAGGCCCGCCGCGGCACGTTCATGACCCTGGTGCTGCTTGGCCTTCCGGGCGGTGCACTGCTTGGCGGCCTGGTGGCTGCGGCCTGGCTTCCGGTCATGGGCTGGCGCGGCATCTTCCTGGTGGGCGGCGTGCTTCCGCTGGCGCTGCTCCTGGTGTGCCTCAAGCTGCTCCCCGAATCCCCGGTGTTCCTCGCCACCAAGCGCACGCCTGCTGCGCTGGCTGAGGCACGCAAGATCATGGCAGCCGTCTCCGGAAAGCCGGTGGACCCGGACGTTGAGCTGGTCACCGAGGACAGGAAGGAAGAGAAGAGCTCCGTCTCCGCACTGTTCTCCGCGAAGTACCGGATGGTCACCATCGCCGTGTTTGCCACTTACCTGTTGAACTGGATTGCCTGGTACCTGCTGCTCCTCTGGATGCCCACGGCCCTGAAAACGCTGGGTCTGGCAGCTTCGCAGGCCGCCATGGGTACCGTGACCGTCAACGGCGCGTTCATCCTCTTTGCAATCCCGCTGTCCATCATCCTGCCCAAGGTCAACGCGCGGAAGCTGCTGCTGGTCATGTTCGGTGCCGGCATCCTTGTGGCGCTGGGCCTGGGGCTGGCCGGTTCCAACTTCGCCCTGGTGTTCATCCTGATCGGCTTGGCCGGCTTCGGCATCGGCGGCCAGCAGCTGGCCCTGAACTACCTGATCGCGAACGCTTACCCCACGCAGCTGCGCGCCACGGCCACCGGCTGGGGCATTGGGATCGGCCGGCTCGGCTCGATTGTGGGCTCGGCCCTCGGCGGGCTCATCCTCGCCGGGTTCGGCGCCTCCGGGTACTTCATGACACTGGCTGTGCCGCTGGTCCTCGCCGCCCTGGCCACTTTGCTGGTGCGCAACTCGGTTGCCGCGGCAGCGGGAGAGGCTGAGGGAGACCAGGCTTCAGCGCTGCGCCGCGAACCTGCCCTGTAGGCGGACAAAAGAACCCCCAACAAAAAGAAGCGGACGACGCCGTACCGGCGTCGTCCGCTTCAGTTTTGCCTGAGGTGCTGGGGAACTTAGTCCTCGTATTTTGCGATGAAGCGGCCCACAACGCTGCCCTTGCGCAGCTTGTCGATTGCCTCCGGAATGTCCGCCTGGGTGATGAGGTTCATCGGCGGGTTCAGCTGGCCCGACTTCATCAGGGCGTAGAGGTTCTCGAGGTCCTCCTTGGTGCCCGACTTGGAACCCTTGATGGAGAGCTGGTTGACGATCAGCGGGTAGGTGTTGATGGTGGCTTCGAGGCGGCCCATGCCCACCTGCACCAGCGTGCCGAACTCGGCGAGCGTCTCAAGCGCGGCGGCCGTGGTGGTGCCGAAGCCTGCGTAGTCAACGATCAGGTCCAGCTTCTTGTCCTTGAAAGCCTCGATGGAGTCCGCGACGCCGGCCAGGCCGATCTCGTCAGCGAGCTTCTGGGTCTCCGGATTAACTTCAGCGCCGTAGACCTCCGCACCGGCGATGACGGCAACGCGGGCGCCGATGTGCCCGAGGCCGCCGAGGCCGATCACACCCACCTTCATGCCTGCCTTGGCTCCGCCCACGGCCATGACGGCGTGGTACGCGGTAAGGCCGGCGTCCGTCGCCATCGCGCCGAGTTCAAAAGTGACCTCGTCCGGCAGCTTGACCAGGTTGTCGTCCGTGGCGAGCAGCTTGGGGCCGAAGCCGCCGTCCCATTTGCCGTAGCCGAGGGCGTCGCCGTCGCTCATCACGGGGGAGAGGCCCACGCGGTCGCCGACCTTCCAGTGGTCCATGCCTTCGCCGACTTCGGTGATGACGCCGGCATTTTCGTGGCCCATGGTGCGGGGGAGTTCGGGGAACAGCGGCATCCAGCCGGCATCATCAAGGGCGGTGACGTCGGAGTGGCACACCCCGGCGGCCTTGACGCTGACGACGACCTGGCCGGGACCGGCCGTCGGCTCTGCTACCTCGTTGAGTTCCAGTGGTTTGTTGGTGCCGTTGAACTGTCATGCCTCCATGGGGCATTCTCCTTCGTCGATCCGTCATATTCATGCATTTGCATGCACTAAGCTTCACCATACTCCTCTCTCCGGGAGTCGGCATGCCAGTGTGATCCAACTATCCCCCCGACGCCCCGCGGGCCTCAAACAGAAGCGGGCGATCGCCGGAACCAAAGGAGGTTCCTGCGATCGCCCGCTTCTGTTTTGGTGCTGAGCCTTAGGCTGTGACGAGCTGGTGGTCGTCGCTGCGGACGCTCAGCGTGAAGGTGTTGGGGCCGCTGGCGTGGACGGCAATGCGGCATTTGGTGGTGTTCGCCTTGGCGGAGAGGTCCTGCGCTGCTGCGTCAAGAGTGTGCTCAATCGCGGACCGGTCCCAGATTTTGAGGGACACAGAGTGGTGGGATTCAAACGTCATTGTCATTACTTTCGCTCATGCAGTTGACGGCCAGGTCATCCTTGAAGCGGCCGCATCCTCGTCGGTGAGGATTGCTGATTCAGGTGTGCGGGGAGCATAGCCCCCTATTCATGGTTCATGGTGAGCCGCGAATTTGACAACCGAAAAGGCGAAAGTGTGATCGATTGCACGTTCGTTATGAGGTGCTCAGTAGAGGAAAATGTCGATCCACTCACGGTCGTGGGACAGGACCGCCTGCAAAAGATTGGCCTGCCGGGCTTCGCCGAGAGTGCACTTCGCGGCAGTGTTCCGCCCCGGGACCAGCGCCAAGTGCACTCTCGTGGAGACGGTCCGGGGAGGAACCCGTTGACACTCCCGGAGCGCCCGGCGTATCGTACAACCAAATGGTTGTAGATCAGCTCAGTGATGCGGACGTTGACCGCCTGTTCCAGGCCCTCGCGGACGGAACCCGCCGTGACATCGTCCGGCGGGTGACCGTCGCGGAGTACTCCGTCTCCGGCCTTGCTGCGCTCTATGCCATGAGTTTCGCCGCCGTCCAGAAGCACGTGGCGGTGTTGGAGCGCGCATCCCTTGTCGCCAAGGAAAAGCGCGGAAGGGAGCAGATCGTGCGGGGCAATCACGAAGGGTTGCAGAAGGCCCGCCGGCTGCTTGATGAGTACGAGGCGATCTGGCGGCAGCGCGCCGGGCGGATCGCGGACATTCTGGCTGAAGGATAGGAAGGTACGGCAATGCCTGTTATCGGTACCACCAAGAATCTCGAGGCACTCAGTCTCACGCTCGTCGCGGAGTTCGACGCCGCCGTCGACCGCGTCTGGCAGGTCTGGGAAGACCCCCGGCAGCTTGAGCGCTGGTGGGGGCCGCCCAACTATCCGGCCACGTTTGACCGGTTCGACTTTCAGCCCGGAGGGAAGGCCGACTATTACATGACCACCCCTGAAGGCGAGAAGCCCCGCGGGTGGTGGCGGTTCACCGCCATCGAGGCGCCGCGGAAGCTCGAGTTCGATGACGGCTTCGCTGACGAGTCCGGCGCGCCCGTGGACGCCATGGGAACCGCCCATGCAGCCGTGGACCTCGAAGACATCGGCGGCCGCACCCGGATGACCATCCTGTCCACCTTCGAATCCGAAGAACAGATGGAGGAAATGGTCAAGATGGGCATGGAGGAAGGCCTCAAGGAGGCCGCAGGCCAGATCGACGCCATCCTCGCGGCATCTGCCCGCGCGGTTTAGCCGCCGGCAGGGCCCGGCGCAGGGGCGGCCAAAGCGCTTTTTAGCGGCGGCGGGCCGGTGGTGCAAGAATCAACGTGAACCGCCGCCGTCGAGCCGAGGAGCGCCACATGTCTGAATTGCCGGATCATCTCAACGAATGGGCCGTGCTGTGGAGCCGTGTCCGCGGCGCCGGGCCCGCCGCCAACGGTTCCGCTGTTTTTGTCCCCGCGGAAGCCGATGATTCCGAGGCGCGGACCCAAGCCCAGGAGGGGGGACTCCCGCTCCTGGGCGATTACCTCTTCCTGACGGCCGCCACGGCCGAGATCGCCGCGGCCCACTCCCTTCCGGAAAATGCCCAGGTGGCTTCGGCTCCCATGGAGGACTACGACGTCGCCGAGATCTCCGTGTTCGACCATCCCGTGGGCGGCGGCCGCATCAGTGTCGGGGAGCAGGCCGCGGTCATCGGCAACCTCAGGTTCGAGACCGCGCAGGACAGGGACGCGTACGAGCCGGCTCTGCTGGCAACCCTCGCCGAGGAAGCCTTCCTTCACGGTGCCCGCACACTGATCCTCATTGTGGACCCGGACGAGGCCGACCGCTTCCTGGCCTCTGGCTGGACCGCGGCGGGGCGAGTGCTCAGTTTCGGGCAGGCCTGAAGCCGTGGAAGACGTGGATGTGCAGCCGTGGGTGAAGAACTACCAGCCCGGCGTGCCGGCAGAGATTCAGCTGCCGACAGAGTCCCTGACGGCCATGCTGGAACGCTCCGTGGCCGAAGCCGGCACTCGCCCGGCGCTGGAGTTCTTCGGCCGGCGCACCAGCTATGCGGAACTCGGGGAGCAGGTGGACCGTGCCGCCGAAGGCCTCCGGCTGCTGGGCGTCCGGGCCGGGGACCGTGTGGCCCTGATCCTGCCGAACTGTCCCCAGCATGTGGTTGCCTTCTATGCCGTACTCCGACTGGGCGCGGTGGTGGTGGAGCACAACCCGCTGTACACCTCGCGGGAGCTCCGCCACCAGTTTGAGGACCACCAGGCGAGGGTGGTCATTACATGGGACAAGGCGGCCGCTGCCATCCGGGAGTTTCCGGCCGACATCGAGATTGACCATGTTGTCTCGGTCAACCTCCTGGCGGCGTTCCCCGCCATCAAACGCCTGGCGCTGGGCCTGCCCGTGGGGAAGCTGCGTGACACCAGGGCGTCCCTGACGGCCCCGGCTCCCGGTACCATGCCGTGGAAGCACCTCCTGGACCACGGCCGGATTGACCCCGCCCACCCGGGGCCCGCGGTGGAGGATCTGGCGGTCATCCAGTACACCTCCGGGACGACGGGCAGGCCCAAGGGCGCCATGCTCACCCACTTCAACCTCTACGCCAACGCCCTCCAGGGGGAGGCCTGGATGCAGGGCGCCGAGTACGGCAAGGAGATCCTTTACGCCATCCTGCCGATGTTCCACGCCTTCGGCATGACCCTGTACCTGACGTTCGGCATCCGCAAGCAGGGGCTGCTGGTGCTCTTCCCCAAGTTCGACACTGACCTGGTGCTCGCAGCCATGAAGAAGTCGCCGGCCACCGTCTACTGCGCGGTGCCGCCGATCTACGAACGGACCGCGATGGCGGCGAGGGAAAAGGGGGTTTCGCTGCGCAGCTGCAAGTACTGCATCTCCGGGGCCATGAACCTGCCGGACCACGTGGTGGAACTTTGGGAGTCCGTGTCCGGGGGCCTGCTGGTGGAGGGCTACGGGATGACCGAATCCTCACCGGTAGCGCTGGGCAACCCTTTCCACCCGAGCCGGCGGCCGGGGACCATCGGCGTCCCGTTCCCGTCCACCCTGATGAAGGTGGTGGAGCTCGATGACCCCGGCACTGAGGTGGCGCCCGGCCAGCAGGGTGAGCTGCTGATCAGGGGCCCGCAGGTCTTCAAAGGCTATTGGAACAACCCGGAGGAAACGGCCAAAACGCTGACTGCCGATGGCTGGCTGCGGACCGGAGACATTGTCACGGTCGATGCGGACGGTTTTGCCACCGTGGTGGACCGTGCGAAGGAGCTGATCATCACGGGCGGGTTCAACGTCTCGCCCAGTGAGGTGGAATCCGTCCTGCGGCTCCATCCGGACGTGAAGGACGCGGCCGTGATCGGCAAACCGCTGGAACGCGGCGGCGAACTGGTCGCGGCGGCCGTTGAACTCGAACCGGGCACAGCACTGGATGAGGAAGCCCTGCGCGCCCACTGCCGGGAGCACTTGGCCGGGTACAAGGTGCCCCGCCGCATTGTGGAAATCCAGGACATGCCACGTTCCATGCTGGGCAAGATCCTCCGAAGGCAGGTCCGGGACCAGGTGCTTCCGCAGCTTTAGCAGCCCCTAACCAGGTTGCCGGGCGCCCGGAGGGCAAGCCCCGGGCCCGTCTCGTGTTCCGGCGCCTCAGCTTCCGGAACAAAAAGGAAGGGCACGACGGCGGGAGGTCCCGCGCGTCGTGCCCTTGCTTTTGGGTTTGGCTACTTGGTGATGGCGAGCCCGGTGTCCCAGTTGAAGTCCGCGAACGCCGGGTTGGCCTGCACGGTCATGACGACGAACTGGAAGCCCTCGAGTTCACGGGAGCGCTTGAGCGGGCCCACTACCAGGGGGCGCATGCCCGCGGCGCTGACGAAGCTGCTGACGGCCTGGGTGGCCTCGGCGTTGTCACCGGCGATGAAGACGTCCAGCGGCTTACCGCCGGACTCGCCCGCCACCAGGGTGCTGGCGAAGGTGGTGTTGAACGCCTTGACGACGTTGACCCCGGCCGGGGCCAGTGCCGCGATCTCCTCGGCAGCCGAGGAACCCGGCTCCACCACGAGGGAATCAAAGGTTTCGAAGTTCACGGGGTTGGTAATGTCCACCACCGTCTTGCCGGCGAGCTGGTCGCCGTAGGCGCTGACAACAGCCTTGGCCGCATCGAACGGGACGGCGAGGACCACGATGCTGCCCTGCGGGGCGCCGGCCGTGGTGCCGAAGCTGACGTCTGCGCCGAGTTCGTTGGCGAGAGCCTGCGCCTTGGCGGCGTCCTGGCCGAGGATTTCGACCTTCTTTCCTGCTGCGATGGCGCGGCTGGCGATGCCGCGGGCCATGTTGCCGTTGCCAATGATGGTGATGTCAGTCATGGTGTTCTTCTTTCCGAAAAGGCGGGCGAGGAAGTTTTGCATCAGATTCTGTTCTGCTTGAGGATTACTACTTGAAGCTACAACTAAATATAGATCTATAAAGTTGAACCGTCAAGCTTTTTCGGAAAATACTTCCAGTCCGTTTGCCGCGCAGGCTGAGCGCGCCTCGGGGCCGTGCAGGAACGCACGCAACTCCTGGCCTCCCGCCGCCAGGGATACGCCCCCCAGCGCTGTGGAGAAGTCGGTGTACTCCTGGATGTCCTCCGGAAGCGGGCCGACAACAGTGGCCTCGGGAACCAGGATCAGCTCGCTGAGTTGATGGATGGCAAGGTCCGCGCGGCCGTCCAGGAGCGCCGCTGCGGTGGGCCCGGAGTCAACCACGGTGGCCCTGGCCTTCACCTCTCCGGCAATCCCCAGCCCTTCCAGCAGTCCGGCGAAGTAGATGCCGCTCGGGCCGCTGCGGGAATAGGCCACCGAGCGGGCGCTGGTCACGGCGCTGACAAAGGCATCCACGGTGCTGATGTCCGGAACCGGCGCGTCCGGCGGAACGGCCACGCCCACCCCTGTCCGGGCGAGGGGGCGGAGCCCGGTCACGATGTGCGCTGCAGCCAGGTCCGCGAGGGTGCCGGTGATTTTGCCATCACATCCGGGCGGGCGCCGGCCTCGATCCTGGTCAGCAGCCTGAACGTGGGTTCATAGACTGCCTCCACCGGGTGGCCGCCCGCTGCGATGTATGCGGGAAGGATGGTTTGCTCCACTGCCTGTTTCAGCGCAAAGGCGCAGAACAGTGTGAGGGCGGGGGTGTCGGGGCCGGCAGCCGGGGTGTTCATCGGGGTCCTCATCTCGTCAGTGGTCTTCGAAGCATCGCACGCTCACACCCGGAGTTGCCCTTCGGCACCGCGTCCGGCCACTCATAAATGCAATGGCGCATCTTCACCGCCTCCGGCTGGAAAAGTATGCTGGCTTTGTGATCCTGATGGGCAGGCGGGCGGGGTGGATGCCGGGCCCCCGTTCGGCGGTGAGTGGCGCCGTGGGGGTCGGCGCGGAGGGAGCGGCAGTCTTATGAGCGGCGGGACGGGATCCTTCCGGCGCCGGCTGGAGCGGGCCGCCGAGCTGCGGTCCTACCGCGGCGCCGGCATCAGCGCCGAAGAGGAGGCCGCACTTGAAGCGGCCGAGGCGCGGGAACGGGAAAAGCGCAAGAAGGTGGACGATGCCCGCCGGGTGGAATACCTGATCCGGGATGCCATGGCGCAGGGCAAGTTCGACAACCTCAAGTATGCGGGGAAACCCATTCCGGGGCTGGGGGAGGCTTACGATCCTGACTGGTGGGTTAAGGGGCTGATCCAGCGGGAGAATCTCAGCGGACTCGGGCCCAAAGCCATCCTTCTGCGCACTGAGGACGCCGGGCTGGACGGCCGGCTCGATGCCCTGTTCACCGAAAAGCAGGTCCGCGACATGGTGGCTGACTTCAACGCCCGGGTGATCGACGCCCGCCGCCAACTCCAGGGCGGGCCTCCGGTCATCACGAAAACCCGGGACGTGGACGCCGAGGTGGCCCGCTGGCACGAGCGCCGGGCATCCCGTGCCGCGGCGGCTGTGCCCGAACCGGAGCCTAAGCCGTCCTGGTGGCGGCGCCTCTGGCGCGGTACCACCTAGCGCAGTTCTACCTAGCGCAGTCCTACCTAGCGCAGTCCTACCTGGCGCAGCACTACCTGAGTGGGCGCTACGGTTTGGTCATGGATGCCGGCGGCGGCGGGAACGGGTTTGCCGGATACAGCGGCGTTACCTGCACCATGTAATTGGCCCATTGCGGCCCGGCGATCATCCAGCCGTCCAGCCGGGGGTAGAAGGTTCCGTTGATGGTCACGTTCTGGCCCGAACGCTTCTGGCCCTCCAGCGCATCCCCGAAGAACGACGCGGTGGCCAGGCCCGAGGTGTAGCCCACCACCCACGTGGAGCCATTGTTGTTGGAGGTGCCGGTCTTGGCCGCCGTGGGCCGCTTGTCATGGACCTTCGGGTTGATCCAGACGCCGGAGCCCTTGGTCAGCACATCCTGCAGTACCGCGTTGACCCCGCGTGCCACGTCGGGTTTGACGGCATCGCGGCATTCGCTGGGTTGCGCCGGGAGCTTGCCGCCGGCCGCGTCTGTGACATCGACCAGCGCCACGGGGGCGCAGTATTTGCCGTCATTGGCGAAGGTGGCAAAGGCGTTGGCCAGATGGAGCGGCGCCACGCCGGTGGCACCGAGCAGGTTGCCCAACTGGTGCATGTTGATCTGGGCACCGTCCAGCCCGCTATGAAGGCCCACGGCGTCCACCATCTTCTGGATACCGCAGAAGTCCAGCTGGGCGGCCGCGGCGAACGTTGCAGTGTTAATGGAGTTGTACAGCCCATAGTTGACCGGCATGGGGCGGTAGAAGCCGTCCTCCGCGTTCTGCAGGTCGTCCGCGGCGCCCAGCTGCGGGTTGTTCTGCGCCGTGCTGTAGGCCCCCAGAACTTTTCCGCAGCTGGACCGCCACGGGAAACCCAGCGGATACACCCGCCGGGACGCGTCCACCACGGCAGTCATGGACTTGCCTTCGTTGAGCCATTCAGCAAAGGTAAACGGCTTCATTGTTGACCCTGGCTGGAAGCCGCCGGCGCCGTTAAGGTCATTGCCTTGAGGGTCCTTGGCGTCAACGTTGAAATTCAGCTGGGTGTCGAACTTTCCGTCCGCGGGCAGGAATACCGTGTTCTGTGCCATGGCCAGGATCTTCCCGGTGCCAGGTTGAACCGTCACCAGGGCTGCCCCCCAATGGTCCGGGTTGGGCCCCGCAGTGCCATCCACCTGTGCCTGTGCGGCGGCCTGCAGCCTGCTGTCCAGGGTGGTGGTGATGGTGAGCCCCCCGCGGTAGAGCCTCCGCTGCCGCTCGAGCAGGCTCGACCCGTAGGCGGGGTTATTGAGGATCAGGTGCGAGATGTAATCGCAGAAATAGGGTGCCATGGCCGCATTGGCGCACCCCTGCCGCTCCGGCGTGATCTTCAGCTCTATGGGGGCGGCCGCAGCTTCATCGTGCTGGGCCTGGGTGATTTTGCGGTGTTTGAGCATCTCGTCGAGCACCTGGTTGCGGCGGCCCTTCGAGTTCTCCGGGTTAACTGCGGGGTTGTAGAACGTGGGGCTATTGACCAGCCCGGCGAGCAAGGCCGCCTGCGGAAGCGTCAGATCCTTGGCGGTGGTGCTGAAGAAATAGCGGGAAGCTGCTTCCACACCGAAGGCGTCGCTGTTGAAGAAGACGATGTTCAGGTAGCCCTCCAGGATCTGGTCCTTGGTGAACTTCTTCTCCAGCGCGACGGCCAGCTTCATCTCCCGCAGTTTGTCGCCCATGTCCTTCTGGCCGCTGAGGATGACCTCGTTGCCCTTGTCCTGGGACAGCCGCGCTTCGTTGATGACATTGGTGACGTACTGCTGGGTGATGGTGGACGCCCCTTGCTTGCCCCCGGACGTCACATTGGACAGGAACGCCCGGAGGATGCCCTGGGGGTCAATGCCGGCGTGCTCGTAAAAGCGGCTGTCCTCGATGGCCACGATGCCGTCCCTGATGAACGGAGACATGTTGGCCAGCGGGACCCGGACCCGGTTTTCGGCGTAGAACGTGGCGATCGTCTGACCATCGGACGTGAGCACCCTGGTGGTTTGCGACGGCGGCTGGACCGTGAGTTCCTCGGGGAGGCTGTCAAAGAATCCGATGGAGGTGCTGACCCCCAGGCCTGCGGCGGCGACGGCCGGGGCCACCAGGCTGGCGGCAAGGACGCCGCACAATGCGCTCGCAGTAAAGAAACCGAGGATCCTTCCCAGGGTCCCCGCCAGGCGGTGCCCGTGCTTCCTTTTCTTCGCCATTCTTCAGCCCTCAAGCTTGCGACGTGTGATCAGGATACGCCGCTGAACCTGCCGCATCCAGATGCCTGCTGAACTGTTGGCTTCGCGGAAAATTCTTGGCCCGGGGACCCCTGCCGACCCTTGCCGTCCCCCGATTTACCGATATATCTTTAACTGTCGGTGATAGGTTCACCGGTGCGAAAACTGATCACGAAAATCACATGAGCGAAGGGACGATGCCACCATGAAAGGCATTCACGATGACAAGTGTTTGGAACCCCCCTTCGGGCGGGGAAAGTTCGGGCGCGGAAGAGGCCGGCGCGGGCCGCACGGGCACCGCGGCGCAGGCTTTGGCCCGGGATTTGGGCCGCGCGGCGGATTCGGGCCGGGGTTCGGGCCCGGCGGAGGCTTTGGCCCCGGGTTCGGACCAGGTTTCCGGCGGGCCGCCAGGGGCGACGTCCGTTGGGCGATCCTGTCACTTCTGGCTGAAGCCCCCTCCAATGGCTACGGCCTGATCAAGACCATCGCCGAGAAAACCTCGGGTGCGTGGCGGCCCAGCCCGGGATCCGTCTATCCCACGCTCCAGCAGCTGGTGGATGAGGAACTGATCACGCCGCTCAGCGAGGGCCGGCGGACCGACTTTACGCTCACGGATACCGGGAAGGCCTATGTGGCCGAGCACGCCGAGGAGCTGGAGAACGCCTGGAACACCGAGGCTGAAGGATCCGGGCCGGCGTTCCACCAGAGTGTGGGGAAGCTGATGGGCGTCATCCATCAGTTCCGGAGCGCCGCCACCGAAGAGCAGCGCACCGCCGCAATCGAGAAGCTCGACGAAACCCGCCGCGCTCTCTACCGGATCCTGGCCGATTAGCCAGGATCCGGCGTCGGGCGCTGTTTACAGGCCCTTGCGCGCGGTGTACGGCAGGACCAGCCGGGAGGGGTGGGCGGCGTCGCGGTAGATCTTGTGGGTGACGGGCCGCCCCACCGGAAGGTGGAAAGCGTCCGGCGGCAGCAGGGCGTTGTGCTCATCGGCAAGCGGTTCGTCGTTGGACAGCTCCACCACCAGGCGGTGGCCCGGCCTGAAGGTGTTCGCGAACGGGTAGAGCCGCAGTACGTATTCCTCGATCTTCCCCGGCTCCACCGGCACTGAGCGTGTGTGCGGGTGGTACGGGTTGCCCTCGGTGGTGCGCTCGTCGAGCTCGCGGTGTGAAGCCTTCAGGTAGCCGCTGGTGATCAGTTGCCGCTTGCCGTTGGGGGCGTAGTCCCACAGGCGCATGATGAAGTTCGTGTCCGGCTGGTCGATTTCCGCGAAGATGTGCGCGGCACCCGTGCCGATCAGCTCCGTGTCCGTCTCAAAGGCATCGGTGCTCCAAGACAGCATCTCCACCTTGTCCGTGACTGTCAGCGGCGCCTGGTAGAAGCCGTCCGGTGCAGCATATTCCTCGCCCATCGGCTCCGGGTCGGCAGACAGCTTGCTGCGTGGGCGCAGGTACAGGGACGTGTATTCCACGTCCTTCGGCGGCCACTGGTCAGCGGTGACCACCTCACGGGAGCCCTCCACAAAGACACTCACGGCCGGTTCGTCCATCACCCCGTTCTCGATGCCCTTGATCCAGTAGTCGTACCAGCGGAACATCTTGTCGTGCTCCTCGATGAAGGGCCGCGACTGCATGGGCGGGTAGGGGCCGATGTCGAGTTTCTTGGGCCCCTTGAGCGCGTTGTACAGCTCGATGGTGCCGTCCAGGGTCCAGCCGCGGCCCTGGTCGAGCTGCAGGTAGACGGGGATGTCGATGTTCGGGGCCAGGGTGATGGGGTTGCGCTCCTCGTACCAGTCGCCGTCGAGTTCGTTCATCACGATGTCGAACCAGGCCTCGTGGTTCTTCGGGTAGTGCAGGACGTGGACCAGGTTGGGCCATGCTGCGACGTCCGGATCCTGCAGGCGCTCGGCCACGAGCTTCTTCAGTTCATCCGGGGAGTACTTTTCGATCATGCGGGACTTGACGTTGTCCGTGAACGCCCAGCCTGAGTCGCCGCCGCGGCCTTCGCGCGCGGCCCGGGGCATGAACCACATGACGCCGCCGTGGTACGTGGTTTCGTAGAAGTCGTAGTGGCCGCCGGAGACGAAGATCGCCTTCAGGTGCGGCGAGCGTTCGGCCGCCGCGAGGACCTGCATGGAGCCGAAGTAGGAGATGCCCACCATGCCGACGTTGCCGTCGCACCAGGGCTGCGCGGCGACCCACTCGATGAAGTCATACGCGTCCTGGCCAAGGGAAACCCCGCCGGCGTTGTAGTTGCCGATGTGCTCGCCTTCGGACGCGCCGGAGCCGCGCAGATCGCCGATGACGTGGACGTAGTCCTCCTTGACGATCCGGGCGATGTCGCCGGCCTCGATGCAGCCGTCCCACATGGGGCTGGGCCGGCGCTGCGGCGGGGTGGTCAGCGCGAGGGCCTGGAGTTCCTTGCCGTAGGGGCTCAGCGCCACCAGCGCGGGACGCGGCTTGTCATCGGTGCCCTGGTAGGCGTCGGCGGCGAGTTCGATGCCGTCGCGCATGGGGACCCGGAGGTCCTTGCGGACGGCGATCTGATTGCCGCCGGCATTCACGAGCTGGAAGTCATCCACGAGTGCTTATCTCCTCATCATCGGTCAATCGGTCGAACGTGCTGCGGTAGCCGTGCAGCGTGGTGAAGAACGGGGACGGCTCCAAAGTGGGGTCTCCCTGGTAGCCGAGGTCTTCGGCCACGCGGGCGAACGGTGAATACGGCGAGTCCGAATCCTGCAGTCCTTCCTCCAGGCAGGTGCAGGCCGCTTCCTTGACGCGGGCCTCAATCTCCAGGCTGCCTTGGAGCGCTTCCCGGGCCTGATCGGCGTCGAGCTCCACACCGTAGGGTGTGCCGTCCGCGGTCCGGTACGGATGCCCCAGGTAGAGGTGCCGTGGACGGATTTCCCCGGCAAGGTACTGAAGGCTCGAACGGTATCCGGCCGGGTCCACAAACCCGGGGAAACCGTTGGCCGCGCCGTGGACCTGGACGGCGTCACCGACGAACACGTCGTTCTGGCCCTCAATCACATAGGCCACCGAGCCCGGGGTGTGGCCCGGAATCGAATGAACCGAGACGGAGACGTCCCCGCCGAGGGAGATGGTTTCGCCCCCGCGCACCAGCAGGGTGGGCTCCATCTCTCCGGAAATGACCGCGTTGGTGGCCGCCGTCAGCTTTGCCTCGCCGTCCGGGTCATTCAGGTACTGCGCCCGCCCGGACAGATATTCGTCCACATGGGCCCGGCGCGAACGGAGCATCGGCGCGTCGGCCTCGTGGATGACCACCTGCGCCCGGCGACCGGTGAGCTCCCACAGCGCGTAAGCGCCGCCGATGTGGTCGATATGGCCGTGGGTCAGGAAGATCCAGCGGACGTCCTCGATCCGGCGGCCGATCGCCTCCAGCGCCGGCACCATGCCTTCGGACGGCGACGACGCAATTCCCGTGTCCACGATGGCAGGCTCCGGCGCGTCGATGTAGAAGCTGTAGAGTCCGAACCGGCCCCAGGGGGAGACCAGGGGATGGACGGCCACTGATTCCGTCACTGCCCGGCCCTGGTGTTGAGAAAGCCCGCTGCCTCATGGAACGGACGGTAGAACTCCGGGATCCAGGAGAAATTCTGGACGAAGCCGTGGTTTGCCCCGGCGTACCGGCTGACGGTGGCGTCCACGCCGGCCTCCCGCAGGCGCCGGGCGTAGAGCTCGCCTTCGTCCCGCAGCGGATCGTGCTCGGCCGTAATGATGAGGGCCGGCGGCAGTCCGCCGAGATCCCCGCGTTTGATCGGGGAGACCAGGGGATCGGCAGGATCCGCGCCGCTGTTGAGGTAGAAGGCGTTGAACGGCTTCAGACCCGCAGTTTCGAGGCCATACCCGACGGCGTTCTCCCGCAGCGAGGGGTACCGGTCTTCGGCGAAGTCCAGGTCCACGGACGGGTAGAACAGGATCTGGTGCGTGACGCCGTCGAACCCGTCATCGTGGGCCTTGGCGGCGACGGCGGCCACAAAGTTCCCGCCCGAGCTGTCACCCGCGATGGCCAGGTTCCTGCCGTCCCAGCCCAGGGCCTGGCCGTGCTCGGCGGCCCACCGGACCACCGCATAGCAGTCCTCGAGCCCCGCCGGGAAAGCGGCCTCGGGCGCCAGCCGGTAGCCCACCGAGATGACTTTGTAGCCGGTTTCCTTCGCCAGGGCGCGGGCGACGTGGTCGTGGGTGTCCAGGCTGCCCAGGAAGAACGCGCCGCCGTGGAAGTACACCAGGACCCCATACGCGCCCTCGGCGGGCGTGTAAATGCGGACCGGCACCTCGCCGGCCTTGGTGACTGCCGTGACGTCTTCGACGGCGTGAAGCGGCAGCCGGTCCGCCGGCGCGGCTACGTGTGCGGCCTCGGCCGCCCGCATGGCCGCGGGATCAAGCGGCGATCCGTCGGGAGCCGGGATGGCGGCAAGGACTTTGGCGATTTCGGGATGGATGGTCATAACGTTCAGGCCTTCGCCTCTACTGGTTCGTTTGCGGCCGCGGGCTGCTGGGACGTGGGCTTCTGGCCCGGGAAGACGTCGTTGACTTCCTCCTCGCTCCAGCCCTGGCGGGAAATGCGCTGCAGTTCGTCCGTGACGGGTTTGCGGGTCGCCTGGAACAGGGCCAGGGCCTCCTTGACCGAGCCGGCCTGGGCCAGGGCGTCGGCCAGGGCTCCGGCGTCCTCAATGGCGGAGTTGGCACCCTGGCCCTGGTGGTGCAGCATGGAATGCGCCGCGTCACCCATGAGGACCACGGAGTCGGTGTGCCAGGTGTCCACCGGGTCGATGTCGTAGACCGCGCGGATGTTGACGGTGTCCATGTCCAGCCCGCGCGTGATGGCCACGATCCGCTCGTCGAAGCCTTCCACCGTCTTGAGGAGGTCTTCCTTGGTGATGGCGGGCGCCCAGGTGCCGTCCGGGTTCAGGGCGGTGATGTCGAAGGACATCTGGTTGCGGTGGCGCAGCGGCAGGAGGTAGACCTTCGTGCCCTTGCCGATGTACATGCGCAGGTTGTCATCCGTCACCATGCCGTGGGCGTCGTCGGCGGAAGTCACCACCCGGTAGGCGTGCTCGCCGGAGAACACCGGGCCCTTGTCGCTGAAGAGCTGCTCGCGCACCGAGGACTTGATGCCGTCGGCCCCGACCACCAGGTCCGCCTCGGCCGTCTCGCCGTTGGCAAAGGTCAGGACGGAGCGGCCGCCCTTGTCTTCGATGGTCTCCAACCTGTGGCCGAGCTTGACCATGCCCTCGGGGAGGACGCTGAGGAGCGCTTCGATGAAGTCGCGGCGGTGGATGAGGTACGTGTTTTTCTCCTCGCCGAACTCCGGCCAGGTGTCCTTCATGATCGGCTCGCCGGTGGCGGTGAGGATCTCGAAGTAGTCGCTGGCCGAACTCACGTTGGCGATCGCGTCGAAGATGCCCCACTGGCGGAACCGGGCCATGGTGGCGGGGCGCAGGCCGATGCCGGCGCCCACCTCACCCATTTGGGGAGCCTGCTCATAGACCGTGACGTCTGCACCGAGCAGGCTCAGGGCCTTGGCCGCTGCGGCGCCGCCGTAGCCGGCGCCGACGATGGCGATCTTGAGGTTCTTGATGTCTTCAGCCTTCATGGGGGAGTCTCTTTCTTGAGCCAGGCTGCGCCTGGGGAGGTTTTGGTGGTTTTGTCCGGGGTCAGGCGTGGAGTGACAGGAAATCGGCCGGGTTGTCCTCGAGCAGGAGTTTGAGCGTGGCGTCGTCGATGCCGGCCGCGCGCATGTCCGGGATCATGTCCTCGAAGATGTAATTGATGGTGTGTCCCTTGACGCCCGGCCAGCCCAGCGGGCTGCAGTTGGCGTCGGCTGAGACCAGGAGCTTGTCCGCGTACCCCTTGTTGACGAGGTTGACGAAGTGCTCCATGCGTTCGGCGCGTTTACGGCCCCAAAACGGGGGATCCGGAAGTTCGAGGTCGTAGCCGAAGGTGTCGAACCCGATCCGGCCGCCCTGCTCGTAGATCCAGTCGTGCGGGGTGATGGGAGCGTTCAGGCCGTCGTCGGCGTGGCCGAAGAGGACACGGTCGAGGGGTAGCCCCTCCTCGTTGAAGATGGTCACCGCCGGTTCGGGGTCGATGGCCAGGTGAGTGAGGATCGGGGCTCCGGTGACGACGGCGGCGCGGGCCGCGGCGCGGTAGATGCGCTTGTCGAGGTCGGTCATCCGTCCGCCCCGGCTGACGCCCACCTTGATGACGCCGGCCTTGGCGCCGGTGTCGCCGATGCCCACGGTGATCTCGTGAATGAAGACCTTCGTGAGGTAGTCCACGGTGGCGCGGGAGAAATGCGGGAGGGCGGTGTCGCCGCCGACGAAGCCGGTGCTGGCCACGATGTGCACGCCCGTTTTCCGGGACAGGGACCTGTAGTAGTCCACGTCGCGGCCGTTGCAGATCCCGGTGGCATCCACGAAGGTGCCGCCGCCGTATTCGCGGAACTTCCGCAGCTTCGGCACGGTTTCCTCGTAGGCCTGTTCCGGTGTCTTCCACCACTTGGTGTCCAGCTCGGACCCGGGCATGCCGTAGCCGATGTGTTCGTGGACCGCCACGATTTCCAGTTCTTCGGCCGGGATGGTTCCCAGCACGGTGTTGACCTTGGTCATTCGTTCACCTCAGGGGTTTGAAAGCTTGTTGGGGGCTTGGGCGGGCCGGTGCTTAGCGCACGGTCAGCAGGTTGCGGGGGTTGTCCTCGAGGATGCGCCGGGCATCGTCTTCACTCAGGCCGCGGGACTTGAGGAACGGTACAAACGTCGTCAGCACGTGGCTGTAGGGCAGGTTGTAGTCCGGCAGGCCCTTGGCCACGCCGATCGAGTTGCCGGACAGGATGATCCTGTCCGCATGCCCGGCCTTGACCAGCTCGAGCACCAGGTCGGCGCGCTCCTGGTCCGTGACGTAGTCCGCATGGTCGTTGAGTCCCACATGGTCGATGCCCACGAACGCTCCGCGGGCCGCCACCTCGCCGGCGGAGCCCTTGGCGTCCCGGCGGTCGAGATCCCCCACGAGTATCCGGTCGGCCGCAATCTGTTCGTCCAGGACGATGTCCAGGTCGTGCAGGACGTCCGCGCCGAAACGGATGGAGACCGGCACACCGGTGTCCTTAGCGGCGCGGGCCGAGCCGCGGAACAGGCTTTCCTCGGTCGGGGTCATGCCGGCGCGGTCGGCGATGGTGGCCACGATGCCGGCAGCGGCCCGGCGCTCCACCCGGGGAACCACCATTCCCTCGGTGACCTCCTTGCCAAAGAGATCTGCGAACTTCTCCGCCGGCCACGGGGTGGGCGGGTTGGTCTGCGGGGTCAGGAAGTAGCCGCCGAGTTCCTCCTCCGGGCCGAGGCCCGTCGAGGCGACGATGTGGACACCGGTGGAGCGGGACAGTGCCTCGTAGAGCTTGAGGTCCCGGCCGTGGAACATGCCGGTGCTGTCCACGATCGTCCTGCCGCCGTGGGCGCGGAACTCCTTCAGCTTGGCGGCGAGGGTCTCAAAGATCTCCGCCCGGTCCATGGAGATATCCGGGGCGTACTGGGCGCCCGGGAGAACTGACAACAGGGCCTCATGGACCGCGACGACGCCCAGCTCAGAAGCAGGGACGGGACCCAGAACCGTATTGACAGTGGGCCCGGCTGGCCGGTTGGATGCCTCGCCGTTAGCGGCGGGTGCGGTGTGACTCACTTGGCTTCTCCCTTGAAGATGTGGGGCTGAATGCAGGGGCGCCGCGGAGTTCGGTCCGAGCCGCGACTCCGTTGCAATGTAGCCAGCATCACACAATTCTTTACAGAGTGTCAAGGAATTAAACATGACGTCTTAATCGAAGAGGTCATGACTTAATCATGAAGTAGACACTCTTGACATTGTGTAAAGATTGCGATCAGACTGTGGGGAGCGCCACACCTATCCGGAAACAAGGGAGTTTCGTTGATGAACCAGAGCATTCCAGGGACGAGCCGCGGCTCGGTCCGGGCCACCTTCATAGCGGCCTACAGTGCCGTTACCCTCGCGCAGATCACCAACGCCCTGCCGGGCGCCCTGAGCGGCACCTTCGCAGTGGAATTTCACACCTCAGGGGCGGGCCTGACCTGGATTGCGGGCATGTTCCTGATGGGCATTGTGGTGTTTGAGCTCAGCTGGGGACTCCTGGGCGACATGTTCGGACGCAAGAAGCTGCTCTACGTCGGCGCTGTGGTCAGCGTTATCGGCTCTGTGCTGGCCGCACTGGCGCCGACCACCGAAATGATGATCGTTGCCCAAGCTGTCGGCGGCATCGGGGCGGGCATCCTCTTCCCCATCTCGCTGTCCATGATCGCGGCGATCACCCCGGACCACCGGGCCAGGGCAAAGGTCATCGCCACCTGGGCGGGGTTTCTGTCCCTCGGCGCGGTGATTTCACCAGTGCTCGCCGGCTTCACGGCGCAGGTCTTCACCGTGCCGGGCGCTGCTCCGGGTGCGCCCAATGAGTTCAGCGGCTGGCGGGCGGCCTACCTGGTTGCCGCCGGCATTGCCGTGCTGGTGCTCCTCGTCGCCCTCCGGGCGAAGGACTCTGCAGCCGCAGAAGGGCGCAAGCTGGACCTGCCCGGCCAGTTCACGCTCGCACTTGGCCTCATCGCCGTTCTTTACGCCACGGTGACAGCGGTGGATGCCGGCTTCGGCAGCGCCCCGGTGATCGCAAGCTACCTCGCCGGTGTGGTCCTCCTGGCCGCCTTCGTCGTCATCGAATCTCGCACGGCGGAGCCGCTCATCCACCTGTCCCTGTTCAAGAACAGCGCCTACTCGATCACCGGCATTGTGGCGGTCACGGGCATGTTCGCGTTCCTCGCCATTTGCTTCAGCACCAGCGTCGCCGTCAGCGGACTCGCCCTGGCCGAAACCTGGAAGATCGGCGTGCTCTTCGTCTTCATCCAGGGTCCCGCCTTCGCCTTTATCCCGGTGGTGGGATGGCTCATCCACCATGTGGCCCCGCGCTGGGTCCTCACCGCTGGATTCGCCCTCATGGCCGTCGCCGGTTTCTGGCTCTCGACGTTCGCCCTCGGCACCCCCGAGGCCTTCGGCGGCACCCCGTGGACCGCGTTCATTCCGCCGCTTCTGGTGCTTGGCATCGGGTTCGCCCTGACGGTCGGGTCCGTCACTGCCGTAGCCATCAACACGGTCCCGCCCCGGCAAATCGGCATGGCCTCGGCAACAACCAACCTGCTGCGCGACCTCGGCTTCGCCCTCGGCCCCGTCGTCGGCTCAGCGATCGCCTTCGGCATTGGAGCCACCGCCTTTGCCGGACCCCTTGCCGGGATCCTCAGCGGTGCAGGCTTGCCGGCGGAAGCCGTCAGCGGGCTGTCAAACGTGCCGCCCCTGGGTTTCCTCTCCGGCTGGGACGGCGTCATCGCGCAGTTCGCCGGCCAGGCAACGGCTGGCGGCGCGCCGGCCCAGGCGGTCGACGGCATGGTCCAGGCACTCGCCTCGGCCCAGCCCCGGATCCAGGGCGTGGCGGGGACCTCCCTCGGCGAAGGCTTCCAGGCTGTGTACTTCGCAGCCGGTATCGCTGCCGCACTCTCTGCCGTCCTTACCCTCTTCATTTCCGCACGGTCCTCGGCGCCGTCAGCCGATGACATCGCCGTAACCACCGCAGCACACGCCGAGGCCGCCGTCGTCGACTGACGGAAGCCGGCATCGACCACCACCCACCTGCCACCATGATCCGCAAGGAGAACACCATGACTGCACCGATCGAATCAGACATCGACATTTGGGCTGACGATATCCTCGTCGATCCCTACCCCACCTACGCCGAGCTCCGCGAGCAGGCTGCGGTGGTCCACCTGCCCAAGAATGACCTCTACGTCCTGACCCGCTATGACGTCATCCGCGACGCCCTCGCCGATCCGGAAGCCTTCTCGTCCACCAGCATCGGCTTCAACCCCATGGTGAACGAGGCGCTGCAGGGCACCTCGCTGGCCTCCGATCCGCCCGTGCACACACAGCTCCGTGCCACGCTCTCGCAGAACCTCACCCCGCGGGCACTCCGCGGCCTGAAGGTGGTCATCGACGACAAGGCGGACAGGCTCGTCGCGGGGCTCGCCGGCAGCGGGAGCTTCGAGGCCATCGACGCCCTGGCCCGGGCGTTCCCGATCGAAATCGTTGCCGACCTCATCGGTTTCCAGGGACATGTCAAGGACAACATGCTTCGTTGGGGCCAGGCCGCCATGCAGGTCATCGGCCCGCTGAACCAGCGCACCCAGGAGAGCTTCCCCATCGCCGGCGAGCTCTATGGCTGGTGCTCGTCGGTTACTGCCGAAGACCTCGCCCCCGGCTCCATCGGCCGCGGGATCTTCGACGCCGAGGGCAGGGGTGAGATTCCCGCCGGCACCGCAGGCCACATCATCCATCAGTACCTCGGCGCCGGCGTGGACACCACCATCGCCGCCATCGGCAACATCATTGCGCTGTTTGGCCGCCACCCGGAGCAGTTTGAGCTGGTCCGGGGGAACCCGGAGCTCGTCCCCGCGGCCTTCGCCGAGGTGCTCCGTTACTGGGCACCGGTCCATATCTGGGGCCGCAAGGCAACCCGCGACGTCGAGATTGACGGCGTGACCATCCCCGCTGGCGCGCAGGTGGGCATCCTCTTCGGCGCCGGGAACCGGGACCCGCGGCACTACGAAAATCCGGACACCTTCGACATCGCGCGCAACCCGGTGGACCACCTGAGTTTCGGCTACGGGCCGCACGGCTGCGCCGGCCAGGGCCTGGCCAGGCTTGAAGCGCACGCCATCATTGAAGCCCTGGCACGACGGGTTCAGTCATTGACCATCGGGGAAGCGGTTCGGGAGCCGAGCAACATCACCCGGAGCATCGAGAAGCTCGAGGTAGTAAAGGTAGTGGCAGCATGAGGATCGAACTGGACCGGCCGCGCTGCGAGGGCCACGGCCTCTGCGAGGAAGCCGCGCCCAAGCTCATGCACCTGGATGACGACGGCGAACTGGTCATCGATGTGCCGGAGGTTGACGGAGTGGAGCTGGAGGCCGCGAAGGCCGCCGTCAGGATCTGCCCGGTGGCCGCACTGCGTTTGGCCGCGGCATGAGCATGCGCCGGATCGTGGTGGTGGGCAACGGGATCGCCGGACTCACGGCGTGCGACGCGCTGCGCACCGCCGGCTTCGACGGTGAGCTGACCGTTGTGGGCGCGGAGCGGCACCAGCCCTACAGCCGGCCTGCCCTGTCGAAAGCCCTGCTTCACGGGGACGAGGACCTGCAGGCCCACGAACTGCCCCAGCCCACCCACGAAGCCACCGAGATGCTCGGCGTCAGCGCCATCGGCCTGGACGCCGACGCCCGCCTGGTGCGCCTGGAAGGGGGCGGTGAGCTGCCGTATGACGGCCTGGTCATCGCCTCCGGATCCCGGGCGAAGCGCCTGGGCTTCGCCCGCGCCGGCTCCGCCCGCGCCGGGTCCGGGCCGCACGCCCGGGAGCTCACGCTGCGCACCATCGAAGATGCGGTCCTGCTGAAGGAACGCGTCGCCTCGCAGCCGTCCGTCATCATCATCGGCGGCGGCCCGCTGGGCATGGAGGTCGCCTCCGGGTGCCTCCACGCGGGCTGCGAGGTCACCCTCGTCTCGAACGCGATGCCGCTGTCACCTCAGCTGGGCGGGCACCTCGCCGGGATCTTCACCTCCGCCGCCATCCAACGGGGACTGCGGGTGGTGGAAGGAGGCACGGCCCGCATCGCGGATTCCGCCGGCAGCCCGCGGGTTGTCCTTGCCGACGGCACCACGCTGACGGCTGACCTCGTGGTCACCGCCATCGGCGACGAGCCGAATACCGGGTGGCTTGCCGGCTCCGGTCTCCTGGCCGGGAGCTCAGTGCGGGTGGATTCACGCGGGCGGCTTCGGCCGGATATTGTGGCCGCCGGGGACGTGGCGTTCTTTCCCACCACCCGGGGTGTTCAGCGCATCCCGCTGTGGACCAGCGCCATCGACCAGGCCAAGGCCGCCGCCGTCGGCCTGCTCCAAGGCGACGCCGCACCCGAATTCAGCTTCCAGCCGTACTTCTGGACGGAGGGCTTCGGCCTGTCGCTGAAGGCGGTGGGCTTCACCCCGGTGGCCGGGAGTCCCGATTTCTGTGAACCCGGCGACGGTGCGGACTCCATGCTGCTGCGCTGGGACAACGGGGACGGCTCCGGCACAGCCGCGGCGATCAACTATCGGATCCCCATCCCGAAGCTGCGCCGGCTGGCCAACACGGGCCCGGAAACGCTGCGGCGGACCGTGCCGGCGGGGGTCTGATGTGTCCGGCTGCCGCACCCCACCGATAGGATGGACGCATGTCGTCGCTGCGAGAAGCCCAGAAACAGCTGACCCGGGACGTCATCGTCGAACGGGCGCTAGAGCTGTTCACCGAGAAGGGCTACGCCGCCACCACCATCGATGAGGTTGCCGCGGCCGCCGGAACCACGCGCGCCACCTTCTACGCTTACTACCCCTCCCGCAGTGATCTGATGCGTGACTTCATGGCGCGTGTCAACGCTTTCCTGGACCGATCGGATGCCCCTGAACAGGGCACCACCGCCCCGGAGCTGGTGGACGTGGTGCGGGAAGGCGAACTGTCCGGGGTACTGGCGTGGCTGGAGTCACGCGCGGCTCTGTGGCCGGTTTTCCGTCCGTACCTTGACGTGCTGGACGAAGCGGCGGCTGTGGACCGTGAAGTCCGCACCATGCTCGAGGAATGGCACGAAGAGGTCATCTCGGACCTCGTCCGGGGCATGCAGCTGGCCGGCCGCTTCCCGGAAGAAACCCGCCACATCCGGGGAACCCTCGCCTTCACCGCCCTTGATTACGTGGCGACCCTCTGGACGCGGCGCAAGTTCGAACCCAACCGGGAACATGCGCTCGAGATCCTGGCGGAGAACTGGTACCACCTGCTGTGCGATGAAGGCTGACGCCTAGGCGAAGGTATCTTCCCGGGCCTGAACGGGCCGTGCGGAAGGTTCGACGCCGGCACGCACCGCTGCGACGGACGCCGCGGGCACCCGGTGGCCCAGCGGGTTGAAGTGGCCCGCGAGGATCTCACCCAGCGAGTAGGCAGTCTCGGCGTGCTGGGACAGGTCCACGCCCACCGTCTCGGCCTCGTGGCTGACACGGAAGCCGACGAACCGGTTGATGCCCCGGCCAATGATCAGGGTGACAACGCCGGACAGCAGCACGGTGACCACCACGGCCGCGGCCTGCGCCACCAGCTGCTGGAAGCCGCCGCCGTAGAAGAGGCCGCCGCCCTCACCGTCCACCGGGAGGGCGATGAAGCCCAGCGCCAGGGTTCCGATCAGCCCTGCGCCCAGGTGGACACCCACCACGTCCAGGGAATCGTCCAGGCCGAAACGGTACTTGAGGTCCACGAACACGCAGCAGGCCGCCCCGGCTACCAGGCCCAGGCCGATTGCGGCCACCGGGCTGATGTTGGCACAGGAGGGCGTGATGGCCACCAGCCCGGCGACCACACCGGAGGCTGCGCCCAGTGAGGTGGGGTGGCCATGGCGGACCTTTTCCACCACCAGCCAGCTGAGCATGGCCGCGGCCGGGGCAGCCAGGGTGTTCACCCAGATCAGGCCGGCCTGCTCCGCCGTGGTGGCGGCGCCGCCGTTGAAGCCGAACCAGCCGAACCAGAGGATGGCTGCGCCGAGCATGATGAAGGGGACGTTGTGCGGGCGGTGGCTGGGGTCCTTCGCAAAACCGTGGCGCTGCCCCACCACCAGGGCCAGGACGAGGGCGGCCGTGCCCGAGCTGATTTCCACGACGGCTCCGCCGGCGAAGTCGATCACCTGGCCGAAGACCGCGGTCATGGCACCGCCGGCGCTCATGAGCCCGCCGCCCCAGATCATGTAGGCGAGCGGGCAGTAAACCAGGGTGACCCAGACCGGCACGAACAGCGCCCAGGCGCTGAACTTGGCCCGGTCCGCGATGGCTCCGCTGATCAGGGCCACGGTGATGATCGCGAACGTGGCACTGAAACCGGCCTTGATCAGATCGGGGGAGCCCATGAGGTTCTGCAGGCCGAAGTTGGCGAACGGGTTTCCGAAGATGCCCAGGAGGCCTTCGCCCGTGGTCATGGAATAGCCCCACAGGACCCACACCACACCCACGATGCCCGCGGAGATGAAGCTCATCATGATCATGTTGAGCGCCGCCTTGGCCCGGGTCATGCCGCCATAGAAGAGGCCCAGCCCCGGGGTCATGAACAGCACCATGGCCGCCGCGATCATCAGCCAGACGTGTTGCGCAGTGATTGCCACGGCGTCCCTTCCCATCGATCCACATCACCGGGCCTTCTGCCCGGGCAATGCCCCTGATCAATGGTGGGGGTGCCGTGTTTCGTTCTGTGCCGCTGCACGTTGCGTGCTTGTTACGTAACGGGCCGTTGCGTGAAGACCGCGTGACCGGCATGTTTCGGGCACGTTACATGGCTGCCCGCCGGAGCGGAAAAGCCCTGTGACGGCCCCGGGGCGGGAGTCCATATTTCCTCAACGTCACCGGCAGCTCACATCCGGCGGCTCACAACCGGCAGTTCGCAACCGTCCGGCTACTGCTTGTAGCCCTCCACCTCGCGGACTGAGCGGGTGGACGCCTCGTTCGGATTCTCGCCGGACTCCAGCTTGGCCCGGCGCTGCCGCAGCAGGTCCCAGCACTGGTCCAGGCTCTCCTCCAGATGTTTCAGCCTCGACGCATCCGGTGCCTTGCCGGCTCCGGAGGCTTCGCGGAGCTCATGCTCCTCGGTCACCAGCGCCTGAATGCGGCCCAAGATGTCCTGATCACTCATGGCTTCTCCTTTGTTCCATGGCAGGTTCCCTCAGGCTAACCAGTGCTGCCCGAACTCACCAGCGATCCGTTCCGGAGCCAACCACCGGTACCATCATTTCCATGCCCACCGCGCTTGAAATGGCAGGTCCCATCCTGGAGATCCTGACCTGGCTGTGCCTGCCTGCCGGGCTTGCCCTGCTCTTCTACTCCGGCATCCTGCGCCGTTTTGTGCACCCGTGGTCGGTGGCCGAAGCCGTGGTCTACGCCGACGAGAGCGGAACGGGGTTCCGCTGGTTCGACCGCAAATTCCAGGTGCACCACGCGCCGATGTCGCCGTACGACATCAGGGATCTGGCCGTCGGTGACACTCTGCCGATCTACTACCACCCCAAGCGCCCCACCCAGTGGCAGACCGCCACGCCCGAGGACGTGGGGAGGACCGCCGTCGTGCTTGGCCGGGTCCTGACCGGAATCGGCGCCGCGGCGTTCATCGTTGGCTTCTTCCTGCCGATGTTCTGACCCCGTCAGGGAAGAGGGGCCAGGCTATGGCCATATGCGGAGCCATGGCCTAGCGTGTTGCCTATGGCTGCTGGACCCAACGCGGGGTTAGACGGACCCGCCTCTGATGCAATGCTGAAGCTGGGCCGTTTCTTCACGAAGTGGGACCAGACCGAGGACGGCCGGGCGGTGTTCCGGGAGGGCGGCCGCCAGGGTGACATCTTCTACCGCGACCGGTGGAGCCACGACAAGGTGGTCCGCTCCACGCACGGGGTGAACTGCACCGGCTCCTGCTCCTGGAAGGTGTACGTCAAGGACGGCATCATCACGTGGGAATCCCAGCAGACCGATTACCCCTCGGTGGGCCCCGATAGTCCTGAATACGAACCTAGAGGCTGCCCCCGTGGGGCAGCCTTTTCGTGGTACACCTACTCACCCACCCGGGTCCGGTTTCCGTACGCCCGCGGAGTGCTGGTGGAAATGTACCGGGAGGCCAAGGCCCGGCTCGGTGACCCGGTGCTCGCCTTCGCGGAGATCGCGGCGGACCCGGAAAAGCGCCGCCGCTACCAGCAGGCCCGCGGCAAGGGCGGCCTGGTCCGGGTCTCGTGGCAGGAGGCGATCGAGATCGCCGCCGCCGCCCATGTGAACACGATCAAGACTTACGGCCCGGACCGCTGCGCCGGTTTTTCGCCGATCCCGGCCATGTCCATGGTTTCGCACGCGGTGGGAACGCGCTTCATCCAGCTGATCGGCGGGGTGATGACATCCTTCTACGACTGGTACGCCGACCTGCCCGTAGCCAGCCCGCAGGTCTTCGGCGACCAGACCGACGTCCCGGAGTCCGGGGACTGGTGGGACGCCCGCTACCTGATGATGTGGGGCTCCAACGTTCCCGTGACCCGGACACCTGACGCGCACTGGATGGCGGAGGTCCGGTACCGCGGCACCAAGGTGGTCACGGTCAGCCCGGACTACGCGGACAACACCAAGTTCGCCGACGAATGGCTCCCCGCCCAGGCCGGCACCGACGCCGCGCTCGCCATGGCCATGGGCCACGTCATGCTCAAGGAATTCTTTGTGGACCGCGAGGTCCCGTTCTTCACGGACTATGTAAAGCAGTACACGGACCTGCCGTTCCTGGTCCGGCTGGTCAGGAACGACGACGGCGCGCTGACGGCGTCGAAATTCCTCACCGCCGCAGACCTCCCGGCGGAGTCCGGGGCTGAGGATGCGGCGTTCCGCACCGTGCTGTTCGACAAAAAAACGGGGCGCCCCGCTGTTCCGAACGGCTCCATGGGGTTCCGGTATTCCGGCACCGGCGAGGGCAAATGGAACCTAGACCTCGAGGGGATCGAGCCGGCCCTGTCCCTGCGTGAAGTGTCCGGGGAAAGCGCCGAGATCCTGCTGCCCTGCTTCGAGCAGGCGGACGGCACGGGCAGCGTGCTCCGCCGCGGGGTCCCGGTCACCGAGGTGGAAGGCCAGCTGGTGACCACCGTGTTCGACCTGATGCTGGCCCAGTACGGGGTGGGCCGGGAAGGGCTGCCGGGGGAGTGGGCCGCCGGCTACGACGATTCCTCGACGCCCTACACCCCGGCGTGGCAGGAGGAGATTACCTCCGTTCCGGCGCAGGCCTGCATCCGGGTGGCGCGTGAATTCGCCCGGAACGCCGAGGAATCCAAGGGCCGCTCCATGATCATCATGGGCGCCGGGATCTGCCAGTGGTTCCACGGCGACACGACCTACCGGGCCGTGCTGGCGCTGGTCATGCTGACGGGCTGCATGGGCCGCAACGGCGGGGGCTGGGCGCACTACGTGGGGCAGGAGAAGACCCGGCCGGTCACCGGCTGGCTGTCGCTGGCCAACGCCCTGGACTGGGCCCGGCCGCCGCGCACCATGATCGGCACCGGGTACTGGTACATGCACACGGACCAGTGGCGCCAGGACGGCTACTCCGCGGACGCCCTGAAATCCCCGCTGTCCACCGGCGCCTTGGACGGCCTGCACACGGCGGACGCGATGGCGCAGTCCGCGAGGCTGGGCTGGATGCCGTTTTATCCCCAGTTCGACCGCAACCCGCTGGACCTCGTGGACGAGGCGGAGGCCGCCGTCGCCGCCGGCGCCGCGGCGGACACCCCCAGTTATATTGGGGATGCCCTCAAGAACCGCACCCTGAACCCTGCCATCGAGGACGTGGACGCGCCGGAGAACTGGCCCCGGACCCTGGTGCTGTGGCGCTCCAACCTGTTCGGCTCATCGGCCAAAGGTAACGAGTACTTCCTGCGGAACCTGCTGGGCACCCACAACAACGTCCTGGGCAAGGACCACGCCGAGGGCCTCAAGCCCAAGGACGTGAAATGGCATGAGCAGGCGCCGGAGGGCAAGCTGGACCTGCTGGTCTCCGCCGATTTCCGGATGACCTCCACCACGCTGCTGTCCGACGTCGTGTTCCCCGCGGCCACCTGGTACGAGAAACACGATCTCTCCTCCACGGACATGCACCCGTTTGTGCACGCGTTCAGCCCGGCCATCGATCCGCCGTGGGAAACCAAGACGGACTTCGACACCTTCCACCTGCTGGCGCGCGAGTTCTCCCGGCAGGCGAAGACCCACCTGGGCGTCCGCCGGGACCTGGTCAGTGTGCCGCTGCAGCACGACACCCCGGGCCAGCTAGCCCAGCCCGGCGGGATCGTGCGGGACTGGCGGCAGACGGACATCCCGGCCGTGCCGGGGCAGAACATGCCCGTCTTCTCGGTGGTGGAACGGGACTACACGGCCATCGCGGACAAACTCGCCGCCGTCGGACCGCTGGCGGACAAACTCGGCTTCACGGTCAAGAACGTCACGTACAAACTCGCCGGACCCCTGGACCGGCTCAGCCGCTCCAACGGCGTGATGCTCGGCGGCGCCGCGGACGGCCGGCCGGCCATCGACACGGACGCGAAAATGGCCGAAGCCATCCTGGCCTTCTCCGGCACCACCAACGGTGCGCTGTCCGTGCAGGGCTTCAAGGACCTGGAAGTCCGCACGGGCCGCAAACTCGTGGACCTGTCCGAAGGCTCCGAGGAAAAGTTCATCACCTTCGCCCAGACCCAGGCCGGCCCGGTCCCGGTGATCACCTCGCCGGAATGGTCCGGTTCGGAGACCGGCGGCCGCCGGTATGCCCCGTTCACCATCAACATCGAACGGCTCAAGCCGTTCCATACCCTGACCGGACGGATGCACTTCTTCCTGGACCACGACTGGATGACGGACATTGGCGAGGGGCTGCCGATCTATAGGCCGCCGCTGGACATGCACCGGCTCTTCGGTGAGCCCAAGCTCGGCGGCAACGGGGAGCTGGAGGTGGTGGTCCGGTACCTGACGCCGCACTCCAAATGGTCCATCCACTCCGAATACCAGGACAACCTGCTGATGCTCTCGCTGTCCCGCGGCGGGCCGACGGTGTGGATGAGCCCCGCCGACGCCGAGTCCATCAAGGTCCGGGACAACGACTGGGTGGAGTGCCTGAACATCAACGGCGTCCTCGTGGCCAGGGCGATCGTCAGCCACCGGATGCCGGCCGGGGTGGTGTACGTCCACCACGCGCAGGAGCGCACCATCGATGTCCCCAAGTCCGAGGCCACCGGCCGCCGCGGCGGCATCCACAACTCCGTCACCAGGCTCCTGGTCAAACCCTCGCACCTGATCGGCGGCTACGCCCAGCTGGCCTACGCGTTCAACTACCTTGGCCCCACCGGGAACCAGCGCGACATGGTTGCCACCGTCCGTCGTCGTTCCCAGGAGGTGCAGTACTGATGCGTGTTATGGCTCAAATGGGCATGGTCATGAACCTGGACAAATGTATCGGCTGCCACACGTGTTCGGTGACCTGCAAACAGGCCTGGACCAACCGTGCCGGCACCGAATATGTCTGGTTCAACAACGTGGAGACCCGGCCCGGACAGGGGTATCCCCGCCGGTATGAGGACCAGGAGAAGTGGCAGGGCGGCTGGGAGCTGAACAAGCGCGGCAAGCTGGTCCTCAAGGCCGGCGGCCGCGTGAAGAAGCTGTTCGGGATCTTCGCCAGCCCGGTCCAGCCTGAGCTCAAGGATTACTACGAGCCGTGGACGTACGACTACAAGACGCTGATCGATTCACCCCTGGGCGATGACTTTCCGGTGGCCCGGCCCAAGTCGCTGATCACGGGGGAGGACACCAAGATCACCTGGTCCGCGAACTGGGACGATGACCTGGGCGGTTCCACCGAGCACGGCCATTTGGACCCGATCGTGGAAAAAGTCCGCCGTGAGTCCGAGGACAAGATCAAGTTCGCGTACGAGCAGACGTTTATGTTCTACCTGCCGCGGATCTGCGAGCACTGCCTGAACCCGTCCTGCATGGCTTCATGCCCTTCCGGCGCCATCTACAAGCGGGTGGAGGACGGCATAGTCCTGGTGGACCAGGACAAGTGCCGCGGCTGGCGGCAGTGCGTCACTGGCTGCCCCTACAAGAAGATCTACTTCAACCACAAGACCGGCAAGGCGGAGAAGTGCACCTTCTGCTACCCGCGCGTGGAGGTGGGACTGCCCACGGTCTGCTCCGAGACGTGCGTGGGCCGGCTGCGGTACCTGGGGCTGTTCTTGTACGACGCCGACGCCGTCACCGCCGCCGCGTCCGTCACGGACCCGCAGGAACTCTACGACGCCCAGATGGACGTGCTGCTGGACCCGAACGACCCCGAAGTCCAGGCCGAAGCCCGCGCCCAGAACATCCCCGAGGACTGGATCGACGCCGCCCGGCGCTCGCCGGTGTACGCCCTGGCCAAGGTCTACAAGGTGGCCCTGCCGCTGCACCCCGAGTACCGGACCATGCCGATGGTCTGGTACGTCCCGCCGCTCTCCCCGGTGGTGGACCTGCTGCGGGACCAGGGGCACGACGGCGAGGACCACGGCAACCTGTTCGGCGCCATCGACGCCCTCCGGATCCCGGTGGAATACCTCGCGGAGCTCTTCACCGCGGGGGACACAGGCCGGGTCACGGACGTGTTGCGGAAGCTGGCCGCCATGCGCTCCTTCATGCGCGGCATCAGCCTGGGCAACGACCCTGACGATTCCATTCCGGAGTCGGTGGGGATGGACAGCCAGACCATGTACGAGATGTACCGGCTGATGGCCATCGCCAAATACGACGAACGCTATGTGATTCCCAAGGCCCATGTGGAGCAGGCGCACGACCTGGAGGAGATGGGCTGCTCCCTGGATTTCGACGGCGGCCCCGGCATGCAGGACTCCTCCCCGTTCGGCGAAGCCAGCGGAAGGCCCGTCCCGGTGGCGGTGGAAACCTTCAACGCCCTCCGGGACCGGCAGACCACGGACGAGATGGGATCCGGCTCCGGTCTCAGCGGCCGGGTCAACCTGTTGAACTGGGACGGACGCGGGGCGCCGCCCGGGCTGTTCCCGGGACGGTCGCGCCCCGAGCCAAGTTCTTCTGCAGACAGCGTGCCGGCGGAGGAGCTGCCGTGAGCCGGCGCGTTCAGGTGGTGTATCTGGCCGCTGCCTGGTGCCTGTCCTACCCGGACGAGGACCTGCTGGCAAAAGTTCCGCTGATCCGCGCCGCACTGGCCGAATTTCCCGGCGCCGGCCAGGACTTCGACGGCGTCCTGAACCTGCTCGAAGCCTCGGAGCCGATGGACATCCAGGCCCATTACGTCCGTGAGTTCGATCTGGGCCGGCGGCACGCGCTGCATCTGAGCTATTGGACGGACGGGGACACCAGGCGCCGGGGCGAAGTCCTGGGCAACTTCAAAAAGGCCTACCGGCAAAGCGACATTCTGGTGGACACCCAGGGTGAACTGCCGGACTTCCTGCCCATGGTTCTCGAATATGCCGCCCGGGTTGACCTGGCAGCGGGCCGCGACCTGCTGATCCGTTACCGGGCCAGCCTCGAGATGCTCCGCTTCGGCCTGCTGCGCGACGAGTTGCCGCACGCGCGCATCCTGCAGGCCATCTGCGCCACGCTGCCCGGCAAGTCGCCGGCCGACGAGCAGGCCGTGATGCGGATGGCCGGCTACGGGCCACCCACCGAGGCCGTAGGGCTGGACCCGTATGATCCCCGCCTGCTGCCAGTGAAGGGGGCCTGACGATGCTGAATCTCGAAACGGCGCCGGGAGCCGCCGTCGAAATCACCGCATGGGACATTGTCCTCTGGGGTGTCCTGCCCTACGTCATGGTGGTGGTCCTGGTGGGCGGCAGCATCTGGCGGTACAAATACGACCAGTTCGGCTGGACCACCCGGTCCTCCCAGCTGTACGAGTCCCGGCTGCTGCGGATCGCCTCCCCGCTGTTCCACTTCGGCCTGCTCGCCGTGATCGCCGGCCACTTTTTTGGCCTGGTCATCCCGATGGCGTGGACCCAGGCCGTGGGTATGAGCCAGGAGTTCTACCACTTCAACGCGCTGCTGGTGGGAGGCATCGCCGGGGTGGGAACTCTGGGCGGAATCCTGCTGCTGATTTACCGCCGCCGCACCACCGGGCCGGTTTTTATGGCCACCACCAAAAACGACAAGAGCATGTATGTGGTGCTGACCGCGGCCATCCTCTTCGGCCTGTGGACTACGCTGGCCAGCGTCTTTGAGGGCGAACACGGGCACAACTACCGCGAAACCGTGGCGCCGTGGTTCCGCTCCCTGTTCATCTTCCAGCCGGACATCGCGGCCATGGCGTCAGCGCCGTTCTCCTTCCACCTGCACACGCTGGTGGGCATGGCGCTGTTTGTGATCTGGCCTTTCACCCGGCTGGTCCATGCCTTTACGGCGCCGCTGCATTACCTGTTCCGGCCCTACATCGTCTACCGCTCACGCGACCGCGGACCCGGGCAGCCCAAGCGCAAGGAAACCGCCGGAGCTTCCGCCGCCCGCACCACCGGTACGCCGGCCCGCCGCGGCTGGTCCGCCGTCGGAACCCGCGACCGGGACACCCGGAACCGCTAAACGAAACCCAGTACCCAAAGTAGAGGAAAGAGGAATGCCGTGGCCGGATCCGCCACCCCAGCGCCAGCCGATTCAGCCCGGCCGGCACCAGCCGGCCGGACGCTCAATCTTGTGCTCGCAACCTCCGCCTCGGTGGTGGGTTTCTGGGCGTGGAACTCGGTGGCAACCCTGGGTTCGTTCTACACCCAGAACCTCCACCTCAACCCGGCGGCCACCGGGGTGCTGGTGGCGATGCCGGTCTTCGTCGGCTCGCTCGGCAGGATCGTTGTCGGCACCCTGACGGACAAATACGGCGGCCGGGCGATGTTCACCTTTGTGCTGCTCGCCTCCATCCTGCCGATCCTCCTGGTCTCAGTCGGCGGGCTTCTCAGCTCATTTGCGCTGGTGCTCGGGGCCGGCCTGGTGCTCGGGGTTGCCGGCACGGTGTTCGCCGTGGGTATCCCCTTCGTCAGCGCCTGGTACGAACCGTCCCGGCGGGGCTTTGCCACCGGCGTCTTTGGTGCCGGCATGGGCGGCACGGCACTGGCGGCGTTCCTGAACCCGCGGCTGGTAGCCGGCATCGGGTATTTCCCCACGCATCTGCTGATCGCCGGGATCCTGGCGGCAATGGCAGCCCTGGTGTGGTTCCTGATGAAGGAATCGCCGGGCTGGACCCGCAACAACGCCCCCGTGCTGCCCAAGCTCCTGGACGCCGCCAAAACACCGGTCACATGGAAGATGTGCTTCCTCTACGCGGTAGTCTTCGGCGGCTTCGTTTCCTTCGCCACCTACCTGCCCACCTACCTGCGGGACGTCTACAGTTTCGATCCCAGCGGCGCCGGCGCCCGAACCGCCGGATTCGCGCTCGCTGCCGTGCTGGCAAGGCCGATCGGCGGCGTCCTCGCCGACAAATTCGGCTCCAAGCCGGTGGTGCTCGCGTCCCTGGCAGGGGTGGCGGTGCTCGGCTGGGTGGTGAACCTCCAGCCCGACGGCGAAGTCCCCGCCGGCCTGACCTTTGTGGCCATGGCGGCCGCGCTCGGGTTGGGGACCGGAGGCGTCTTCGCGTGGGTGGGCGTACTCGCCCCGCCCGGCAAGGTGGGCAGCATCAGCGGAGTGGTCAGCGCCGCAGGCGGCCTGGGCGGCTACTTCCCGCCGCTGGTGATGGGCGCAACGTACGACGCCGCCACCCGCAGCTACTCCATCGGGCTGCTCCTGCTGGTTGCCACCGCCCTGGTGGCCCTTGCTTTCACCGTCCTGGCGGTGCGCGGTCCCTCGAAAACCGTCCAGGCGGTCAAGGCCTGACAAGCGCCCGCCGTTTAGCCGGCCAGCACCACGGCGATCCCGAGGGCGCCCAGCGCAACCCCCGCAAAGGCGGTCCAGAGCACCGCGGGGGCATCGGCGTCGGCCCTTTCGTGCACAATGCCATGGGAGCTCGCCAGGTACCGCCGCCGCTGGGTCAGATATATAGCCAGGGCCGCGCCCGAGGAGACGGCGAAGAGCAGCAGGATGGGAAAACCGTGGTGGGGGAGCCACCGCAGGAAGATGGCGCTCACGGTTGCCAGCGCCATCATGGTGCGGCCCCAGGCCAGGGTGGTTCGTTCGGGTTGGAGCCCCGGGTCTCCGTGCGGGCTGACCGGCTGCGGTGAGGTGGACACTGTTCAGCGCACCAGAACGGAGACCACAACCACCGCGGCGGCGAGTGCGCCGGCAGCCGCCATGAGCGGCACCACCAGCGGCAGCGGAAGCGGGGTCTTGTTGCGCATGCTCCGTTCCACCCGGACCCAGCGCACCGCCGCGCCCGCGCTCAACAGCATGCCCAACAGAAGGAGCAGCACCGCCAGCATCTTCCGGACGGGTTCGCTGAAAAGGCCGGAGGTGAATGCTTCAATCGCGATTCCGCCCGCCAGCAGCGCAAGGGAGGTGCGGATCCAGGCGAGGAAGGTCCGTTCGTTGGCCAGCGTGAACCGGGGATCGGGTTCGGTGCCGCCGGGCAGGAGCCGTTCAGCTAATCTTCCCCGCGGAGGCAGGGGCGGGGTCGACGGCGGTACGGGGCCGCTGGGCGGTGGCTGGTTGCTGGACACGGGGACAGTTTAGCCGCCGGGAACCGTTTAGCCGCCGGGAACCGGGGCGCCAGGGGGCGGCTCAGCCGGCGTTCCGGGGCGCAAACATGATGACGGCGACGCCCACAAGGCAGATTACGGAACCGGCCACGTCCCACCGGTCAGGCCGGAAGCCGTCAAAAATCACGCCCCAGGCCAGCGAGCCGGCAACGAAGACGCCGCCGTAGGCCGCCAGGATTCTGCCAAAATGGGCATCCGGCTGCAGGGTGGCCACAAAGCCGTAGACGCCCAGGGCAATAACGCCGAGCCCGGCCCACCACCAGTCCTTGCCTTCACGGACGGCCTGCCAGACCAGCCAGGCGCCACCGATTTCGGCCACGGCGGCCAGCACAAACAGCACACCCGTTTTGGCTACCGACACCGTTTCAGCAGGAATGTTCACAGATTCATCATGCCAGCAGGTCATGCAGCCCCTGGCGGGGACGTGAAGCCACAGGCGGCGCATCGGATGCCCTCCTCCGGCCACTGGGGCCCAGGATGCCGGGATCGGAGCACGGCCGATTGCTGGGTCCCTCGGGCGGCGGGCAGAACGTCGAAAACGGCCGGACCCGGCTGGGTGATCTGCCGCGGACGTAATACCCTAAGAGCAACCGGGGCATCGCTTATTCCGGTCCTGCCGCGCTGCACGAAAGGTTCGCTATGTCCGAGAAGCTTCATCTGACGCCGGAAGACGATTTCCCTGAGGATCTTTCCGCCCTTCCCAACCAGGATCTCCAGGTTCTGGACAGCCAGGTGCAGCGCCAGCTCGACTACGAATACGTGGCCGAGGGCGAACCCAATCCGGAGACCGAGTTCAGGCGCGATGACCTTAACGAGGAATTCGAGGAGCGGGACCACCGCTGATCCGGGAACCATCCACAGGCTGCAGCCGTTAGGCTTATAGCGGGCTTGGGGGAACTAACTGCCCTCTATTACAGCATGGCTGCGCAACGGTCAGGAGAGAGAAACATGGCTCGCGCCGCTCAAGGTACAACTGCATGATCCGGCTACGTCAGCTGGCCCAGGCGGCATCCGTCCTGACCACGCCTTTGTCGCCGGAAGATGTCCTGTCACTGTTTAACCCGGTCTTCTCCGCGCGCCAGCTGCGCGGCGTGGTGACCCGGGTGGTCCAGGAAACCGCGCAGTCAGCCACCATCTTCTTCCGCCCCGGCCGCGGCTGGCATTCGCACCTCGCCGGCCAATGGGCCCGGATCGGGGTTGAACTCGACGGCGTTCGCCACTGGCGTTCCTATTCGCTCAGTGCCCCCGCGGGCAAAGATCCCGCCATTACCGTCACTGATGTCGGCGCCGTTTCCGGCACCCTGGTCCGCACCACCAAACCCGGCGATGTCCTGTTCCTCGCCCCGCCGCAGGGCGATTTCATCCTCCCGGAGCATCCCCGCCCGCTGCTGATGGTCACCGCGGGAAGCGGCATCACTCCGGTGATGTCCATGATCCGCACGCTGGTCCCGCGCCGCCCGGATGCCGACGTCGTGCTTGTCCATTCGGCCCGCACCCCCGGCGACAGCCTCTTCCACGAGGAGCTTGCCGAACTCGCCGATCAGTTCCCCAACTTCCGCCTGGCCCACTGGTACACGGGTGAGCAGGGCCGAATGGACCTGACCACCACGGCGGAACTGGACCGGATCTGCCCGGACTGGAAGGAACGTGCCGCCTACGCGTGCGGCCCGGACAGCTTCCTGGATGACGCCGAGGCCCTGTGGAAACAGGCCGCGCTCACCACTGCCGCCCCGGGTTCGGACGTCGCAGTAGCCGGTGACCCCGGCAACCTGATGATCGAACGCTTCAACACCACCTTCGCCGGGGGTGTGGGGCACGACGGCGGCCTCGTCACGTTTGAGGCCTCTGACCGGGAAGTTGATGCCGACGGCGACACCCCGCTGCTCGATGTCGGCGAGGATGCCGGGGTGCTGATGCCCAGCGGATGCCGGATGGGAATCTGCCACAGCTGCCTTACTCCGCTTCTGGCCGGGCAGGTCCGTGACCTCCGCACCAACGAGATCCACGGCGAGCCCGGCCAACTGATCCAAACGTGTGTCTCGGCAGCCGCCGGACCCGTCAACCTCGAACTCTGAGGAGCCTCACCGCATGTCAGTAGTTTCAGAAAGCAAGACAGTTTCCGAAGGCAAGACCGCCCCGGCCGGAGCGTCAAGGACGCGCCCCGGGGCGTTGGCCGAGTCCGGCAGCCCTTCCGTCCGCCCGCCCACCGCCGCGCACCTGTCTGACGAACAGGTCGCCGAGCTGGGCCGGGAACTCGACGCCATCCGCGACAACATCCTGGCCAAACGTGGCGCTGCGGATGCCGCCTACATCCGGCGCATCATCAAGGTCCAGCGCGGCCTGGAGATCTCCGGCCGCGCCGCCCTGCTGGTCAGCAAGAACAAGGCAGCCTGGGTCACCGGCACCACGCTGCTGAGCCTGGCCAAGATCCTCGAGAACATGGAGATCGGGCACAACGTGCTGCACGGCCAGTGGGACTGGATGCGGGACCCGGATATCCACTCCACCACGTGGGAGTGGGACTTCGTCACGCCCTCGCGCTCATGGCAGCACACCCATAACGACCTCCACCACCGCTGGACCAACGTGGTGGGCAAGGATAACGACGTCGGATACAACCTCCTGCGTATGGACGAGAGCCAGCCGTGGGTGCCCGCGAACCTGGGCAACCCGCTGTACAACGCCATCCTGGCACCTCTTTTCGAGTGGGGCATCGCCATCTACGACCTTGAGTTGAACGATTTCAAGGAGGGCAGGAAGTCCAAGGAAGCCCTGCTCAAGGACCTCAAGGCGCTGGGCAAGAAAGTGGTCACCCAGTTCACCAAGGACTACGCCGCCACGCCCGCCGTCGCCATGCTCACCGGTTCCGGCAAGCAGGCGCTCTACGGCACCCTGACGGCCAACGCCGTCCGCAACGTCTGGGCGCACGCGGTGATCTTCTGCGGTCACTTCCCCGAAGGCACGGACACCTTCAGTGAGGAAATGGTTGAAGGCGAAACGCGCGGAGACTGGTACGTCCGCCAGATGATCGGCTCCGCCAACATCTCCGGGTCCAAGTTCATGCACCTGATGACCGGCAACCTGTCGCACCAGATCGAACACCACCTCTTCCCGGACCTGCCCTCCAACCGGTACGCCGAGGTTGCGCCCCTGGTCCAGGAAATCTGCCAGCGGTACGGCCTGAAGTACACCACGGGTCCGCTGCTCAAGCAGGTGGGGTCAACCTGGGGCAAGATCTTCCGGCTGGCACTGCCGGGGAAGGCCGCCAAGGCCTAAGGCAGGGCAGCACAACAGCAGACAGTGGAGGGGCCAGGCGAACGCCTGGCCCCTCCACTGTCTGCTTTTAACCCGCTGTATCCTGGCGCTCACCAAGGGGTGTTAGGCCAGGGAGAGGAAGAGCTTCTCCAGTTCTTTCCGGTCCATCGTGGTGTCCTCACGAACGATGCACTGCTCCAGGCCGCTGGCGATGATGGCGAAGCCGGCACGGTCCAGGGCCTTGGACACGGCGGCGAGCTGCGTGACGATGTCCTTGCAGTCCCGGCCTTCCTCCAGCATGCGGGTGACAGCTGCGAGTTGGCCCTGGGCCCGCTTGAGGCGGTTGATCACCGGTGTCAGTTCAGTCGAATCGAGTTGCATGCGGTCTCCAATGGTCGTGTTCCTTCGGTTAATCATATACCCCTCCGGGTGTTTGACTACCCCCGGGGGTATCTGTGATACTCGGAATGTGTCCGGTGGTTCGTTGCCGGCTTCCCGAACTTTCCCCATCCCCTGAGTCTGAAGGAGAGCACCAGATGCTTATCGAGCGTATTTACGATGAAGACCTTGCCCAGGCCAGTTACCTGATCGGCTGCCAGGCCAAGGGTGAAGCGATCGTGGTGGACGGCCGCCGCGACATTGCCGTGTACCAGGATCTGGCTGCGAAGAACGGCATGAAGATCGTGGCGGTCACCGAGACCCACATCCACGCCGATTACCTGTCCGGCACCCGGGAACTGGCCGCGGCCACGGGCGCGACGATCTATGTTTCCGGCGAGGGCGGGCCGGACTGGCAGTACGGGTTCGAGGGCGAGCGGCTGCACGACGGGGACACCATCACCCTGGGCAATATCACCATCCAGGCCGTGCATACCCCCGGGCACACGCCGGAGCACCTGTCCTTCCTGGTCACCGACGGCGCGTTCAGCGACCAGCCCGGCTACCTGCTCTCCGGGGACTTTGTCTTCTCCGGGGACCTGGGCCGCCCGGACCTGCTGGATGAGGCCGCCGGCGGGATCGACACCCGTTTCGTGGGCGCCAGGCAGCTCTTCGCGAGCCTGCGGGAGAAGTTCCTGACTCTCCCGGACCATGTCCAGGTCCACCCCGCGCACGGTGCGGGCAGCGCCTGCGGCAAGGCCCTGGGCGCGATCCCGTCCTCCACCGTGGGCTACGAACGCCTCTACGCCTGGTGGGGCCCGTACCTGGCCGCCAACGACGAGCAGGGCTTCATCGATGAACTCCTCGACGGCCAGCCCGACGCGCACGCCTACTTCGGCCGGATGAAGCGCGAAAACCGGGAAGGCCCGGCCATCCTGGGCGACCGTGCCCCGCTGCCCGAGCTGTCCACGGAGATCGTTACCGCGGGCCTGGCCGAGGACACCCTGACCTTCATTGACACCCGCTCCAACACCGAGGTCCACCAGGGCACCGTGGCCCGGTCCCTGAACGTCCCGGCCGGCAAGTCCGTGGCCAGTTACGGCGCCTGGGTGGTCAACCCCGAAACGGACACGAATCCGCTGGTGCTCCTGGCCCCCGGCCAGGCCGCCGCGCAGGAGATGTGGGACCACCTGATCCGGGTGGGCATCGATAACGTCGCCGGGTACGTCACCGGCATCGAGGGGCTGCCCGGTTTCACCCCCACGCTGATCCAGCCCGAGGAACTCGAGACGTTCGACGCCGCCATGGTCCTGGACGTCCGGAACAAAACCGAGCACCAGGCCGGGCACATCCCCGGCTCGTACCAGCTCAGCGGCGGCCGGGTCATGTGGCACCTGGATGAGCTGCCCGCGGGCGGCACCATCGTCTCCTACTGCCAGTCCGGTGTGCGGAACTCCGTCGCCGCCAGCGCCCTGCGCCGCGCCGGGTACAACGTCGTCGAACTCGACGGCAGCTACGCCGCCTGGAACGCCCGGCAGAACAGCGTCCCCGCCGCCTAACCCGGCCCACACCACCCCAAGACCGCCCGGGCAGGACCCCCCTCCTGCCCGGGCACCCGGCCCGGGCGTGCCCCCACACGCCCGGGCCACCCCGTGCCTACAGAAAGAAGCAGGAATGCGGCCCCACACCTCCGCCTCCGGAACTGCCGGTTCAACCGCGGCCGTCCTGGGCCTGCGGCAGAACCTCGCCCAGTTCATGCTGTTGGTTGCCGTGAACGCCCTGGTGGGCGGGACCCTGGGCCAGGAACGCACCATCCTGCCGTTGCTGGCCGGACAGGTTTTTCAGCTGGACCTCTACACCAGCGCCCTGACTTACATCCTGGCGTTCGGCGTCGCGAAGGCGGCCACCAACTACTTTGCCGGCACCTTCTCGGACCGCTATGGCCGCAAACCTGTGCTGGTCACGGGCTGGCTGGTGGCCCTTCCGGTCCCGTTCATGCTGATCTTCGGGCCTTCGTGGGGCTGGATTGTTGCTGCCAACGTGGTCCTGGGCATCAGCCAGGGCCTGACGTGGTCCACCACGGTCATGATGAAGATGGACCTCGTCGGGCCCGACCGCCGGGGCCTGGCCATGGGGCTGAACGAGGCCGCAGGCTACCTCGGCGTGGCCGGCACCGCACTGGCCACCGGCTACATCGCATCCACCTACGGGCTGCGCCCCGGCCCGTTCCTGCTGGGAGCGGCGTTCATCGCGGTGGGACTTGGCCTGTCCGTGCTGACGGTCCGCGAAACACGCCACCATGCCCGGACGGAGGCGGCCGCCCACGTCCCGGTGCACAGCGGTACCCATGCCGGACTGAGCAGCCGTGAGGTCTTTACCCTGACCAGCTTCCGGGACCGCTCACTCTCCTCCGTCTCCCAGGCCGGCATGGTGAGCAACCTCAATGACGGGCTGGCCTGGGGTCTGTTTCCCGTACTCTTCGCCGCCGCGGGACTCAGTATTGAACGTATCGGCATCCTCGCCGCGGTCTATCCGGCCGTCTGGGGTGCCGGACAGTTGATCACGGGTGCGCTGTCGGACCGGATCGGCCGCAAGCCGTTGATCGTCGCGGGCATGATCGTCCAGGCCGCAGCGCTGGCGATGGTGGCCCTCGGCGCAGACTTCGGGATCTGGCTGGCTGCCGTCATCCTGCTCGGCGCCGGCACGGCGATGGTTTACCCCACCCTGCTGGCGGCCATCGGCGACGTCGCCCACCCGCACTGGCGGGCACGCTCAGTAGGCATCTACCGGTTGTGGCGCGACGGCGGGTTTGCCGTCGGCGCCCTCCTCTCCGGGGTCATCGCCGATGCCTATGGCATTCCGGCCGCCGTGGGCGTCGTCGCTGCCCTGACGGCAGCATCCGGCACCCTCGTGGCCGTTCGAATGCGCAGGGCGGACCATATTTCCGCGGGATAAGCACCCGTCAGGCGAAGCCGCTACTTCTTCAGGAAGGCGAGCAGGGCCTCATTGACCTCCGCAGAGTGCGTCCACAGCATGCCGTGCGGGGCGCCGTCGATCTCCAGGTACTCGGCGTCGGGCAGTGCCTTGGTGAACCGGCGCCCGGTCACGTCGATGGGCAGGATCCTGTCGGCGGTGCCGTGGACGATCAGGACCGGGACGTCGATCTTGGGGATGTCTGCACGGAAGTCCGTCAGCCACGTGGGCTGGGCTGCGACCAAGGCAGTGGCACCCGCCGCGGCCGCAACGTTCCAACTGGCATCCACGGCCTCCTGGCTGAGCCGCGGGGTGCCCAGGAACGTGTCCGTGTTGTAGAAGTTCTTGAAGAATTCCCTCAGGAACGCGTACGGATCGGCGGTGACGGCTTCGGTGAGCCCATCAAAAACGTCCTGCGGAACGCCGTCGGGGTTATCTCCGGTCTTCAGCACAAAGGGTTCCAGGGATCCCAGGAACACGGCCTTGGCCACCCGGGACGATCCGTAGGTGCTGATGTACCGGGCCACTTCGCCGGTGCCCATGGAGAAGCCGGCGAGCACCACCTCGTTCAGGTCCAGGGTGGTCAGGAGGGCATCGAGGTCCGCCGCGAAGGTGTCATAGTCGAAGCCTTCGGCGGGCTTGCTGGATTTGCCGAAACCGCGGCGGTCGTAGGTGATGACCCGGAAGCCGGCCGCCAGGAGTGCGGCGGTCTGCTTCTCCCAGGAGGCGCCGTCCAGGGGATAGCCGTGGATCAGGACCACCGGCTGTCCGGTCCCGTGGTCCTCGTAGTAAAGCTCAATGTCCGTGCTGTTCTCGGTTCCAACGGTGACGTAGGCCATCAGGTCCGTCCTTTCGAGGGTTCGGAAATCAGGTTCGGGCGGCGCGCAAGGCACCGGGTAGTCCCTACTCTAGGGAACGCCCGCGCGGGCTCCAAGGAGCAGGTCTCAAGGAGGGGCGTGAGGGAGGGCTACTTGGACGGTTGGGGCAATTCGCACTCAACCTTGGGGTTGACGCCCATGTAGTTCAGGGGACCCGCGACGATGGTCACTGCCACCGTGCCGGCCTGGGCGCAGTTCCCGGGGGCGCTGCCGAAGTAGCCGCGCTGCCAGGCGGCGATTCCTCCGATGATCAGCCAGATGACAATCAGTGCTCCGAGAAACTTCATGGTGTCCTCCCATGGCCGTGGCCGCCTGTGCGTTCAAGTATGCGCCGTTAACCGAAATCGATACAGCACCGACCCGCCCCGCCCCGCCCCCCCGGGACGCTCTCTCACTTAATGTGGCTTAATTCCCGATGCTCTCTCACTCTCTTGAGGAAAGTGAGAGAGCATCGCCCGAAAACCCGCATTAAGTGCGAGAGCGTCCTGAGGGGAGGGGCGGGACGGGGGGACGTGGGCCGGGGGAGGGCGGCGGCCTGCACCCCGGTTCCGGCGGTTGCCGTTCTCCCGTCGGACTTCAACTCGATAGGATCAACAGCGTGCTCCGACTCAAACGCCTTGCCGTTTTCTGCGTATTCGCGATTTGCGTGATCACCGCAGGGGCGTTCTGGGTGCTCCGGGAGTCGGGCGCGGACGCCGGCACGGCCCTTCCACCTCCGCCGCCGCGTGCGGCCGTTAAACTCGAAACGCTCTCCACCGGCCTTGCCACTGCCGTCAATGTCACGCGCAACGCGGACGCTGAGTGGCTCGTCCAGGCTTCCGCACAAACCGGCATACCCGCCCGCGCGCTTCGGGCTTACGTCAGTGCGGCTGGTGCTGCCAATCATGCCGCTCCGGGGTGTGGGATCGGCTGGAATACGGTGGCGGCGATTGGCTTCGTCGAGTCCGCCCACGGAGCTTACGGCGGCGGAAGCCTGTCTGCCGCCGGGCAGGCGACCGGGCCGATCGTCGGGCCGAGCCTGGACGGCGACGGATTTGCCGCCATCGCTGATACCGATGCCGGCGTGCTGGACGGGGACCCCCTCTGGGACCGAGCCGTGGGACCCATGCAGTTCATTCCCTCCACCTGGAAGCTTGCGGGACAAGACGGGAACGGTGACGGAAAAGCGGACCCCTTCAATGTCGACGATGCCGCCCTCAGCGCGGCCGGCTATTTGTGTGCTCACGGCCGCAATCTCTCCGCCGCAAACGGGTGGACTGCGGCCGTCTACTCCTATAACCAGTCCGGTGCCTATGTGGATCAGGTGCGCCGCCAGGCCACGTCCTACGCTGAAGAGACCGCCGCGAGGACCAGCACGGGGCTGAACTAGCGGGGTCCGGCGCGGGGCTGAACTAACAGGGCCCGGTGAGGGCGGGACCGCCTAGTGAGGCTGGCAGGAGGCGGGGTTCTGGCCCGTGCCGTCCTGGCTGACAACGGTCACCGGACACAGCTGCAGTGCCACCTCACGCAGTTCCTTGGGGCGAAACGGCTTGGTCAGGTAAGCGGCGGCCCCGGAGGCCATGCCGGCCAAAATGTCATCCTCTTCGGACCTGGCCGACAGGAACAGCAGGGGAGCGGCATTCAGGGCGCGGATGGCGCGGGCCACCACGTGGCCGTCCATGTCCGGTAAGCCAAGATCCAAGGTGATGAGCGAAATGCCGGGATCCGCGGCGGCCGCAATGCCCTCCGCGCCGGTGGCCACCGTGCGCACGTCAAAGCCCGCACGGATCAGTACCACGGTGATCAGCCCGCGGATGTCGGCGTCGTCCTCGATGACGAGGCAGACTTGTTGAGTTTCCATAAAGCCCCCAGAGCCAGCTTCCCACCAGTCTACGGCTGCGTGGGTGGAGAATCGCTACTATGACGCCTTCCGTGCCACACCTGCCGCTGCTGACCGTTGGCCACGGCACCACCGCCCAGGAGGACTTCAAGGCCCTGCTGGCTTCGGCGGGAGTCCAATCCCTGGTGGACGTCCGCATTGCTCCCGGAAGCCGGAAGTTTCCGCACTTCGGCAAGGACCTGCTGACGCAATGGCTGCCAGAGGCGGGCGTGTCCTACCGTTGGGAGCAGCGGCTCGGCGGATTCCGCAAGCTGCCACCGGATTCCCCGGACGTGGCACTGCGCAACGAATCGTTCCGGGCCTACGCCGCGTACATGCGGTCGCCGGAATTTTCCCTGGCCCTTGACGAGCTCCTGGCACAGGCAGCACAGGAGCCCGTGGCCATCATGTGCAGCGAGACCGTGTGGTGGCGGTGTCACCGCCGGCTCATCTCTGACCACGTGCTGCTCCTCCGCCACGTGGACGTGCGGCACGTGATGCCCGGCGGAAGACTGGCGCCCCACCAGCCCACCTCCGGCGTGCGGGTCAACGGGAGCGAACTGGTTTACGACGCCGGGACCTAGTGCCGCCGGTTACTCGTCATAGTGGGTTTCCGCAGGGCCGTGTCCCAGGGCGTTGACCACGGCGGCGGCGACGGTGTGCAGCTTGGAGTTGCGGGTGCTGGAGGCGGCCTTGAGAAGACTGAAAGCCGCCTGCTGGCTGCACCGGTTTTGGGCCATGATGATGCCCACAGCCACGTCGATCACGGTGCGGCTCTCAAGGGTGGCACGCAGGTGGGCCGCGGTGTCACTGTAATGCGCGAAACGGACCGCCAGGCGCAGGGCCAGGGACGTCTGGCGGACAAAGTCCTCGGCGGTTTCGAGGATGCGGCCCTCAAAGCGGCCGGCACGGTGGGAGTACAGGAGCAGGGTGGCTTTGGTTTCGCCCTCCAGCTCGAAGGGAATCGCCAGCACGGACCGGACGCCATGGGCCAGCACCGCTGCGGAGTACCCGGGCCAGCGGTCCTCGTCTCCCAGGTCGGGGACATGGACGGTGCGGTGGCCCTCGGCCGCAGTGATGCCGGGGCTGTCGCTGGACTGGTACTCCAGCTGGCTGATCACTTGGGCGGGATCAGCGCTGCTTGCCACCGTGGCGGCCTTGCGCTGGCGCAGGAGAGTAATGCCGCACAGCACTTCGTCACCGGGCACGCAAAGGGTGCGCGCTGATACGCGCGCCAGTTCGGCCAGGAACTCCTCAACATCGGTGCTGTTGAGGAGTTCTTCATGCAGGTGATCAGTAATTGATGGAGCTGTATTTGCTGTCGACTCGCCGGCCACGGTTCTTGGTGCCATTCACTCAGGTCAAGACGACCCGGCAATCCCGGCGCACATCCTGCCGTGACGGCTTGAGCGTGGCAGGAATCGCTGGATCGACGAACTGTCCAACGGCCTGCTGCTAAACCGATAACCAGAAGTATATACAGCCCTGGCCAGAGCAAATGTCACATTCAGGGGCCCTGCCGGACGGCGCGGACTCTGGCGTTGTGCGGCCACTTGCGGGCAGAATGTAGCTCACGTTGGCGCTGCCGGCGGTTCACCCGAAGCCAACCGGCCATAACGCCGCGGAGGGACAGCTATGACCAGACTGCTCATCATCGGGCCGCCCGGCTCCGGCAAGGGAACTCAGGCGGTCCACATCGCCAGGCATTTCAAGGTCCCTGCCGTATCCACGGGCGAAATCTTCAGGACCAATGTCAGCGCGGAGACGCCGCTGGGCCAGGAGGCAGCGCAGTATCTCGACGACGGCGCTTTTGTCCCCGATCATCTCACCAACGCGCTGGTCCGGGAGCGTCTGCGTGACAGCGACGTCCGGCCCGGGTTCCTGCTGGATGGGTATCCCCGCACGGCACCTCAGGTCATGGAACTGGACAACATGCTCGCCTCGCTCGGCCACCGGCTTGACGCGGTTGTTGAACTCCGCGCCCCGGATTCCGAACTCGAGCAGCGGATGATCCAGCGCGCCAAGGAACAGGGGCGCAAGGATGACACCGTGGACGTGTTCCGGCGCCGGCTGGAACTGTACCACCGCGAAACCCACGAAGTGGTGTCGGTTTATGCCGGTCGGGGCATGGTGGTATCGGTGGACGGCAGCGGGGAGCCCGGTGCCATTACCGAACGGGCAATTGCCGCCGTCGAAAAGTTCCTTGCAGCAGGAGTAGCACCATGAGAATTGCAGTAACCGGTGGAAGCGGAAAGCTCGGGCGGCATGTGGTCCGCAGGCTCAATGATGACGGACACCAGGTCCTCAACCTGGACCGGACAGGTGAAAGGAACCCGGGACTCGCCATCGTGGACCTGCGAGACTACGGCCAGGTATTGGATGTGCTGCTGGGCCTGGACGACAGGCACAACGGGTTCGACGCCGTCGTCCATCTGGGGGCGATCCCGGCGCCGGGCATCATTCCGGACGCCGCCACGTTCGAGAACAACATGCTCTCCACCTATAACGTCTTCCAGGCGGCACGGCGGGCTGGCATCAAGAAGGTGGTTTACGCCTCGAGCGAGACCGTGCTGGGGCTGCCTTTCGACGTTGACCCGCCCTACATCCCGGTGGATGAGGAGTACCCTGCCCGGCCCGAAAGCACCTACTCCCTGGTCAAGCACCTTGAGGAGCAGATGGCCATCCAGCTGACCCGGTGGGATCCCGATCTGAGCATCACCGGCCTGCGGTTTTCCAACGTGATGGACCCGGAGGACTACGAACGGTTCCCGGAGTTCGACGCGGACGCCGCCTCCCGGAAGTGGAATCTCTGGGGGTACATTGACGGACGCGACGGGGCCCAGGCGGTAGCAAGGGCGCTGGAACACGGCAAGCCGGGTTTTGAAGCGTTCATCGTAGCCAACGCAGACACTGTGATGTCCCGGTCCAGCGCCAGCCTCGTGGCGGAGGTGTTCCCCAACGTGCAGGTGACCAGGGAACTGGGCGAGCACGAGACCTTGCTCTCCATCGACAAGGCCAAACGGCTGCTCGGATTCAAACCCGAACATTCATGGCGTTCGTACCACCCGAGCCGCCGCACGCCGACCGAGGACTGAGCGACCAGGCAGTTCGCCATGGGACCGCCTTAAGCGGGCGGTTGGGAACGGGAGTCCGACGGCGGCCGCTGGGGGGCGTCGTCGGGCTCTCCCGCCTGCCGGGACGGGTCCTGGTCTGCGCCCGCGTGGTGCTCGGACCAGATGTGCCCCACCTCTTCGGCGAACTGTTCCACGATCCTGCTCATGGCTGCATGGGCGGCGCCGGCCTCGCCCCGCTGGATGGAACTGGCCACATCAACGTGCAGCTGCAACGCTTCGTGGTGCGGCAAATGCGGCATGAGGCCGTGCTCGGCCCTGCCGGTCAGAACTTCGGCCACCAGGTTCTGGAGCTGGGAAAACATGGCGTTGCCGGAAGCCCCAAGCACCGCGGCATGGAATTCAACATCAAGCCGGAGGAATTCCTCCTGGTCTCCGCGCTGGCCGGCGGACCATAGGCGCGCTGCCAGCGAAACCAGCTCGCTGCCGGCGTCCCAGGAGGCACGCTCAGCGGCGAGCCGGGCGGCCTGCGGCTCGATGGCGCCGCGCAGTTCATTCAGCGCCTGGAGTTGCTCCAGGCGCCGGGATGAGGCCAGCCGCCAACGGATCACCTGGGGGTCGTAGAGGTTCCATTCCTCTTCCGGCTGCACCACGGTGCCAAACCGGCGCCGCGACGCCAGCATGCCCTTGGACGACAGGACCCTCGCCGCTTCCCGGACCACGGAACGGGACACGCCGTGCTGCGCCTCCAGCTCATCCAGCCGGACGATCGAATGCGGCGCCAGCGACCCCTCGGCAATGGCGAGTCCCAGGCTCTGAACCAACGCTGCATGCCGGTCGATGGGAGACTCCGCCTTTGGGGTTTTCATGGCTAAATCATACTCGTTACCCAATAAGGGTTGTTTAAGTCTGCCTTATTTACCTATGCTCTTCTCCAGAGCAGATGTAAAGAGGCATTTGTATGTGGCTGGACAGTGACGTCAGCCCGGAAAAGCAAGGAGTCGTTATGAAGCGACGTTCAGTAGTGAAGTATGCGGCAGTGGCCGCCGCGCTCTCGCTGGGGCTGACAGCCTGCGGCGGCAGCGGCAGCAGCGACGCAAAGGGATCGGGAACAGTCCGCGTGACGCTGGCCAACCACGTCTGGACCGAAGGCATCAAGGCAGCCATCCCCGAATTTGAGAAGTCCAGCGGCCTCAAGGTCGAGCTGACCCAGCTCGGTGAAGACCAGCTCTCGGACCAGTACAACGTCAAGCTCAACGCCGGCAGCGACGAGATCGACGTGATGATGTATCGTCCGCTCCAGGAAGGCAAGGCGTTCGCTAAGAACGGCTACCTCGCGGACCTGACCAGCAAGGTGTCCTCGGATTCCAACTGGGACTGGAAGGACTACCAGGAGGGCCCGGTCAAGGCCACCACTGCTGACGGCAAGGTGGTGGGTGTCCCCATCATCACCGAGCGTGAGGTCCTTTACTACCGCAAGGACCTGCTGAAGGCCGCCGGCCTTGAAGTTCCCAAGACGATGGAAGAGCTCGAAGCGGCCGCCAAGGCCATCAAGGCAGCAAACCCGGACACCGCCGGATTCGTGGCCCGCACCGGCAAGTCCGCGGCCGTCACCCAGTTCTCCAGCTTCCTCTACAGCTTCGGTGGCGATTTCACCGATTCCAGCGGCAAATCCACCGTCAATTCGGATGCTGCCAAGAAGGCCTACGCCTTCTACGGCGGACTGATCAAGAACTACGGCCCGGCCAATGTCAGCACCGACATGAGCTGGCCCGAGGCCATGGCCATCTTCACCCAGGGCAAGGCGGCCTTCTACACCGAGGCTGATTCGCTCTACAAGAACGCCACCGACCCGGCCAAGTCCAAGGTTGCTGATTCGGTTGGGTTCGCTGCCCTGCCCGCCGGCCCCGCCGGTTCCAAGCCGTACAACATCCCGTCATGGGGCCTCGCAGTCAACCAGGCTTCGGCCAACCAGGACAACGCCTGGAAGTTCATCGAATGGGCCACCAGCAAGGAACGCACCCTCGCGGCGCAGAAGGCCGGCGTCCCCGGACCCCGCGCCTCTGTTTGGGCCAACTCTGAAGGCACGTCCACGTACCCGAAGGACCTTGCCGAGGCCATCGCAGTCAGCGCCAAGAACGGCGTCGGCCACGACCGTCCCCAGGTAGTCACGGTGGGCAAGGCACGTGAAATCGTTGGCGAGCCGATCGTTGCCAGCATCACCGGCGCGGACGCTTCCGCTGCCGCTGACTCGGCCCACGAGGCCTTCCAGAAGTTCCTGGACAGCGAAAAGAAGTAACGCACCCGGTGCACCAACGCGGGCACCCCACCCCGGTGCACCACCCAGCCGGGGCGGGACGGCAGCGACGCTGCCCTCCCGCCCCGGCCGCACTTCACCACCCCAACTCTTGAGGCGAACCATGTCTGTAATGACTTCTCCCCGCAGCGCAGCCCGGAATTCAGGCCGTGCCCCCAACGGCCGCGAAAAATTCTCCGACTGGGCCAACGCACACCGGAAATGGCTATTCGCCGCCCCGGCCATGGCCTTCGTGGGCGTCCTGATCGTGTTCCCGCTGGCCTGGACCCTGTACCTGAGCCTCACCGACTCGCAGGGATCCGTCCGGGCGGCCACCGAGTTCATCGGCCTGGAAAACTACCTGACCGTCCTGTCCGACGTCGAACGCTTCTGGCCCGCGGTGGGCCGCACCCTGACCTTCACCGGCATTGCCCTGGTCTGCGAAGTGGTTCTGGGCATGGGCATCGCGCTGCTGCTCTGGCGGCCGTTCCGCGGCGAGAAGTGGGTGCGCGTGGCCATCCTGCTGCCGCTCGTGGCAACGCCGGTGGCCGTGGGCATGATGTGGCGGCTGATCTTCGATCCCAACATCGGCTTCGCGAACCAGCTGCTCGCCGCCGTGGGAATTCCGGCGCAGCCCTGGCTCTCAGGCCAGGACACCGCGCTGGGCACCACCATCTTCATGGACGTGTGGCAATGGACCCCCATGGTGGTCCTCATCCTGCTGGCCGGCCTGACGTCGCTCTCCGAGGAGCCCGATGAGGCGGCCCGGATGGACGGCGCCAACGCGTTCCAGCGCTTCTTCTTCATCACCCTTCCCCTCATGATGCCCACGGTGATCGTGGCCATCCTGCTCCGGGGCATCGACGCCCTGAAGACCTTTGACATCCTGTACGCCACCAAGGGCAAGGGCGGCGGCTCCTTCCACGAGGTGGAGACCCTGAACGTCTACGCCTATGGCCTGAGCTTCGACTACAACCAGTACGGGCTGTCCTCCGCGGTGCTGATCCTGTTCTTCATGATCATCATCGGCTCCATGTGGCTGCTGACCATGCGCAAGAAAGCGGTAAGCAAATGAGCGTCCTGACCCAAAACCAGACGTCCGCGGGGCAGCCGCTCCGCCGCCCCAGGAAACCCCTCGGGACCCGTGCCTACAAGGTGTTCCGCGTGGTGGCGCTGATCGCTGTGGTCCTGTTCCTGATCGCACCCCTGATCTGGATGCTGCTCGCCTCGCTGAAGACCAATGTGGACATTTACGACACCGCCAAATCGTTCATCTTCAGCCCCACGTTCGAGAATTACGCGAACGTCCTCCAGCGCAACAACTACTTCGTCTTCATCTTCAACAGTTTCTGGGTGGCGTTCGTTTCCACGGCCCTCTCGCTGGTGCTGGGCGTCCCGGCCGCGTACGCCATGAGCCGGTTCACCATGCACCGTTCCGCCCTGGTGGTCCTGATGGCCCGCGTCATTCCCGGCGTTTCGCTGTTGGTGCCCTGGTACTACGTGTTCTCCAACCTGAAAATGGTGGGCGGCTTCGAGGTGCTGATCCTCAGCCACATGTTCGTGGCGCTGCCTCTGATCGTGTACATCATGATGAGCTACTTCGATTCCCTCCCGCTGGAACTGGAGGAATCGGCCCAGGTGGACGGTCTCACCCCCATCGGCGCGTTCCAGCGCATCACGCTGCCGCTCTCGGTCGCGGGTATGGCCACCGCGGGCATCCTGAGCTTCATATTCTCGTGGAACAACTTCATGTTCGCCCTGGTGTTGTCCGGGTCCAAGACCAAGACGCTGCCCGTGGCCATCTTCGACTTCGTCTCCTACGCCAGCATCGACTGGGGTGGACTCATGGCGGCGGCCACCGTGGTGACCATCCCCATCATGATCATTGCGCTCTTCACGCAGAAATACATCGTGTCCGGCATGACCGCCGGCGCCACCAAGGGCTAGGCCAAGATGACCATCATCAGCAGAATCGAAACCTTCCTGGTCGCACCCCGGTGGCTGTTTGTGCGGATCGAGACGGACAGCGGAATCGTCGGCTGGGGCGAGGCAACCTGCGAGGGGCGCAGCGAAACGGTGCGCACCGCCGTCGAACAGCTCTCGGAGCTGCTGATCGGCAACGATGCCCTCCGGATCGAGGACCACTGGCAGGTCATGACCAAGGGCTCCTTCTACCGGGGCGGGCCCATCCTGGCCAGCGCGGTTTCCGGGCTGGACCAGGCACTATGGGACATCGCCGGCAAGCACTTCAACACCCCGGTGCATCAGCTCCTGGGCGGCCATGTCCGCGACCGGATCCGGATGTACGGCTGGGTGGGCGGGGATGAGCCCAACGAGGTGGCGGACCAGATCAGCGCCCAGCTGGAAGTGGGCCTCACCGCCGTCAAGATGAACGCCAGCGGCCGGATGAGTCCGGTCGCCTCGGTGGCAGAGATCGACGGCGTCATCCGCCGTGTTGCCGCGGCCCGCGAAGTGCTGGGGGAGCACCGCGACGTGGCAGTGGATTTCCACGGCCGCTTCAGCCTGGCCAACGCCCGGCGGGTGGCGCCGCTGCTGGAGCCGTACCGGCCGTTCTTCCTTGAGGAGCCGGTGGTGCCGGAGAACACGCACCTGCTGCGCGAATTCACCTCCTCCACCACCACACCGGTTTCCACCGGTGAGCGGCTATACAACCGGCAGGAATTCCTGCCGGCGCTGCAGGCCGGCATCGCCGTGGCACAGCCGGATCTCTCCCACGCCGGCGGCATCACGGAGGTGCGCAAGATCGCCTCGCTCGCGGAAATCTACGACGTCCAGCTCGCCCCGCACTGCCCGCTCGGCCCCCTGGCCCTGGCGGCCTGCCTGCAGGTTGGCTTCGCCACGCCCAACTTTCTGATCCAGGAACAAAGCATCGGCATCCACTACAACAAGGGCGCCGAAGTGCTGGACTACGTGGTGGACAAGACCCCGCTGAAGTTCGTGGATGGCCACATTGAACGGCTGACCGGACCGGGCCTCGGCATCGAAATCGACGAAGCGGTGGTCCGCGCCGCGGACAAGCGCGGCCACGCCTGGCGCGGGCCGGTCTGGCGCCACGCGGACGGAGCCTTTGCAGAATGGTGAACCACATGAATGCTGTCAGCCCCGAAACCCTGCTCGCCGGAATCAAGGAGGCCAGGCTCGTGGCCATCGTCCGGGGCACGGCCGGTGCGGCCGCCGCGAAGGCGGCCCTCGCCGCGATGGAGGAAGGCTTCCGGTTCGTCGAAATCGCCCTGACCACGCCCGGTGCCCTTGACGCGATCCGTGAGGTACGGGCCGCGGCGCCCGCCGGCTGCTACGTCGGCGGGGGAACGGTGCTGACGGCGCGGGACGTGGACAACGTGGCAGAGGCGGGCGGCCAGTTCATGGTGACGCCGGCGCTGGCCGCATCTATCGCCGAGTCCGCCCGGCAGGGGATTCCCGTCCTGGCCGGCGCCCTCACCCCGAGTGAGGCGTACGAGGCGATGAACCGCGGCGCCACGGCGGTCAAAATGTTTCCCGCGTCCATCGGCGGCCCCGGTTACCTGAAGGCCCTGCGCGACCCGTTCCCCGGAATCCCCTTTATCCCGGTGGGCGGGGTGGGCCTCGATGAAGCTGCAGGATATTGGGAAACGGGAGCGGTCGCCGTCGGGCTCGGCGGGCCGCTGTTTGGTACCGCCGGCTCCGGCGGCGACCTCGCGCCCATGCGGGAGCGTGCCCGGGCGTTTGTGGATCTCGCAGCCGCTTTCAACCGCCGGGCCGCCGCAGGCGCGGCGGGAGCAGGCACACGGTGAGTTCCGGCGTCGACCTTCTGACCTTCGGCGAGTCCATGGTCTCGCTGCGCTCCGCCGGGCCGCTGTCCGCCGGCGGGAGCCTGGCCATGCACGTGGCCGGTGCGGAATCGAATGTGGCCGTTGGGGTTGCCCGCCTGGGCCACAGCGTCAGCTGGGCCGGGGTCATCGGGGCGGACCCGCATGGCGAGTACATCCTCCGGCAGTTGCGCTCGGAGGGGATCCACGTCCGGCACCGGGTGGACGCGGTCCGAAGCACCGGGGTGATGTTCCTGGAGCAGCGGACGGCCGACCTCACCCGGGCGTTCTACTACCGCACCGGTTCCGCCGGTTCCACGCTCAGCCGGGACGACGTCGATCTCGCTTTGAACGCCGGCCCGCGTATCCTGCACCTGACCGGCATCACCGCCGCCCTCAGCGCCGCGGCGCGGGCAGCGTTCGGGTATGCGGCCGAGCGCGCCGCGGCGGAGGGCGTGCTGGTTTCCCTCGACGTGAACTACCGCAGCAGGCTCTGGACCCGGGACGAGGCGCGTGCCGTCCTGGCCCCGCTCGCCCGGCATGCGGACATCCTGGTCGCGTCCGACGACGAACTGGACCTCGTGGCAGCCGCTGGCCGGGGTGCCCATCCCTTTGGTGGCGCCACGTCCGACGACGCCGAGGCAACCGTTGCCCTCGAGCTCCTGGACCGCGGGGTCAGCGAAGTGGTAGTCAAGCGGGGTGCCCACGGAGCGGGCGTCCACACGGCCACCGGGCGGTTCGAGACGGCCGCCGTGGCCGTAACCAGCATCGACACTGTTGGCGCCGGGGATGCATTCACCGCCGGCTACCTCTCCGCCGTGCTTGACGGCGGCGACGTGCCGGCGAGGCTCGAACGCGGCGCGGTGATGGGGGCTTTCGCCGTCAGCACCGCCGGGGACTGGGAAGGGCTGCCCGGCCGGGATGAGCTGGACTTGCTTGCCGCCACCCAGAGCGGCGCCACCGTCCGCTGAGAGCAGAGGGATCCGCTAACGCTGCCCTGGTGTGAGGCCGCGACCCGGATTGGCCTGGATGTCCGTGCTGAGGCTGAGCTCGCGCCACCGGTCCAGGTCGGCGCGTTCTGCCTCTGCCACGGCGGCAAAGGCGCCGACGGCGTCCGTGCCCAGCACCAGCAAAGCCGGCGGCTCGGCGCTTTCGACAATGGCAATGATGGCTTCGGCGGCCCTGGCCGGGTCTCCCGGCTGGGTACCGTCAACGGTGTCGTTCTCCTTGCGGCGTTTACCCGCCGTCTCGGCGTAATCGTCGATTGGCTTCGCCGACTGGGTGAGTGACCGGCCGGCGAAGTCCGTTCGGAAGGCGCCGGGCTCCACGGCCGTGACGCTGATCCCGAGCGGCTGAAGCTCCTTGTGCAGGGAACCGGACAGGCCCTCCACAGCCGCCTTGGTGGCGGAGTAGTAGCCGGAACCTGCGGGCTTGATTCGGGCTCCGATGGACGAAATGTTGATGATGGCGCCGGACCTCCTGGCCCGCATGTCCGGAAGGACGGCCTTGATCATGTCCACGGTGCCAAAAACGTTTGTATCGAACAGTTGCCGGATGTCGGCGTCGTCCGCTTCTTCAACCGCGGCGCGGTAGCCGTATCCGGCGTTGTTAACCAGCACGTCGATCCCTCCGAAGCGGGCTTTGGCCTGCTCCACGGCCGATGTGATCCGGGCCCGATCGGTGACGTCGAGGGGCAGGGCCAACGCCCTGTCCGGATGGGCCGCCGCGATGTCCTCCACGGTGGTGACGTTGCGGGCCGTGACGACGGCGTTGTGCCCGTGCGCGAGGACGGCCTGGGCGAGGGCGCGGCCGAGGCCGGTTGAGCAGCCTGTGATGAGCCAGGTAGCCATGGGTTGGTTTCCTTTCGGGAGTGACAGGACGGACGGACTGCGTTCGTTCCACTAGCCAACCGCACATTCGCCGGCTGCGGGAGTGTCTGGTGAGACAGGTACCGGCGTTGCCTGTCAGGGGAGGGACGTTACGGAGCCGTTGCGGCGCGCGGTGTGTCGCGGCGCAAGACGGGCAGCGCGCGCCTGGTGGCCGCGCGTCAGGTCCGGACGTCGAACTCCGTGTGGCCGTGCCGGATGCCGTTGATCTGCAGTTCGAGGGCGTGCAGTCCGGCGTGGTGCACCCGCGTGGTCATGGGTCTGAAAGCGTGGCGCTTGGCCAGCGTTCGTGTTTCGCCCGCAGCAAGGGTCAGCGCCGCCAATTTGAAGATTTTCGCGGATTGGCTGCCGTTGGCTTTGCGGTAATGCACCGCATAGTCCACCGAAAGCCGGGCCTCCGCGGCGCCAGTGTTGGAGATGTCGAATTCGAACCGGAGGTCCGCCGGCATGGCCACCACCTGCCGGTCCAGCCGCAGGGCCGTCACAGCCACGGATGCCGGGGCAAACCCTTGAAGTGCCAGCGCACCCGGATGGCCCTTTTTGATCAGCGTCCGCAGGCCGTGCCGCACCACCCAGGCCGTGTTGGCATCCGGGGCCGCCAGCCAGTGGGCCGCGGTGGACACTGCGGCTTCCGGCGCATGGCGGGCCAGGTCGTTGAGGTGGTTGGCGACTGAGCGCCGGACGTAGTCCGAAGGGTCGCGGTAGAGGGCATTGAGTATGGGGAGTGTTGCCTCAGGCTGCTGGATCAGGGCGGGGATCCGCACCGCCCACGGAAGGTAGGCGCGGGTCCCCTCCGAAGCCAGGCGGCGGACGTGTTCATCGGGGTGCCCCGTCCACCCGAGGACTGCCCGCAGGGAAGCGTCCACGTCCCTGGCAATCAGCCGACGGATGGCAAACTCGGCGGTGAGCCGTGGCGTCAGTTCGGTGAGGAGCGCCAGGCAGTCAGCGAAGTCCGTGCCACTGTCCGATTCGAGGGCCAGCGTCACAGCCGCCTCGGAGACTGGCCACAGGACCCAGCCCGTAAATCCCGGGTCAGCCAGCGCGGCGCGAAAGGTAACAGCCGCCGTCGAAAAATCCTTCCCGGGGATCTGGCGGAAATCGGCCACGAGCGCAGCAGAGACCTTGTCCGTCCTGCCGCGGAGGCTGAGCTCGCTGAGCCCGGATGCCACCGCCATCACACTGGACCACCGGGTGCCTGGGGCCCGGTTCGCCAGGATGCCGGCAAGCGCTTGAACATTTCCGCGGTTGATCAGCTCGTTCATGGCACCCATCCGGTCAGGCTACAGGGATAGTCTTCATCTCAAGGAAATTTAACAGCGCAGGGACGGAAGTCGAACGTGGCAGAGCAGGCAGGATCGGGAAAAGCGGGGAATGGCGCGAGTTGGTGGCGCACTTTCCGTGAGAAGTTCGTGGTGGAAGAACGCTACATAGAGCCGGCGGCACGCAGGGGGCTGTACCGGGCAGCGGTGATCCTGATGGCGGTCGGCACCCTGGCGTTCGTCGTTGCGCTGGTGGGGGTGGTGCAAAGCGGGACAGCACCGTGGGGCCCGGACGAACCGATCCGGGACTGGCTGCTTGGCACCCGTTCCGAGACGCTCACCGCCGTGATGATCTTCCTCGCTGTGCTCTTCGGCCCGATCGCCTTGCCCATCATCGTGCTGGTGGTCACGGTGGCGTGGGGCTTCGCGGCAAAGCACGCCTGGCGGCCCATTGTCCTGGCCGCCGCGATGCTTACCGGGGTGATCATCTCCCAGATCATCCTGCAAATTGTCCGGCGGTCCCGTCCGCCGGTGGACCTGATGCTCTTTGGTGCCGACCATACATTCTCGTTTCCTTCAGGCCACGTCCTGGGGGCGTGCGACTTCCTGCTGGTGGGCACGTTTCTGATCTTCTCGCGGCGGGAAAACCCGCGGGCTGCCGTGCTGGGATTTGTAGGGGCGGGAATCGGCATTGTGCTGGCCATTGCCAGCAGGCTCTACCTTGGCTACCACTGGTTCAGCGACGCCTTCGCTTCGCTGTCCCTCTCGCTCATCATCCTGGGCGCCTACATTGCCTTGGATACCTGGCGCACCGCCCGGATCCCCGGCGAACGCATCACGGGCGAACTTTCCAAGGCCGACGCACCGGGCGACTAGTGCTGAGCTAGCGCTCGCGGAGTGAGCGTTCGCGTTTGAGGGCACGGCGCAACTTGGCGTTGGCGGCCTCAAGTTCGAGGACCTTGGCCACGCCGGCCAGGTTCAGTCCCTGCTCCAGCAGCTCTCCGATGTGAAGGAGAATGGCGATATCGGCGTCACTGTACTGGCGCGTCCCGCCGGAGGTCCGGGCGGGCCGCAGCAGGCCGCGCGTCTCGTAGAGGCGGATGTTCTGCTGCCCGGTGCCGGCCAGTTGGGCGGCCACCGAGATGGCATAAAGTGCCCGCCCGGACGGGGCTTGCGGTGCGCGTACTGAGGGTGGCTCGCTCATGCCGGCTCCCAAAATTTCTCTCGAAAATGTCTTGCCCCAGTTTCGCACGGGTGCTATAAAAAATCTATACCCACTGCCATAGATAGTTGGGTGGCGGGTATGGTACGGAATCATGCAACTGCATTGCTGAAGGAGTGGGAAATGATGTTGATGCGTACGGACCCGTTCCGTGAGCTGGACCGGCTCACCCAGCAGGTCTTCGGTACCGCGGCCCGTCCGGCTGCCATGCCCATGGACGCCTGGCAGGAAGACGGTGAGTTTGTTGTGGCGTTCGACCTGCCCGGTGTCAAAGTCGACAGCGTGGACTTGAACGTTGAGCGCAACGTCCTGACGGTGCGGGCGGAACGCCTGGACCCCACCCAGCCCAACGTTGAGCTGGTGGCCTCGGAACGTCCACGCGGTGTGTTCAGCCGCCAACTGATCCTCGGCGACACCCTGGACACGGAACACATCAAGGCCAGCTACGACCAGGGCGTCCTGACCCTGCGAATCCCCGTGACGGAGCAGGCCAAGCCGCGCAAGATCGAGATTGAAACAAAGGGCCAGATGCACGAGATCGGAGGTTAGCCCTTCCCCCGGGGGGCGCCGGCAGCCGTTGCCGGCGCCTCCTGCGCCCCACTGATAATTGCCGGAATGCCGTCATGACCAGTCAGCCGGATTTCTACGAGGTCCTGCGGGTGAAGCCAACTGCAAGCCAGCAGGAGATCTCCCGCGCCTACCGGGCCTTGATGCGCACCCATCATCCGGACCTCGGCGCGGACGGCGGCGCAACGGACGGCGGCGAGCTCTCGCGGGCCGAGTTGCTGCAGATCATGCAGGCCTTTTCGGTGCTGCGTGACCCCGCCCGGCGTGCGGCCTACGACCGAAGCCGCACCGGAACAAGCACACCAGGCGGGCAGGGTTCCGGTCCGGTCGTCATCCCGGTCCGGAGGGTGAACCGGCGCCATGTGCCCGCAGGCAACACCATCCGGATCACCCCGGTCCGCTGGGAAAGCGGGCCCTGGACCTAGCCCCATGCACACCAGAGGAGCCACCCATGAGCGATTGGCGTCGCTACGATTCCCATCTGATCCCCGCCTTCCAGGAACGCTTCGAAGCGCGCTGGGGTAAAGGCACCGCCCCGTTCCTGGACCCCGAAGCCCACGAAGAGCCGCTGCCGCGGGCGCAGTGGATCAACCCCGCAACCGGTGCGGCTCTGGCTGTGGTGCCGGTGTGGACGGCGGAGGAGCGTCAGCAGCGCTCATTCGGAGTGTTCTACCTACCGCCCGCCGGCGACATCTGGGTGCTGCGGCCGGGCTACACGGGCTACCTCGAACCGGCGGACGGCGATACCGAACACCTCGTCAGCCTCCGGAACGATGCCTACCGCAAGGCCGTGGCCCACGCCAAAGATTTCCTCTTCGGATCACAGTGAGGCCGGGCCCGAGAATTCTGGACCCGGGAAGCCGGGGACAGGCGGGCCTTGGAAACCCGGACCGGGAAAGCGGGATCCCGCTCCGGCCGTCGCATCCGGACCGCTGCCCAGCAGGCTGCGGGTGAGTGTTTCGGCGTCGGCCATCAGGTCCTCAACCGCGGCGCTGAGGTGGGCATCGGACACCGGACCGCCTTCCAGCGCAGCGGCCACCACCGCGCGGCGGACCAGTTCACGGGCAAAGGACGCGGTGGTCCCCTCGGTCTGTTCCGCGGCCGCGTCGAGGGCCGCAGGGCTGAAAGCCACCAGCCTGCCGTACAGCTCCAGCAACCGGACCCGCTCGGCGTGGGCCGGCAGGGGAATCTCGACGGCCAGGTCCACCCTGCCGGGCCGTTGCGCCAGTGCCCGCTCTAGCATGTCGGGCCGGTTGGTGGTGAGGACAAAGGCCACATCGGCGTCCGGGTCCAGGCCGTCCATCGCATCCAGCACTTCGAACAAAAGCGGCTGCGGCCCGTGCCCGAAGCTCCGGTCCTCGGCGATGAGGTCGCAGTCCTCCAGCACCACAATGGACGGCTGGAGCGCCCGTGCCATGCGGGCGGCGTCGGAGATCCGGGCCAGTGAACCGCCGGAGAGGAGGATCGCCGTAGAGCCTTCACTCAGGCTGAGCAGATGGCGCACGGTGTGCGTCTTTCCGGTTCCCGGCCTGCCGTAGAGCAGGATGCCGCGTTTGAGGTGCTGGCCGTGGTCCCGGAGCGACTCGCGGTGGGTGGCAATTCCAACCGTGTGGTCCACCACCTTCTGGAGCAGCCCCGCGGGCAGGATAACGTCCGACGCCGGGAGGCTGGGGCGGTGATGGAACGTCACCCCCGCCGTGCTGGGGCCGTACTCGGACATCACCAGGGAAATGACCTGGCCCTTGAGGACGCTGTTGTTTTCCATCCGGAGGCGGAACTCCGCCAGGAAGTGCGTGGCCGCTTCCGGGTTGGCGGCCATCACCTCCAGCGAGGCGGCCTGGCGGCCGGAACGCGGTTCCGCGTTGCGCTGCAGCACCGCCAGCGGGCTTCCCGCGAAGGCGAAAAGCCAGAGGCCGAACGCCACGGCCTGCCGCTGTTTGTCCGGCCCCACCGCCAGGTTGGCGTAGTCAGGCTGGGCAAGGGGAAACTGGGGAAAGAGCTGGGACTGCTGGACCATATCGCTGAAGGACTGGTGGTGGCGCTGGCCGCCGCCGCCAATCCCCGTCAACCTGCCGGCGGGGTCCTGCGCGGCGAGTTCTGCCATCACGATGTCCGCGTCCACAAACCTGTGTGCCGGGATCATCTCCTCGATCACGGAGACGCCCTCGGCAGTTACGCCCAGATGCTCCGTCAAAGCCTCAAGGAGTTGTTGGCCTTCCTGTTGCCGGTGCCTTCCGGCCTGCGCCAGTTGTACCAGCGCACCAAAGTTGTCGATGAACTTCCCCAGTTTTTCATCCATGCCCAGACCCTAGCAGTCCGCTCCGACAGAGACCCCGCGGTATAGCATTCTCAGTGGTACCCGTTCGCACGTCTTCACATCACTAAGGGCTGACACCATGCATATTTCCGCCAAAGACCTGGCAGCCCTCATCCCCGCGGACTTCACGTTGGGCGTGGCCACGGCAGCCTTCCAGATTGAGGGTGCGCTCACCGAGGACGGCCGGGGCCCGGCCGGCTGGGATGTGTTTGCGGCCAAACCAGGGTCCATCGTCGAGGACCAGAGCCCCGCCGTTGCCTGCGATCACTACCACCGCATGCCGCAGGATGTGGCACTGATGAAACAACTCGGCGTCGACTCCTACCGGTTTTCCCTGTCCTGGTCCCGCATCCAATCCACCGGGAGCGGCCCGGTGAACCCCGCAGGCCTGGCTTTTTACGACCGGCTCCTTGATGAGCTGCTCGCCAACGGCATTTCCCCGATGCTGACGCTTTATCACTGGGACACGCCGCTGGCCCTGGACGACGCCGGCGGCTGGATGAACCGGGACACCGCCTACCGGCTCGGGGAGTTTGCCGCGATCGCCGCGGAGGCCTACGGGGACAGGGTGGCGCGCTGGTGCACCATCAACGAGCCCGCCACCGTCACCACCAACGGCTACACCCTGGGACTGCACTCGCCCGGCGAGGCCCTGATGCTCAACGCATTTCCCACCGTTCACCACCAGCTGCTCGGTCACGGGCTGGCCCTGCAGGCCCTGCGTGCGGCAGGAGTCCCCGGGGAAATTGGCATGACCAACGTCTACTCGCCCATGGTTCCCAAAACGATCAACCCCCTGGACAAAATCAGCGCCAGCCTGATGGACCTCGCACAGAACCGGGTCTACGCGGATCCGGTCCTCACCGGTAAATACCCGGACCTGGTCCGGGCCGCGAAATTCTTCAGCTCCTTTGAGCACCCGGACGAAGACATGGCGATCATTTCCCAGCCGCTGGATTTCTATGGCCTGAACTACTACATGCCCACCAAGGTGGCGGTGGGCCCGGGTGAGGGCGCCGTGCCCGCGAGCATGGCCGAGGCCATGGGAAGCGACCTGAGTGCGGCCGGCAGTGGCGGCACGCCGTTCCATGTGGAGACGTGGCCCGAAGCCGACATCACGTCCTACGGCTGGCCCGTGAAACCGGAGTACATGAAGGTGGCGCTCAAGGAAATGGCCGAGCGGTACCCGAACCTGCCTCCCGTGATCATCACCGAAGGCGGTGCCAGCTTCGAGGACATCATTGTGCGGGACAAGTCCACCAACACCGCGTTCATCCCGGACGAGCGGCGCCTTAAGTACCTCTCGGACCACATCCAGGCGGCGCTGGAGGCCACGGGCCCGGGCGGCGAGGCTGAGTCCATCGACCTGCGCGGCTACTACGTGTGGTCACTGCTGGACAATTTCGAATGGTCCGCGGGCTACAAACAGCCCTTCGGCCTGCTCCACGTCAATTTCGAGACACTCGAGCGGACGCCCAAAGCCTCGTATTTCTGGTTCCAGGAGCTGATTGAGGAACGAAACCTGGTTACAGTGGCGGAAACCGCCGTCGCACAGGCCATGGAACCCGACACGCTGGCGGAACCGGACGCGCTGGTGGAGCCGGATGCGCTGGAGGGCAGCGGTGTTGAACACGAGGCCGGTGTTTAGCCGGACCTAGAGCAGGTCCAGGCTCTTGAGCTGCTTGGCCATTCCGGCGCCGTCCGGCGAATAGATCCACGGCACCACCGAGGTGGTGTGGTCCCCGTCCTCTGAGTGGCCGCCAGCAAACACGGACTCGCTGACGGACAGCTGCCGAATGGCGATGGCGGCCACGAGGTCGCCGTGGTCCTGGGCAAAACCGGAGTAGATCTGCTCATCGTGCTGGCCGTTGTCGCCGATGAGCAGCCAGCGCATATCCGGGAACTCCTTGGCCAGGCGTTCCAGGTTGCGGTGCTTGTGCTCCTGCCCGCTGCGGAACCAGCGGTCCTGGGTGAGGCCCCAGTCCGTGAGCAGGAGGGCGCCCGAGGGGTACATGTTCCGGCTCAGGAACCGCTTCAGGGTGGGGGCCGCGTTCCATGGGCCGGTGGACAGGTAAATCACCGGGGCGTCGGGGTGTTCAATGGTGAGCCGATCCAGCAGGACGGCCATCCCGGGCGTGGCCATCCGGGCCCGTTCGCTGAGCACAAACGTGTTCCACAGCGCCAGGAAGGGCCTGGGGAGGGCGGTCACCATGACGGTGTCATCGATGTCGGAGACGATGCCGAACTTTGCCTTGGCGTCGATCACCTGGATCAGGGTTTCCACCGGTTCGGTCCCGTCAGCCCGCAGGACAGCGGTGTGCCAGCCCGGCGAAAGCCTGACGTCCACCACCGTGTCGATCAGCCCGCCCCGGTCCGCCTTGACGTGGGTGGTGACATCACCGATGGTAATTTCCACATCGGTGTACTGCATGGGCACGCTGGTGAAGGCGCGCCAGCCGCGGATGTTCTGGGTGCCGTTGAGGGCAGCATGCTCGGCCACGCTGCCGGGAGCGGGCCTTCTGGTCAGCAGGACACGGCCAAGAACACGCACCCACCCTGTGGATGACCCGTAGCCCTGGTAGGCGATGGTCTGCGGTGCGAAATTCCACCGTCCCGCGAGCCGGATCCGCGTTCCGTTGACGGCGTCCGAGATCCGGTGGGCCAGACGGAACAGTTTCGTCCCCGAAAGCTGTGCCGGGTGCGGGGTGTTCTGGGGTGCGTGCTGAGGAGCCCTGTCCATCCCTCCACTCTGCCACAGCGCAACGCTGCGCAGGGCACCTGCGTCACTACCGCCATCGGGCGTGACATCAGCCGGCGCCAACGAACCAGCGCAGTGTCTCGGCGTTCCGCACCGCGTTCCCGCCCCCGTCGTTGTTGAAATAGGCGTAGACGTCCAGGCCGCTCCCGGCCCACTCGCGGATGCGGTCGGCCCACCACTGCAGGTCAGCGTCAGAGTAGGAACCGCCGTAGAGATGCTCGTGGTCGGGGCCGTGGAGCCGGACATACACGAAGGGTGCCGTGGCACGCAGGATGCAGGGGAGCCGGGCGCCGCTCATGATGCAGTAGGCAGCGCCGTGCCGTTCCAGCAGGGCGTAAACGTCCTCGTGGTCCCAGCTGGGGTGCCGGAATTCAACGCTCACCCGGATCCACCACGGGACCGCGCCGAGGAAATAATCCAGGCGCGCATCATCGCGTTCCATCTGCGGCGGGAGCTGGACCAGCAGGACGGCCCGTTTGTCCCCCAGCTCATGCCAGCATCGGGCAATCCGCTCCAGCCAGACCTCAGGCTGATACAGCTTCTTGCCGTGGGTCAGGCCGCGGGGTGCCTTGACGGACATGGCGAACCCGTCCGGGAGCCGGCGGCGCCAGCTGGCGAACGAGGTATCGCGCGGCCAGCGGTAGAAGCTGGCGTTCAATTCCACCGTGCTGAAACGGGCAACATAGTGCTGAAGCCTGTCCCGGGGCGGCAGGCCCGGCGGGTACAGGACACCCTCCCAATGGTCGTAACTCCAACCGGACGTGCCGATGTACACGGCCACGCTACGCCGGTCCCGGGAGTGAGGGGTGCATGATTGAGCCTCCGTGTTCGGGGACGGACCTTGCACTCAGGCTACCGGGCTGTACTGGACCGGCGGGCGGGTGTGTTGCCGTCCGGGTCCCCTCCTCACGCCCGGCCCATCCGTATGGCAGGGTAAGGACATGGCGCGCATCGAGGATTATGCAGTTGTTGGCGACCTTCACACCGCCGCCCTGATCAGCACGGCAGGCTCCATCGACTGGCTCTGCCTGCCCCGGTTCGATTCCCCGGCCTGTTTCAGTGCCCTGGTTGATACCCCCGACGCCGGACGCTGGCTGTTGGCGCCGGCAGGCGGCGGCGCCTGCACCCGGCGAAGCTACGTGGAAGACAGCCTGGTTCTTGAAACGGAGTGGGAAACCCCGGACGGCACCGTCAAGGTCATCGACTTCATGCCGCCGCGGGACGAAGTGGCGGACATCGTCCGGATTGTGGAGGGGGTATCGGGAAGCGTCAGGATGCACGGCGAACTTTCGATGCGGTTCGACTACGGGCACATCATCCCGTGGGTGCGGAAGGACAAACGTGGCCTGCACGCCATCGCCGGTCCGGACGCCGCCTACTTCGTCACCACGGCACCCGTTCACGGCGAGAACATGCATTCCGTCAGCGACTTCACGGTGCAGGCGGGGGAGCGCGTGCCCTTCGTCCTCACCTGGGCGCCCAGCCATGTTCCCCGGCCGCACACCGTTGACGCCGAGCACGTGCTGGGAACCACGCTGGCGTACTGGCGGGGCTGGGCTTCGCAGTGCAGCTACAAGGGCAAGTACGAGGAAGCGGTAACCCGTTCGCTGGTGATCCTGAAGGCCTTGACCTATGCGCCAACCGGGGGCATCGTGGCCGCCGTAACCACCTCCCTGCCCGAACAGATCGGCGGGCCCCGCAACTGGGATTACCGCTACTGCTGGCTCCGTGACGCCACCCTGACGCTGCAGGCGCTACTGGCCGCGGGGTATACGGCGGAGGCTGCCGCCTGGCGGAACTGGCTGCTCCGCGCCGTTGCCGGCGACCCGGCAGACCTGCAGATCATGTACGGCATCCACGGAGAGCGAAGGCTGCCGGAGATGGAACTGCCCTGGCTGGCCGGCTACGAGAACTCAAAGCCGGTCCGCACGGGTAACGGCGCTGCCTCGCAACTTCAGCTCGACGTCTGGGGCGAAGTGCTTGACTGTTTGTCGCTGACCCGGAATTCCCTGCTGAAACACACTGATGAGTCCTGGGATTTGCAGGTTGCCCTCATGCAGCATCTGGAAACCATCTGGGACCAGCCGGACAACGGGCTGTGGGAGATGCGCGGGCCACGCCGGCACTTCACGCATTCAAAGGTGATGGCCTGGGTGGCGGCGGACCGCATGGTCCAAGGCGTGCGCGATTTCGGCCTCCCCGGACCGGTGGAGCGCTGGGAGGCCCTTCGCGACACGATCCACCGGGAAGTGATGACCAACGGATTCGACGCCGCGCGCAACACCTTTGTGCAGTCCTATGGCCGGCCGGAACTCGATGCCAGCCTGTTATTGATTCCGCGGGTCGGTTTCCTGCCGCCCGATGATCCCCGGGTGGTGGGGACCATTGACGCGATCCAGCGCGAGCTCACCGATGACGGCTTCGTGCTGCGCTACCGTCCGGCAGACAGCGACGACGGGCTGCCGGGGGACGAAGGCGTGTTCCTCGCGTGCTCCTTCTGGATGGTGGAGGCGCTCCTTGGTGCCGGCCGGGCCGACGAAGCCACGGAGCTCTTCGAGCGGCTGCTGGAACTGCGCAATGACGTGGGCCTGCTCAGTGAGGAATGGGCTGTGACGGCCAAGCGGCAACTGGGCAACACCCCGCAGGCCTTCAGCCACTTCGCGCTGGTGACAAGCGCCCTGGAACTGCACCAGGACACCGTGCGTCGGAGTGATACCCCCATTGCGCCGCGAAAGGCAGGGTAGGGCCGTAACTCCCGGGCGCCCGCCCTTGTGCTTCAACTCCGCCCGATAAGTAAGTACACTTACTAATACTCGCGGCGAGTTCCCTAAGCACAGGACCGCGACTGAATGAGGAGTGGTAAGAAATGGCCGGACATTTTGAACTGGTGGATGCCCCCGACGGCGGCTACAGGGTAAGGATGCTCGACGGCTCGGGTGACCTGATGGCGATCTCGGTGACCTTTCCCACGAAACGCGCCGCGGTGGCGGGCATTGCCATGGCCCGCGAAATTGCGGGGACGGGCCTGATCAGGGACTGCAGCAGCAAGGGCGCCGGGGCAGTGATCCGGGAGCTTGTCCGGCCAGCGTCCACGCCAAAGGACACCTCCTCTTCCAGGGGCAGGAAGGTTTCAAAGGCCCCGCGGACTGCGGTCGGGTGATGGGCCCGCAAAGTCACGGCACCGCCGCTTGGCGGCGGGGCGCTGTCCTGTTCGACATTGACGGAACGCTGGTGGACTCTGCGTACCTGCACACTGTGGCGTGGTGGCAGGCGTTCCGCGAGCACCACCATGAGGTGCCCATGGCGGCCATCCACTGGTGCGTGGGAATGGGCGGCGACCGGCTGGTGGACGCCCTCCTTCCGGCGGACCGGGACAAAGAGGCGGATGCGGAAATCATGGCCAGTCATGCGGCGGTCTTTGCCCTGAACTGGCCCTCACTGGCCGCGTTTGACGGCGCGAAGGACCTGCTGGCGCAGTGCCACGCCGGGGGACTCGCCGTCGCCCTGGCGTCCTCCGCGCGGCGGCAGGACTTGGAAGCAAGCCGCAGGACGCTCGCCGCGGACGCCTTTATCCATGCGGCCACCAGCTCCAACGATGCCAAGGAAAGCAAGCCAGCGCCGGACATCCTGGAAGCTGCCCTGGAGGCCGTCCAGGTCCCGGCCGCGGAGGCCGTGTATGTGGGGGACGCGGTATGGGACATGAAAGCAGCCGCGGCTCTTGGTATTCCCTCCATCGGCGTCACATGCGGCGGCCGGAGTGCCGCTGAGTTGCTGGACGCTGGCGCCGCGGAGGTCTATTCGGGCCCTCGGGATCTGCTCGACAACCTGCAGGCGAGCGCCATCGGAAGGCTGCTCGCACTGAATCCGGGGGCTGGCACCTAGGCCCGCCGGCCGTCGGCGCTGTCCGCGTCCTGCCGGGTAAAGCCAGCGTCCTCCCGGGTGAAGCCGGCGTCCTCGGCGAGGTCGGCCTTGACCCAGGAGACGTTCACGGCGACGGACCCGTCGTCGTACTTTTCGACTTCCTCCACCACTTCCGAAGCGGTAGCGCCCATGGCCAGGATTCGCTCCCGGTAGCCCGCCACCAGTTCGGCCAGGCTGGCATGGGTCCATTCCCCCGGACGCATCCGGGTGGAAATCTCAACGGGCTCCGGCTGGTACAGCGCCATGGCGGCGCCTCCTCCCTGTGGGTCGGTTCACTCTGTCCCTTCCTACGCTAGGTTCCGGGACTGTCCCTGCACAAGGAAATTAGTCAGCGTACTTACTTCTTCGGTTCGGACCCGTTAGTCACCTCCACCGGCCCTTACAGCGGCAGGAGGGCTGAGAGGTCTGCCCGCAGTCCGGAGGCCGCCACCCGGTGCGCCGCCACTGCGTCCGCCCACGTCAACCGGCCGGTTACCAGCGACAGCCAGGTGGCGGCGTCGCACTCGATCACGTTCGGCGGGGTGCCGCGTGTGTGCCGGGGACCCTCCACACACTGGGTGACGCCGAAGGGCGGTACCCGCACTTCCACCGAATTGCCCGGCGCGCGGGCGGTCAGCTCCTCCAGCGAGTAGCGCACCGCAGTTGCGGTGACAGTGCGGGGGAGCGGAGCGTCCGACGGCGATGCGGCGGCTTCCCGCCACGCGGCCAGTGCCGCTGTTCCTTCTTCAGTGCCGATCCGGCGGCGCGCGGTGGCCATGCTCAGTCCAGGAGGGCGGACACGGCCGGGCCCAGGCGGATTTTGCCCACCGGGTGACCGCCGCCCATCACGGGGTCCACTACTTTTTCCAGGACGCTGGAGACGCCGGGGATGTCCACGGCGCCGGCGGCGGCGAGCAAGGTCAGCCCCACCAGGGAGGTGGCCCGGAGGCTGCCGTCCAAAATTTTGATGGCCACGGAGACGCCCTGGGGTGTGGCCATGGCCAGGACTCCCTCGGCGCCGATCTTGGCGATGATGCCCAGTTCGTCCATCACCACAGTGTTCGCTTCGCCCCGGCCCTGGACGGCCCAAGGGTAGTCCAGCATGGACGTGGCGATGGTGGCGGCGCGGGCGTTGGAGTGCTTGTCGCCCGGGGCCTTGGCCAGCATCGAAAAGGCGCGGGCCAGCCCGGTCAGCGAAATGGCGGCCACGGGAGCCCCGCACCCGTCGATGCCCAGGTGGGCGATCCGCTCACCGCTGTATTCCTCAATCACACTGCGGACGCGCTGCTGGAGGGGATGGTTCGGCTCGAGATAGCTGTGGGTATCCCAGCCGTTTTCGGTGCACGCCCACAGGAACGCGGCGTGTTTGCCGGAGCAGTTGAAGGCCAGCTTGGACCGGCCCTTGTCCGAGCGCAGCAGCCAGTTGCGGGCCGTCTCATCCTGCGGCCACGCTGCGGGGCACTGCAGTTGTTCCTCTTTCACGCCGGCGGCCTTCAGCATCCCTTCCACCACATCCATGTGGTCCAGGGAACCGACGTGGCTGCCGCAGGCCACGGCCACCTGCGCGCCGCGCAGCGGAACACCGGACTGCATGGACGCCAGCGCCTGGAGCGGTTTGAGCGAGCTCCGGGCATAAAGCGGGGTCCTGATGTCGCCAAGTTCGGTGACAACGGAGCCGTCCGCGGACAAGACAACGGCGGAGCCGATGTGCCGGGACTCCACAAAGCCACTGCGTTCAACGACGGCAAGTTCGACGGCGGAGTCCACGGTGAAAGTGGCGTGCGGGTTGTGCGGCATGTTGCCAGTCTAGGGGCGCTCGGGTCGATTTCCCGGCTACTCCACGGTGACCATCACCGACTGCCAGCCTGAGGCGCCGTCGGGGACAGGATCAGCCCGCCGGTCCGTCTGCACCTCACCCGCGCCGTCGGTGGCCCTGACCTTGATGTAGTGCGGCCCGGGCGTGGCATCCCAGTCGAAGGACCACTGGCGCCACGTGATCAAGGAGGCCTCGCCGGACAGCACGGCTTCGGCCCAGGGGTTGTTGTCGATCTGGACTTCCACCTTGGTGATGCCGCGAGTCTGGGCCCACGCGGTGCCACCGATGGCCACCCGGCCCGCCGGCACCTTGGCGAAGGACCTCGGGACTTCCACCCGGGCCATCGTCTTGATGGGCCCGCGCTCCGACCAGCCGCGCTGCGTCCAGTACGCCTTGTTGTCGGCGAAGCGGGTCACCTCCAGGTCCACCACCCATTTGGTGGCGGAGACGAACCCGTAGAGGCCGGGCACCACCATGCGCACCGGATAGCCGTGTTCCAGCGGCAGCGGCTCGCCGTTCATGCCGATCGCCAGCATGGCGTCGCGGTCATCCTGCAGAACCTCGAGCGGGGTGGAGGCGCTGAAGCCGTCCACCGACGTCGAGAGCACCATGTCTGCACCTGCCCGGGGCCGGGCCCGCTTGAGGACCTCGCGGATGGGCAGCCCGAGCCAGCGCGCGTTGCCCGCGAGGTTGCCGCCCACCGGGTTGGACACGCAGGTGAGGGTTACGTGGGATTCGATGAGGTCGGCGTCGAGCAGGTCCTGGAAACTTAGCCGGACCTCCTGCTCCACCAGGCCGTGGACGCGAAGCTCCCACTCGTCGGCATTGATTTCGGGGACGCTCAGGGCGGTGTCGATGCGATAGAAGTCGCCATTGGGGGTCAGCCACGGCGTCACGCCGGCCACCGGGGACTGCACGCCGGCGGGGATGGCCGCTGCAGGCTTGACAGGCACGGGCAGCTGCAGGGCCTCGCGGGCTTGGATGATGTTGCTGCGGGCTGCGCTCAGCAGGCGCCCGCCTGTGGCCGCGATTCCGGCCCCCACCACGGTGATCCCGGCGGCGGCGAAGAAACGGCGGCGGCTGGCGGCGGGCCGGATGGGTTCCTCGGCGCCCGTGTCCGCAGGTGCCTCCGGCCAGGCCTTTAGTCGCCAGAGCGGGGCAACAAGCAGCCGCAGCACCACGAGCCCGGCCACCGTGCCCAGCACCGTGGGGATCGCATCCAGCGGCTGGACGCCGGCCCGGGTCACCACGCTGGCCACAATAACCACGCCCATCAGCAGCACGCCGGCTACGCCCAACGCCCACCTGCGGTAAGCCACCACACCCAGGGCGCAGGCCAGCAGGAAAATGGTCAGGCCCATCCCTACGAAGAGAGCCGCCTTGTCATTGGTGCCAAAGGTCTCCACCGCGAAGTTCTTCATCCACAGCGGTGTGAAGTCGATGAAGGTGGACCCGAGGGCAAGGATGGGGGTGGCCCGCGCCGTAAAGAACGCGCCGATCAGCTCCGCAACAGAAAGGACGACGGCGGCAGCCGCCACACCCGCCAACGCGGCCAGGGCGGCGGGCTGCTTGAGCCAGTTCAGGAGCTTGTTCATGGTGTGGGTTCGGCGCGGCCGGCCTTTCGGATGGTTAGGGATGGGTGGGCGGGCGCGAAGGTGAGGAACCGCCCTTAGGAAACGGCGGGGTGCACAAAGTACCCTTGGAGACTGTGAAGGTACTCGTCATTGGCCCTGGAGGCCGCGAACACGCCATTGTCCGCTCCCTGCTCGCCGATCCCAACGTCTCCGAGGTCCACGCAGCGCCCGGCAACGCCGGCATCAGCAAACTGGTACCCACCCACAAGATTGACGGGAACGATCCAGATGCCGTGGCGGCCCTGGCTACGAAGCTGGGCGTGGACCTGGTGGTGGTGGGCCCGGAGGCTCCGCTGGCAGCCGGCGTGTCCGACGCCGTGCGCGCCGCAGGAATTCCCGTTTTCGGTCCGAGCAAGGCCGCGGCCCAGCTGGAAGCCTCCAAGGCCTTCGCCAAGGAAGTCATGGCAGCGGCGGACGTCCCCACGGCCATGGCCCTGGTGGCCACCAACGCTGAGGAAGCGGCGTCGGCGCTGGACACCTTCGGCGCCCCCTACGTGGTGAAGGACGATGGCCTGGCGGCCGGCAAGGGTGTGGTGGTCACCAACAACCGCGAAGAAGCCCTGGCCCACGCGCAGACCTGCTTCGACGCCGGCGGCACCGTGGTGATCGAAGAGTTCCTGGACGGGCCGGAAGTGTCCGTCTTTGTCCTGTGCGACGGCCACAACACCGTTGCCCTGTCCCCGGCACAGGACTTCAAACGGATCTTCGACAACGATGAAGGCCCCAACACCGGCGGCATGGGAGCGTACACCCCGCTTGAATGGGCACCCCCGGGGCTGGTGGACGAAGTCATTGACCGCGTGGCCCAGCCCACCGTGAACGAAATGGCCCACCGTGGCACCCCTTTCGTGGGCGTGCTGTTTGTTGGCCTCGCCCTGACATCCCGCGGCACCCGAGTCATCGAATTCAATGTCCGCTTCGGCGACCCGGAAACCCAAGCGGTACTGGCACGCCTCAAAACGCCGCTCGGCGCGCTGCTGCTGGCAGCCGCCAAGGGTGAACTGGACAAGGCAGATGAGCTGCGCTGGTCCAAGGAGACCGCAGTGGCCGTCGTCGTTGCCTCCCAGAACTACCCGGACACCCCCCGCACCGGGGATCGCATCCGCGGGCTCAAGAAAGTGGATCAGCTCGAAGGGGTGCATGTGATCCATGCGGGCACCGCGTTCGACGACGAGGGCAAAGTGGTTTCCGCCGGCGGCCGGGTGCTCGCCGTGGTGGCCCTCGGCAGCGACCTGGTGGAGGCCCGTGAGCGGGCGTACGACGGCGTTGAACTGGTTCAGCTCGAAGGCTCCCAGTTCCGGACGGATATTGGACGCAAGGCCGCCCGCGGCGAGATTAAGGTTGCGTCCCGCGCAACGGCATCGCTGCCTGTCACGAAGGCGAAGGCATAAACATGACTGAAACTCCCGCACCGGAACCGCAGCGCGGCCTCAGCACGGCCACCCTTGACCTGCCCGGCTGGAAGCACATCTACTCCGGGAAGGTCCGCGACCTGTACGAGCCGGTGGACGAATCCATCCGCGAACGTCTTGGCCAGGACTGTGTCCTGGTGGTGGCCAGCGACCGCATCAGCGCTTATGACCATGTCCTGACCAGTGAAATCCCGGACAAGGGGCGCATCCTCACCCAGCTGAGCCTGTGGTGGTTTGGGCAGTTGGACGTTGAACACCACGTGCTGGCCTCCACCGTGGAGGAGGGAGTTCCCGCGGCCGTGGAAGGCCGGGCCATGATCTGCAAGAACCTGGAAATGTTTCCGGTGGAGTGCATTGCCCGGGGCTACCTCACCGGCACCGGCCTGCTGGAATACAAGTCGCACGGCACGGTTTGCGCCATTCCACTGCCCGAGGGCCTGGTGGACGGTTCGCGGCTGGAACACCCCATCTTCACCCCCTCCGCCAAGGCCGAGGTGGGCCACCACGACGAAAACATCACCTACGACGCCGTGGTGGGCATTGTGGGCGACGACATCGCGGCACGGCTGAGCGACCTGACCCTGAAGATTTACTCCACCGCTGAAAAGATTGCCCGCGAACGGGGCATCATCCTGGCGGACACCAAGGTGGAGTTTGGCTACGACCCGGTCTCCGGCGGCATTGTCCTTGGCGATGAGGTCCTCACGCCGGATTCGTCCCGCTTCTGGGATGCCGCCACCTACCAGCCCGGCCAGGCGCAGCCGTCCTACGACAAACAGTATGTCCGCGACTGGCTGACCTCGGCCGAGTCAGGGTGGGACAAGAGCTCGGACACGCCGCCGCCGGCGCTGCCCGAGGACGTCATTGCGCGCACTCGCAGCCGTTATGTCGAGGCCTACGAGAAACTGACCGGCCGCACGTTCGCCTAGGCGGTTCGCGTATCCAGCGCTAGCTGGCCTTGTTGTTTTTCGCCGTGGCAGCGGCGCGCTCTTGGGACAGCCGGATTTCGAGGATCGCGTCCAGGGACTGCTGGACCAGATCCTGGGCGCCGGCGGAGCTGAACGCCTTTTGTGCTTCCTGCAAGTACACAAGGGCCTCGTCGGCTTCGCCTGCCGCTTTGAGTGATTTGCCCAACAGCAGGGAAACCTCGCCGGCCGTGTGCTTGGCGAGGGCCTCGCGCTGGGCATGGATGTCCCGCAGTTTGTTAATGGCGGCAACGATGTCGCCGGTCAGATAGAGCCACCGTGCCCGGATGAAGGCGACTTCGAGTTCATCACTTTTCATCTCGTAGACGATCGAAAAGGCAAGCTCTGCCCGCTCAATCGAGGCCAGAGTCTCCGGCTCCACGATGCCGGCCTGCAGCCGTACGGCTGCCGACGCTTTATTGAACCGGGCCCACATTTCGATGTCATTGGCGGGGGACAGCAACTTCGCCGCCCGTTCGTGTTCCTTAACGCCTTCTGCATAGTCATGCCGCATGAAGGCCACATTGCCCACGACCCAGGCCACCTCGCCGGCAAGCTGCGCATTGGTAGTTTCATCAACCTGTTTGACGAGCAACTGGCAATACGTCCAGGCCTCGTTTAGGCGACCGCTTTCCGCCAAGGCGCCGATGAGGACACGCAACGCGCCGGTAATGATTGTGGAACTTGGAGGCAGTTGTTCGGAAAGCTTCATGGCTTCCAAAGCTTCGTCTACTGCAGCCGACAACTGGCCCTGTCGCTGCAATACAGCTGCAAGCATCTGCCGCGCGCGAACCCCGAGGCCCACTGACTCGCGGGCCATTGGGTGCTCGATAAGGCGCTCCGTGATCCGCTGGCACTCCACAAGATCACCGTGCCGCACCAGGCACTCAGCCTGCATGTAGGTCATATTCCACCAGGCACTGGTGTTTTTCCCCTCGAGGGCAATCTTTGCAGCTGTGGCCGCGTGGCTGGCGGCGAGCTCGTAGTCGCGGAGGTCCCAGGCCTGGCGAGCGTAAAGGCCGGCCAGGACATATTCCGCGTCACTGACTGTGATGGGCTGGCTCCAGGCCTCCAGGGCCTTGGGCGCCAGTTCCAAACGACGGGCGAGTTCGTCGATTACCTCAGCGGTGGGCTCGCGGCGGCCAGTCTCAAGGAGTGAAATGTAGCTGGGGGAATAGAGGTTCTTGCCGAGTTCCGCTTGCGTTAGCCCGCGCTCAAGTCGCTCGGCTCGAAGCTTTTCCCCGAATCCGTTACCCACGGGATTCCTCCTTATTGCAGACTGTCTTTGTACGCAAAGCTTGACAGGCCCTGTGGGATCCATTTTACAATAAGTGTCAACAAGGACGTGCTGACTTTGTAACGAATCCGACTCGCATTGAGGAACTCATATGTTCAAGAAGATAGCGGCAGCCGCCGTCCTGGCCGGCGCCCTGGCATTCTCCGCAGCCGCCCCAGCAGTCCTGTCCGCCGGTTCCATTTCAGATAACGCTGGTGCAGCTGTTGCCAGTGGTAACTGGCCGAACCCAATGTCCGAAAAGGTGAAGGTCGAAAAGGGCAAGAAGACCACCGACACCACGTACACCACGCTCAGCGGTAACTGGCCCAACCCGATGTAAGAAGTCCTCGCAGGAGGCGAAGAGCCCCGAAGCATCATGCTTCGGGGCTTTTTCTGTGCCACCGCAGGGCATAAAAAAGAGGGCCTCCCTGGGGGAGACCCTCTTTCATATGGTCGGGATGACAGGATTTGAACCTGCGACCTCGTCGTCCCGAACGACGCGCGCTACCAAGCTGCGCCACATCCCGATCCGCTGCAAAAGCAACTTTACAAGAATAACGGATGCCTGCCCGGATGCGAAATCGGCTGCCTTCGGAGTCCGTTGCCGCTACACCCGCGCCTACACAAGGGAGTCCTTCCAGGCGCCATGGAGGTCGGCGAATCGGCCACCGCCGCCGATCAAATCCGCCGGCGTGCCGTCCTCCACGATGCGGCCGTCATGGACCACCAGGACCCGGTCGGCGGTCTCCACCGTGGAGAGCCGGTGCGCGATGATCAGCGCCGTCCGGCCGGTACCTGCCGCGGCGCCGCCCCTGTCGCGGCCGCCCCGGGCGCCTCCGGGCGCATCGCCGGCGCCCTGGGCACCCGCCTCAGGGCCGCCGTCGGACGTTCCGCGCAGCAGCCTCGCCAGGCCGTGCTGCACCAAACGCTCGGACGGGATATCCAGCGAGGAGGTGGCCTCGTCAAGGATCAGCACCGCCGGCCGGGCGAGGAATGCCCGGGCGAAGCTGATCAGTTGCCGCTGGCCGGAGGAGACGCGGCCGCCACGCTTGTTGACGTCAGTGTCGTAGCCCTCGGGGAGCTGGGTGATGAACCCGTGCGCGCCCACGGCGCGGGCGGCGTCCTCAATCTCTTCACGGGAGGCGTCCGGCCGGCCCAGGGCGATGTTGTCCGCCACGGAACCGCTGAAAAGGAACGCCTCCTGCGTGACCATGACGATGTTCCGCCGCAGGTCGGTGGTGCTGAGGCTGCGGAGGTCTACGCCGTCCAGGGTCAGGGAACCGGCGGAGACGTCGTAGAAGCGGGCGATCAGCTTGGCCAAGGTCGATTTACCGGCGCCGGTCTGGCCCACCAGGGCCACGGTCTGGCCGGCGGGAATGTGCAGGTCCATCGTGGGAATGACCACCGGACCGTCGCCGTAGCGGAACTCCACGCCCGTGAAATCCACCGTGCCGCGGGCATGGGGGAGTTCCACCGCGTTTTTGGGCGGCCGGACCGTGGGAACCTCCTCCAGCAGCCCGGACACCTTTTCCAGGGCAGCCTGGGCGCTTTGGAACGAGTTGTAGAACATGGCCATCTGGTCCACGGGCTGGAAGAAGCGTTTGGTGGACAGCATCAGCGCGAGCAGGACGCCCACCGCCAAGTCCCCGCTCAACACCCGGAACCCGCCGAACAGCAGGACCACGGCCACGCAGACGTTGCCGATCAGCACCAGGCCGGGCTGGAAAATGCCGTTGAGGTTGATGGAGCGGACTGTGACCCGCCGGTAATCCTCGGACAGTTTCCCGTACTGCTCAGCGTTCTCCCGCTCTTTGCGGAACGCCTTCACGGCACGGATCCCGGTCATGGTTTCCACAAAGTGCACAATCAGCCGGGCGGACACCACACGTGATTCACGGAACGCGATCTGCGAATGCTTCTGGTACCAGCGCGCCAGGAAGAACATGGGGACGCCCGCAGCCAGCACAATCAGCCCGCTGCGCCAGTCCAGGACAAACACCGTGATGGCGGTGAACACCATAAACAGCAGGCCCGAAGCGAGCGAGCTGACGCCGGAATCCAACAGCTCGCGCAGGGCCTCCAAGTCTGAGGTCTGCCGGGCGATGATGCGGCCGGACGTGTACTTTTCGTGGAACTCCAGGCTCAGCCGCTGGGTGTGCCGGAAAACCCGGACCCGGAGGTCCAGCAGCATGGCCTGGCTGAGCCGCGCGGTGGAGGTGACGTACAGGGAGGTGAGTCCCGCCGTCGCGATCGCTGCGAGCAGGTACGCGACGCCGGTGAGCACCAGCGGGAGATTGTCACCCGCGCGGAGGGCCGGCAGCGCATGGTCGATGCCGAAGGCAATCAGCGCAGGGCCGGCCACCCGCGTGGCCTGGGAAAGGACCACCATGGCGATGGTCAGCCAGAACCTGAGCCGCACCGGACGGATCAGCTTGGCAAGCAAGGCGAGCGACCGGCGTCGTACGGTTTTGCTTTCCGCCTTGCTGAGGTAGGCGTTGTCCTCGTTGGCGGTGCCGAAGGTTGCATTGCTCATCGGGTCATTTCCTCAGCACCTGCCGCGTCCTCAAGCTCCGACAGCTCCGTATCCAGGTCCCGGGGCTCCTGGTCGAGGCTGGCGATGACATAGCGGTAATGGGGGTTGTGCGCCAGCAGGTCGGTGTGGGTTCCGACGGCGGCGATCCGGCCTTCCTCGAGCAGCGCCACCCGGTCGGCCATCGCCACGGTGGACGGACGGTGCGCCACAATCAGGGTGGTGGTGTCCTTCAGGACCGCGCGGAGCCGGGTCTCCACCAACTCCTCGGTATGCACGTCCAGGGCGGAGAGAGGGTCATCCAGCACCAGTATCCGGGGCCGCGCCGCGATGGCCCGGGCCAGGGCGATCCGTTGCCGCTGGCCGCCGGACAGGCTCAGGCCCTCCTCGCCGATGAGGGTGTCCACGCCGTCCGGCAGCGAGTACGCGAAGTGCGCCTGCGCCACGTCCAACGCCTCCTCCAAGGCTTCCTCTGACCGGTCCGTTGCCCCCAGGAGCACGTTGTCCCGGACCGAGCTGGAGAACAGTGTGGTGTCCTCAAACGCGACGGCCACGACGCGCCGGAGGTCCTCGACGTCGAACTCGCGCAGGTCCACGCCGTCGATGGTGATGGACCCGGCTGTCACGTCGTACAGGCGCGGCACCAACTGGATCAAGGCGCTCTTGCCGCTGCCGGTAATGCCTACCAGTGCCATGGTTTCGCCCGGCCGTACGGCCAGGTTGATGTCCTGCAGGATGGGCTTGTCCGGCGCGTCCTCAAAAGCGAACGTGGCGTTGTTGAAGCTGAGGGCCCCTTTGAGATGCGCGGGGTGGCGCGGGGACGGGGGACTGGTGATGGTGTTGACCGAATCCATCACTTCGAAATGCCGGTCAATGGCTGTCTTGGCGGTCAGTGCCATGGCCAGCAGCATGCCCGAGAACTCAACCGGGGTGGCCACCACCGCGGCAGTGGCGAAGAAGGCCACCAGGGCGCCGATACTCAGCTGCCCGCCGGCGCACAGCATCACGCCGACCACCAGGCCGGCACCCAGTGCGAGTTCCGGCAGCAGTGTGACCACCATGGTGAAGGCGGCCTGGTGTTTGGCCTTGGCGATTTCAATCTGACGGAGTTCCTCGGCCTGCTCGTTGAAGTTCTCCAGGGCCTCGCGGCTGCGGCCAAACGCCTTCAGAACGCGGATGCCGTGGACGGACTCCTCCACGGTGGTGGCGAGGTCGCCGGCCTGGTCCTGGCTGCGGCGCGCCACTTTGCTGAAGCGGGTCCGGAACCGGAAGCTGTAGGCCATGATGGGCACCGCGGCGGCCATGAAAATCAGCGCCAGCTGCCAGCTCATGGAGAACATCACCACAATGCCGATCACCACGGTGAGGGTGGTGACCACCAGCATGATGGCACCAAAGGCCATCCACCGGCGCAGGAAATTCAGGTCCGTCATGGCGCGGGAGAGCAGCTGGCCCGAGCCCCACCGGTCGTGAAAGGAGACCGTGAGCTCCTGCAGGTGCCCGTAAAGCGAGACCCGCATCCGGGTTTCCACGGTGGTGGCCGGGTTGATCACGAACTGCCGCCGAAGCGCCACCAGGACGGCTTCGGCGATGCCGAGCAGCAGGATGACGACGGCGGCAGTCCACACCGCGCTCCGGGCACCGCCGGGCTTCAGCGACTCGTTGATCAGGACGCGCAGTACCTGGGGGATGGTGAGCGCCACGAGGCTTGCCAGCAGGGCGCTGAGGAGTCCCAGCACCAGCCGGGGGAGGATCGGCCTAACGTGGGGATAGAGACGGCTGACGGATCTGAAAAATGAGGTTTGCTTGGCCATGCCCGCTTCTCAAGCTGTACAACGAATATAGTTTCCCTTAGCAACTACCCTACGTTAATGCGTGAGCTGATTCACACGTCTATTGAGGCGACGTCAGCGTCAGCAGCACGGCCTCCGGCTTGCACGCGATGCGGACGGGAGCGAAACGGGAGGTGCCGATGCCGCCCGAGACGTTGACCGGCGTCGTCCGTCCGTTGCTTTCCCAGTCATTGAGGCCCTTGGCGCGCCACGTGGGGATGTCGCAGTTGGCGACGAGGGCGCCGTAGCCGGGGATGCAGAGCTGGCCGCCGTGGGTGTGGCCTGCGAGCAGCAGGTCAGCACCGGCGTCGGTGAAATGGTCCAGCACCCGCTGGTACGGGGCATGGATGACTGCCACCCGGACGTGCGGGTCCTGGTCCTGGTTGCGGGTCCCGCGCGGCCAGCCGGCGTAGCGTTCCCGCTTGAGGTGCGGATCATCGACACCGGAGAAATCGAACCGGATCCCCTTCAGGACCAAGGACTGGTGCCGGTTGGTGAGATCCACCCAGCCGCTCATGCCAAATCCGGAGCGCAGCCGTGGCCAGTCCAGTTCCACCGGCTTGGGCCGGGCCTTCGACGGGCCCAGCAGGTAGGACGCAGGGTTCTTCGGGGTGGGAGCGTAGTAATCGTTGGACCCGGGCACGAACACGCCGGGGAACTCCATCAGCGGGCGCAGGGCCTTGAGGAGCGGGTCCACGGCCTTGACGTGGCTCAGGTTGTCGCCCGTGTTGACCACCAGGTCCGGCTGCAGGGCCGCCAGCGATTCAAGCCACCGGGCCTTGGTGTCCTGACCGGGGACGAAGTGGATATCGCTCAGGTGCAGGACCCGGAACGGCGCACGGCCCGCGGGCAGGATGGGCAGCGTTTCCTCGCGTAGGACAAACTGGTTCTTTTCCCATAGTCCGTAGCCGAAGGCGGCCACGCCCGCTGCAGTGCCTGCAGCCGCGGTAACGGCGAAGCCGCGCCCGATGTTTCGGACGCGGCTGGCCAAGTTGGAAGTCACGGCCATTACTGGCTAGCCGTCCTTCTTATTGCCGTTGCCCGGAGTGTCGGCCGCCGGCGTGGACGGTGCCGGCGCCGGGGCGGGCGCGGTGGCGGGCGACGTCGGCACGGTGGGGGCGGCGGGCGTCCTGGACTGCGTACCGTTCACCATCTCGGGCGGCGGTGCCGGGAACGGATTGGTTCCGTAGGCCGGCGCCATCTGTGCCATGTACTTGGAGAACATGGGGCCGGCGATCATGTAACCGTCAAGGGATTCGTAGAACTTTCCGTTGAAGGTCAGGTTCCGGCCGGGGCGGTTCTGGGCACCCAGGGCATCGCCGAACCAGGCTGCGGTGGCAAGGCCGGTGGTGTGGCCCACCACCCAGGTGGATTCGTTGAGGTTTGAGGTACCGGTCTTCGCCGCAACCGGGAAGTTGGTCCTGGTGGAGAGCCGCGGCTGGATCAGCGAGCCGGATCCGACGTTCAGGACTTCCTGGAGAGCGTAGTTCACGCCCCGCGCAACCTCGGGTTTGAGGGCATCCCGGCAGCTGGGGCTCTGGGCGGGCAGCTGCTTGCCGGACTGGTCCGTGACGGAGGTGATGGCGATGGCTTCGCAGTACTTGCCGTCGTTCGCGAAGGTGGCGAATGCGCTGGCCATGGTCAGCGGGGACGTCTGGGTGGAACCAAGGAGGTTCGCCAGGGTGGACATGTCAATCTTGGGGTTGGGCTCGCCATCCTTGGACGGCAGGCCGCTGTGGAGCCCCACGGCGTCCACCACCTTCTGGATGCCGCAGAAGTCCAGCTGCGCGGCGGAGGCAAATGTGGCCGTGTTGATGGAGTTGTACAGACCGAAGAGGACGGGCATGGACCGGTAGAACTGCGGTTCGGCGTTCTGCAGGTCGTCGGCGGCGCCAAGCGACTTCTGGGCGGTGTTGTACGCGCCGGTCACCACGCCGCAGGAGTTCTTCCACGGGTAGCCGAGCTGATAACGGCGCTGGGAGGCGTTGACCACGGTGTTCATGGACTTGCCCTCGTTGAGCCATTCCGCGAAGGTGAACGGTTTCATGGTGGAGCCGGGCTGGGCGCCGCCCAGGCCGTTGAGGTCGTTGCCGTTCTTGTCCAGCTGGTCAACGCTGAAGTTCACCTGCGAGTCGAAGCCGCCCTCGGCAGGCAGGAACGACGTGTTCTGCGCCATGGCCACGATCTTGCCGGAGTTGGGCTGAAGCGACACCAGCGCTGCTCCCCACTTGTCCGGGTTCGCTCCGGCAGACGCGTTCACCTGCTCCTGGGCTGATGCCTGGGCCGCGGGATCAAGCGTGGTGGTGATGGTCAGGCCGCCGCCATAGATGAGCCGCTGGCGTTCCTTGACCTCGGCGCCGTAGGCCGGGTTGTTCTCCAGCAGGTGGAGCACGTAATCGCAAAAGTAGGGGGCGGCGGACGCGTAGGCGCAGCCCTGGCGGGCGGGAGTCACCTTGGTCTCCACCGGCGTTGCCACCGCGGCGTCGTGCTCGGCCTGGGTGATCTTGTTCTGGTTCAGCATCAGGCCCAGGACGAGGTCGCGGCGTGCCTTCGAGTTCTCCGGATTGGTGATGGGGTCGAAGGCTGACGGGCTGTTCACCAGGCCTGCCAGGAGTGCGGCCTGGGGGAGGGTGAGGTCCTTGGCCGTGGTGCTGAAGAAGAACTTGGACGCGGCCTCGATGCCGTACGCATCACGGTTGAAGAAGACGATGTTCAGGTAGCCCTCAAGGATCTGGTCCTTGGAGAACTCCTTTTCCAGGGCGATGGACAGCTTCATCTCCCGAAGCTTGTCCCCGACGCCCTTGTTGACGCCGTTGAGCTTGATGGCCTCTTCATTTCCCTCGGCAGCGAGGTTGGCGTTGAGGACGTTGTTGACGTACTGCTGGGTGATGGTGGAGGCACCCTGCTTGTTGCCCCGGGCAGTGGCCACGAGGGCACGCATGATGCCGGTGGTGTCCACGCCGCCGTGCTCGTAGAAACGGCTGTCCTCCACCGCGATGACGGCTTTGGTCATGAACGGCGAGATCTGGTCCAGGCCGACCTTGGTGCGGTTCTCCGAATACACGCTGGCGATCTGGCTGCCGTCCGCGGCGAGGATCCTGGTGGTCTGGTTGGGCGGGTCCACCTTCAGCTCCGCCGGGAGGGTGTCGAAGAAATCGATCGAACCACTCGCTGCACTGCCGGAAACAGCTGCAGCCGGAACCAGCAGGCCCGCCACCAGGACACCACAAATAGCGCTCACGCCAAGGAAGCCAAAAATCTTTCCGAGGGTAGTGGCCGTGTCGAAAATGGGGTTCTTACGAGTCACCATGTTTTCCACTTTACCGGCAACGACTAGTCTTTCTCTCATGACCAAATGGGAGTACGCGACGATTCCGCTCATTATTCACGCCACCAAGCAGATCCTGGACCAGTGGGGAGAGGACGGCTGGGAACTCGTCCAGGTAGTTACCGGACCGGACGGCAATGGCCTGGTTGCGTACCTTAAAAGGGAGAAGCAGTAGCAATGAGCACTTCCGCAGAGACCACGTCCGGCGCGGCAGAAGCGCCCATTTCCGCCGTCGAGCAGCGTCTTGCCGAGCTTGGCCTGAGCCTTCCGGAGGTGGCCGCACCCGTGGCCGCCTACGTTCCGGCGGTCATCACCGGCAGCCACGTTTACACCTCCGGTCAGCTGCCGTTTATTAACGGCAAACTCGAAGCAACCGGCAAGGTTTCCACCGGCACGGAGGGCACTTCTGACGAGCCCACCGTGTCCCCGGAAGCCGCCAAGGCCTATGCCGCCGTCTGCGCCGTCAACGCCCTGGCCGCCGTGAAGAGCGTCATAGGTGATCTTGACCGCATCACGCGCATCGTCAAGGTGGTGGGCTTCGTTTCCTCGGACCCGTCCTTCACCGGCCAGCCGGGCGTCATCAACGGCGCCTCTGAGCTGCTGGGCCAGGTGTTTGGTGAGGCCGGGCAGCACGCCCGTTCCGCCGTCGGCGTTTCAGTTCTCCCGCTCGACTCTCCGGTGGAAGTCGAACTGATCGCTGAATTCAGCTAAGGAACCGGTTCACTCAATTGCCTCAACTTGCCAGACGCTTGTTCGCCCTCCCTCCGGAACTGGAAGGGGCGGCCCGAAGCTGGTTCGAACACGGTGAGCGGACTCCGCGTGCCGCCCGCCTGGCATCCTCCGTGGTGCTTCTGCGCGATTCGCCCACCGGCCTGGAGACGTGGCTGGGATACCGGCCAGGCTCCTCGCCGCTGGGCGTTCTCGCCTTCCCCGGCGGTTCTTTGGAGGCGTCGGACGACGACGCCGTCGGCTGGCTGGGCCCGTCACCGCAGCATTGGGCTGAGCAGATGGGAACGGCCGACGTCGGGCTGGCGCGCCGCCATGTGGTGGGCGCCATCCGCGAGCTCTTTGAGGAAACCGGCGTGCTCCTGGCCGGACCGGACATGTCCAACACGGTCGAAGGCACATCGAGCCACGAATGGATGAAGATCCGGGTGGCCGTCGCCGATCAGGAGAAGACTTTCACCGAGCTGCTCGCCAAGCGGGGACTCTCGGTACGGACGGACCTGCTGAAGCCGCTGGTCAACTGGCGGAGCCCGGACTTCGCCCACCGCCGCTTCGACACCCGGTACTTCGCGGCTACGGTGCCGGTGAATCAGCAGCCGAGCCTGCTGGAGGGCAAGGGCATCTGGGGGCGCTGGGTGTGCGCCACCAAGGCCATCGCCGAACGCGACACCACCGCCCTGGGGGACGAGGTGGGCCAGGAGAACACCGTAGGCCTCACCCTTAGCCAGCTCCTGGTGCCCGGCTCGGAGATCATGCTCGAAAAGATGGCCGCCGCGAACGGCTGCATCGCCTACCTCAGCTACAAACGCAAGCCGCACGTTTATCAGCCGAAGCTCGTTGAAGAGGACGGCAAACTGATGCTCGAGGTTGAAGCGGCCAAGACAGTAGCCGGGGTCCCGCAGCGCGAACGCTGACCCACCCCCGCTGGGTTGAGTCCGCCGGCCAGCGGCCCTTCGCCGCCCCCCACCCCACCCCGGACGCTCTCTCACTTAATGTGGGTTTCCCCCCGACGCTCTCTCACTTTCTTGAAGAAAGTGAGAGAGCGTCGGTCGTTTTCGCGCATTAAGTGAGAGAGCGTTGCCGGACCTTGGGCCGGACGCAACTGGGACTAGCGGGAACGCTGGCGGAGGCGCTGCATGTCCAGGATGACTACGGCGCGGGCCTCGAGGCGGAGCCAGCCGCGCTGGACGAACTCGGCCAGGGCCTTGTTGACCGTCTCGCGGGAGGCGCCGACCAGCTGGGCCAGTTCTTCCTGTGTGAGCTCGTGGGCCACCAGGACGCCGTCGGTCGCCGGGCGGCCGAAGCGGTCCGCCAGGTCCAGGAGGGCCTTGGCCACACGGCCCGGGACATCGGAGAAGACCAGATCGGACAAGGAATCGTTGGTGCGGCGCAGGCGGCGCGCCAGAGCCTGCAGCAGCTGCGCGGACACCTCGGGGCGGGTCCGCAGCAGGCCGTTGAGGCTTTCGTTCTTCAGGCCGGCCAGCCGGGTCTCGGACACCGCGGTGGCCGTGGCGGTCCGGGGGCTGGGATCGAAGAGCGCCATTTCGCCGAACAGTTCGCCCGGGCCCAGGATGGCGAGCAGGGATTCGCGCCCATCGGGGGACGTGCGGCCCAGCTTCACCTTGCCGGAGACGATGAAGTAGAGCTGATCACCCTGGTCGCCTTCGCGGAAGACCGAGGCGCCGCGGGAAAGGTCCACCTCGGTCAGCTCATCGGTCAGCAGCCGGAATGCTTCGTCGTCAAGCGTGGCAAATAGTGGTGCTCGGCGCAGTACCTCGATGTCCATGAAATCTCCCAAATAAAAAGTGTCGGCTGTGGCGCTTGTGCCATTGTTTCAGAATTTTCGGCGTTCTGTGACGTACTTGGCAGCGGAAACGCCGTTCGGAGGGTTCGTGCAGGCCCGGCCGCACCAATGCCGGCGGCTGCGGGCAGCATTCTGCGTCCTGCCGCGGCGGGAAGGGCCGGCCGCGGGCACTCCCACAGAAGAGCGTCAGCGTACGGCACTAGAATTGGGTCTCAACCGTATTAGAGGAGCGTCAGTGTTTGGCTTGACCGTTCTGGACCTGGCGCTGATCCTGGCCCTGCTGTCTTACCTGATCTATGGCCTGCGTAATGGCTTCCTGGTCACGCTCGGGGGAATTGCGGGCTTCGCCGCGGGCGCCGTGGCTGCCTTTTTTGCCGTACCGCTGGTCAGCGAGATCGTGAAAGACTCCGGCTGGAGGCTGACCGCGATTGTGGCTGCTGCCGTGGTCCTGATGGCCATGGGGCATGGCGTGGGGACCATGGCCGGGCGGAAAATCCGCGGTGCCGTGCGGGTTCAACCGCTACGGGCGGCGGACCGGCTTATTGGCGGCATCGTCAATGTGGTGGTGTCAGCGCTGGTGATGTCCATGCTGGCCTTCAGCGTCAGCTCCCTGGGCGTTCCCTTTGTGTCCCAGCAGCTGGCGGAGTCCAAGGTGATCCGCTACATCGACGGCCTGACGCCGGTCCCGGTGAAGGCGACCCTCGCGCAGTTGCGTTCAACGGTGATCGGCAACGGCATCCCCACGCTGATCGAAGGCCTGGGGCAGGGGCCAAAAGTGTCCGTGCCTAACGCCAGCACTAATACACCGGCCCTGAACCGGGCCGCCGACTCGGTCCTGAAAATCGCCGGAACGGCTTACCAGTGCGGCCAGAACCAGACCGGCACCGGCTTTGTGGTTTCCCCGGGACGGGTTGTGACCAACGCCCATGTGGTGGCGGGCGTGTCGCAGCCGGTGGTGGAGATCCCCGACGGCGGAGCGATGCCGGGACGTGTGGTCTACTTCGACACCCGGCATGACCTCGCCGTCCTGGCCGTTGACGGCCTGCCGTCCGAGCCGCTGGCCCTGGCCTCGGACCTTCCCAACGGCAGCCAGGCGGCCTTCGCCGGCTATCCTCACGGCGGCCCCTTCAAGTCCAACCCCGCCACCGTCCAGGACATCGCCTCGGTCCTGGTACCTGACATTTACGGCCAGAACCCGGCCCCTGAGGACATCTACCGGCTGGCCGGGGACGTCCAGCCGGGAAACTCCGGCGGCCCGCTGCTGACCACTGAGGGCCAGGTGGCCGGCGTCATCTTCGCCAAGGCAACCTCTGACGCAGAACTGGGCTTTGCGATCACCATGGAGGACCTCTACCCGGTGGCGTCCCAGGCTGCCGGGTTCAGCGCCCCCGTGTCATCGGGGCAGTGCATCCAGAAGTAGCGCCCCCGGACCGGAGGCGGGCCTGAATCAGAGGACGTCGGCCAGGTAGTCGATGGCGAGCTTGTAGCCGAACACGCCGGCTCCCACGATCACGGCTGCGCACACCGGGGACAGGAACGAGTGGTGACGGAACTCCTCCCGCTGGTGCACGTTGGTGATGTGCACTTCGACGGCGGGCAGCTGCACCGCTGCCAGGGCGTCGCGCAGCGCAACGGACGTGTGCGTGTACGCGCCCGCGTTCAGGACAATCCCGACGGCGTTGGTGCGGGCCGCGTGGATAGCGTCGAGCAGGACCCCCTCGTGGTTGGACTGGACGCATTCGACGTTGAACCCGTGCGCTTTCGCGGCGTCGGCGGCGAGCCGTTCGACGTCGGCGAGCGTGGAGGTGCCGTACTTTTCCGGCTCGCGGGTTCCGAGCAGATTGAGGTTGGGGCCGTTGATCACCAGAATGGTGCCCCGGCCGGCCGTGGTGCCGGTACCGGTCCGGACGTTTTCGGTGGCGTGTTCAGTCATGGGTCCAATTTACCGGTCGGATCCTGCACCATCATTCGGCCCGCCGGGCCCGTGCCGCCTTGCTTTCCGGCGTCCGGCGGCAGCGGCACGTGAATGATGGTGCAGAATCCTACGGGCACGGGCACGGGCACGGGCACGGGCATGGACCTTGCCCGCTACCCTCAAACCCTGGACCTACTTGCGCAGCGACGCCGCGATCTGTTGCATCACGGTGTTGTCGGCCAGGGTGGTGGCGTCGCCCGGGTCCCGTCCTTCGGCGACGTCCTTGAGGAGGCGGCGCATGATCTTCCCGGAGCGGGTCTTGGGCAGTTCCGGGACCACGAGGATGGTCTTCGGTTTGGCGATGGGACCGATTTCTTTGCCGACGTGGTTCCGGAGTTCCTGGACGATGGCGTCGCCGGAGTCCACGGCGTCGCCGCGGAGGATGACGAACGCGACGACGGCCTGGCCGGTAGTCTCGTCCGCGGCGCCCACGACGGCGGCTTCGGCCACGGCCGGGTGGGAAACCAGGGCGGATTCGATCTCGGTGGTGGAGAGGCGGTGCCCGGAGACGTTCATGACGTCATCCACGCGCCCCAGGAGCCAGATGTCACCGTCCTCGTCTTTCTTGGCGCCGTCGCCGGCGAAGTACATGTCCTCGAACCGGGACCAGTAGGTGTCCTTGAACCGTTCCGGGTCGCCCCAGATGCCGCGGAGCATCGCGGGCCAGGGTTCGCGGATCACCAGGAAGCCGCCGTGGCCGTTGGGCACGGACTCGCCCATCTCGTCCACCACGTCCACGGCGATGCCGGGCAGCGGGGTCTGTGCGGAGCCGGGCTTGGTGGCGGTCACGCCCGGCAGCGGTGCGATCATCTGCGCGCCGGTTTCGGTCTGCCACCAGGTGTCCACGATGGGGGTCTTGTTGGCGCCGATAACGTCCCGGTACCACATCCAGGCTTCGGGGTTGATGGATTCGCCCACCGAGCCCAGGACCCGCAGGGAGGAAAGATCGTACTTGTCCGGGATCTCCCGGCCCCACTTCATGAACGTCCGGATGGCGGTGGGGGCGGTGTAGAGGATGGAGACCTTGTACTTTTCGATGATCTCCCACCAGCGGCCCTGGTGCGGGGAGTCCGGGGTGCCCTCGTACATGACCTGGGTGGCGCCGTTGATGAGCGGGGCGTAGGCGACGTAGGAGTGGCCGGTGACCCAGCCGACGTCGGCCGTGCACCAGTACACGTCCGTCTCGGGGTGCAGGTCGAAGACTGCCTTATGGGTGTAGGCGCCCTGGGTGAGGTAGCCGCCGGTGGTGTGCAGGATGCCCTTGGGCTTGCCCGTGGTGCCGGAGGTGTAGAGGATGAACAGCGGGTGCTCTGAGTCGTGCCCGACGGCGGTGTGCTGGGCGGATGCCTGCCCGACGGTGTCATCCCACCAGTGGTCCCGGCCTTCGTGCCAGTCCACGTTCTGGCCGTTGCGCTTGACCACCACGACGTTCTGGACGGTGTGCTCGCCCTCGTGCGCGAGGGCCTCGTCCACGGCGGTCTTCAGCGCGCTGGGCTTGCCGCGCCGGTAGGTGCCGTCGGCGGTGACCACGAGCTTGGCTTCGGCGTCGTCGATGCGGGAGCGGAGGGCTTCGGCGGAGAAGCCGCCGAACACCACGGAGTGCACGGCCCCGATGCGGGCGCAGGCCAGCAGCGTGATCACGGCTTCGGGAATCATGGGCAGGTAGACGGCCACGCGGTCGCCCTTTTCCACACCGAGGGACTCAAACGCGTTGGCGGCTTGCTTCACCTCATCGGTGAGCTGGGCGTAGGTGTAGGTGCGGGTGTCGCCGGGCTCGCCCTCGAAATAGATGGCCACCCGGTCGCCCAGGCCGTTCTCGACGTGCCGGTCCAGGGCGTTGTAGGCCGCGTTGACCTCACCGCCCACGAACCACTTCGCGAACGGCGGATTCGACCAATCCAAGGTCTCGGTGAAGTCCTTGGACCAGGTCAGCAGCTCCCGGGCCTGCCGTGCCCAGAACGCGGGACGGTCGGCGTCGGCCTCCGCATAATCTGCTGCGGTGACAACGGCGTCGGCAACAAATTCGGGGCTGGGGGCAAAGGTGCGGTTCTCGTGCAGCAGGTTTGAAATTGCGTCGCCCTGCTGGTCGCTCTGTGCGGTGGCCGCAGTGGCGGTGGCGGTGGAGCCGGGAGTGTCCTGGGACATGGTGAACCTCATCATTCATCGGTCTTTTCTGCGGCATGCCGTCACCCGGCCATACTCCGCCGCAGTGCGCATTACGGGGCACGGCAGGTCACGAATGTTCCGCAAACAGCTGTTCCGGAACCAAGCCTAATGCCCAGCCCGTTCCGATGTGTCACCTGTCACAGTGCAGCCCGCGAACGGCATTTATTTAGCGGTGAATGGTTACGGAAGCGCGCCCGGCGCCCTTCCACGGGGGCGGATCAGCTAGTGATCGGCCATGCGGATGACTAGGCTGAGATTGGATTGTGACTTTCTACGGAGCTGCCGGATCCGGTGCAACATTGCCCGGGACCGCTGGCTGCCGCCGTTCCGGACGGCACAGTTTTTGGGACGGAACCGTCCCGTGCCGCCACGCTTAGGAGAACAGAATGAACCAGCAAATCGTCGGCCAGAAACCGGGCCGTGCAACGGAGGCAGGGCCTGGCGCAACCGAAAGGGACGGCGCCGCCAGCGGTTCACAGCGGCCTGCTTCCGCCAAACCCGGCACCACCAACCAGGCTGTGCTGGGTCCCTTCACCATCCGGGACCTCGCGGTTTTCGCGGCCACCCTGGTCCTGCTGATCGCCTCGCTGCTTCCGATCTTCTTTGGCCGGTTCAATCTCTGGAACGCCGGCAGCCTGTTCTTCCTCGGCCTCGGCATTGTGCTGCCACTGATCGTCACCGCACTTTTTGCCGCCCGCCGGCTTGCCCCCGCAACGAAGGTCCGCATCGGATCGCTCTCCGTTGACCAGTTCGCCTCCGTGGTGGCGTCCTTCGCACTGGCATTCTTCTTTGTTTCCGCTGCCGCTGCCTACGTCCCGAGCCTTCTCGTGGGCCTGGTGGGTTCCGTGATCCTCTTCGGAGCGACTGTGCTGGGCCGCTTCATCCCGTTCTTCGCCGGGGACTTCCTGGGACGTGAGGAAACCACTGCCCACCTGGTGGCCCGCGAGTCAGCGGTCCCGCTCCCCAAGCCGCATACCCCGAAGGAGCCCAAGCCCGCTGCCGCATCCGGGGCCGGGTCCAAACGGGGTTTCGGGCTCCCTGCCGGCCTGTGGCCGTCCAAACATTCCGGCCCGTCCGCACAGGCCGCTTCAGCCCCGGATGCCTCGGCGCCTGCGGCCGGTACTGCTGACGGCACCGCCACCCCGGGGGCCACGGCAGTGTCCTCGGCCCCGGAAGTCCGGGAGTGGACCCCGGCCGGTGACCCGACTCCGGCAACGCAAGCCGCCGACGTCGTTCCTTCAGCCCCGCAGCCAAACGCCCGCGCCGCGTCCGCCGCGGAGGAAACCAGGATGGGTGACGTCCCGGCCGCCGCGACGGCTGATCAGGCCGCTCCCACCGGGGCGCCCGCGGCCGCGCCCGAACCAGTGCACGACGGCGCCGCGCAGGCCCCTGCCCGGCAGTCTGCAGCGGAACCTGCCGCCACGGCCGTGCATCAGCAGGTGCGCAGCGCAGAGCCGATCGGGGCGACCGTGGACCCTGCCAGCCGGCCGGAAGAATCGGATGCGCCGGTCCACGAGGCTTTCTGGTTTGCCGTGGCGCAACACCGCACCGCCGTCGATCCCCGGACGGGTGCCCCTGCATTCGTGATCGAACCCGGCGGCTGGGTGCTCGCCCTGGAGGACCGTGGCCACGAATTCCTGGTCCAGCACACCGACGGTCGTCTGGGCGTCCTGCGCGACCTCAGCAACATCGAGCGCGGCTAGCCAGGTCACGTGGCCATCTCCCGTTCAGCCGGCGCCGCACCGGCCAGAGTTGCCGCACCCCGCCCGGCAGAGTCATTGCTGGCATTAAAGCGCCGGGCGCGGCGGATCAATAAAGCCCTGGCGGAGAAATACCCCTACGCCCACGCCGAGCTCGATTTCCGGAACCCCTTTGAACTGGTGGTGGCCACGGTCCTGTCCGCGCAGACCACCGATGTGCTGGTCAACCAGGTCACCAAAATCCTGTTTGCGCGGTACCCGGATGCGCGGGCCATGTCCGAAGCCGAGCCCGCCGAGCTGGAAGCGATCCTGCAGCCCACCGGGTTCTTCCGGGCCAAAACGAAGAACGTGCTCGCGCTCAGCCATCGCCTGGTTGATGAGTACAACGGCGAGGTGCCCGGCCGGCTGGAGGACCTGGTGACCCTTCCCGGGGTTGGCCGGAAGACAGCGAATGTGGTGCTCGGTAACGCGTTCGGCATCCCCGGCATCACCGTTGACACGCACTTCGGCCGGCTGGCGCGGCGGTTCGGGTGGACCGAATCCGAAGATCCCGTACAGGTCGAGCACGACGTCGCCGAACTGTTCGAACCGAAGGACTGGACCATGCTCTCGCACCGGGTGGTGTTCCACGGGCGGCGGGTGTGCCACTCACGCAAGCCGGCATGCGGGGCGTGCCCGGTGGCCAACTGGTGCCCCAGCTACGGGCTGGGTGAAACCGATCCCGGGAAGGCGGCCAAGCTGCTGAAATACGAACTTGCGCCCGGCAATGAAGCCCTGCTGGCACAGTTGCTGGCCGAAACCCATCGGGCTGCGGAAATCCGTATGGAATCCCAGAGGCGGCTCCCGTGAGCGCCCGCCAGGACCTGATCGACCTGGTGCAGCGATCGGACAACGGTAACGTTACCGCCCCGAATACTGCGTGGGCCGCGCTGACCGTGGACGAAGCGATTGCCCGGAAGGCGGCCGTTCTGATGCTGTTCGGCGTGCTGGACGATGTCCCGGCGTCCTCGAGCAAACCGCTGGCCGCCGCCGACCTGGACGTGCTCCTGCTTGAACGGGCACACACCCTGGGCTCGCACCCGGGCCAGGTCGCCTTCCCCGGCGGCGGCATCGACGACGGCGAAACCCCGGTGGCCGCGGCCCTTCGGGAGGCGGAAGAGGAAACGGGGCTTGACTCGTCCGGCGTCGAAGTCCTCGGGACGCTGCAGGAACTCGGACTGGCCCGCAGCAACTTCCTGGTGACGCCCGTGCTCGGATGGTGGGCTTCGCCGTCGCCCGTGGGCGTTGTGGACTACGGCGAATCAGCACAGGTTTTCCGGGTCCCCGTCCGTGACCTTCTGGACCCGGACAACCGGGTTACGGCAACAGTCAGCCGTGGCAGCAAAACCTTCAGCAGCCCGGCCTTCGCCGTCTGCGGTGTGCTGGTATGGGGCTTCACCGGGATCATCCTCGACGGCCTCTTCGAACAGCTGGGCTGGGCGGTTCCATGGGACCGAAGCCGCGTACACGAGGTGGCGTTCTGAGCCTGCCGGCTTAGATCGGAGCCTGCCGGCTTAGATCGGAGCCTGCCGGCTTAAACGGCGAAGGCCCGGCCTGATGGCCGGGCCTCCGCCGGGTGCCGGGTTCGGCCCCCTAGCTGGGATGTGGTTTGTGGCGCAGATCCACCACCACGCCAGTGGCGGCGTTTTCCCGTAGGGCATTGATGCCGTCCTTCAGCGCACCGAGGTGCTTGAAGTCCGGCGATACGGCCACGATTTTGCCGTTCTTATCTGTCAGTTTGAAGCGGTATGCTTCGTCGCCAACGCGGTGTATTTCAAATTTTCCGGGCATGCTCCGGACCTCCCGTATGCGTCATTGCACGTTGAGCCCCCACCCTCTGCATAAGCGGGGCTCCCCTGACTGTAACCATGGCCGTTGCGCGGAAGCCAGCTACTGCCGGGTAGGTTACTTTGGGCTACTTGGCGTTGTCGTACGAGTCCACCACGGCCACGCTGACCGGGAATTCCACCGGGATTGGTCCGAACAGCAGCTCCTTGGCGGCGGCCGCGGCATCCTCGATCGCGCGGATGCAGGCGGCAACACCCGCCTCCGGCGCATGTACCATCACCTCGTCATGCAGGAAGAAGACGAGTTCCGCCTGAACGGAACCGTCGGCACGCAACGCCCGCAGCCGCCGTCGTAATTCCGCCAGCCAGCAGGCCGCCCAATCAGCGGCCGAGCCCTGCACCACGAAGTTCCGCGTGAACCGGCCGCGGGAGCGGGCGATCGATTCCGCGCGGCGCTGCTCCTCCGCGGTGGCGGACTGCTGGCTCCGGAACCAGGCTTGCGACGGCGGCGGGCTGCTGCGGCCCAGCCGTGTGGTCACGGTGCCGCCGGCTTCACCCTCGCGGGCAGCCTGCTCCACGAAGCCGACGGCGTGCGGGTAGGTCCGCGCAAGTTGGGGCATGAGCCGTCCGGATTCTCCGGTCGTGGCACCGTAGATAGCCCCCAGGAGGGCTGTCTTGGCCTTGGCGCGATCGCCACCGAAGCCCTGGGCGGCGATGCCCGCATACAGATCCTTGTCGCGCGCGGCCGCAGCCATCTTCGAGTCCTGCGCGAGGGCCACCAGGACCCGGGGTTCCAGCTGCGATGCGTCGGCGACGATGAGTTTATGGCCGGGCCCGGCATGGACGGCGCCGCGGATTTGGCCTGGAATCTGCAGGGCACCGCCGCCACGGGAAGCCCACCGCCCCGAGACCACGCCACCCACCACATACTCGGGCCGGAAACGGCCGTCACTCACCCACGCGTCCAGCCACGCCCAGCCGTTGGCGCTGTGCAGGCGGGACAGCTTCTTATAGGCCAGGAGCGGCTCGATGGCTGGATGGCTGGACTCCATCAGTTCCCACTGCCGCGTGCTCTTGACCTCGATGCCGTTGCGGTGCAGGGCACGCATCAGGTCCTGCGGGGAATCCGGGTTCAGCGCGGGGGAATTGAGGAGGTTCCGCAGTTCATTATTCAGGGCTTCAAGTTTCGCCGGCCGGTGGCCCGGCTGGGGCCGCGGCCCCAGATAGTCGGCCAGGATCTGCTCATGCAGGTCCTCGCGCCACGGAACGCCTGCATGCTGCATCTCCGCGGCGATCATGGCACCGGCGGATTCGGCGGCGAGCAGCAACTGCAGCCGTTTCCGCTTGTTCTCCAGCGGATCTGCGTCGGCCAGGGCGGCCTGCTGCGCGGCATACTCCGCACGCAGTTCCGACAGGGTATGGCGGGGGGAGCGGTGCCGGACGTCCTCAAACAAGGCACCCTGATCGGCCGGCGGAGGCGGCGGCTGAAGGGCGCGCGGCGGTTCCTGGGGATCATCCAGCGGGGCTTTCTCCGCCTGCTGCGCGTATTCGGTGTGGGCGGTGAACTCCGAATACGCCAGGATAGTGCCGCAGAGGCTCAGGTCGTAGCATCGTTCCACTTCCACGCCGGCCGCGAGCAGCGCCGGATACCAGTCCTGGGTGCGGTGCCAGATCCAGCGGGGTGCCGCCTCCCGTGGCCGGGTTTCAAGGTGGCGTACGAAGCCGGGCAGCTCGCTTGCGCTGATCAGCCGCGGTTCGGGGCGGTCCGGGTGCGGATCGCCCGCCTGGGTGACCTGCTGGAGGGCGGCGCCATGGGAGTGGGCAGCGAGCAGCAGATACATGGGGTCAATTCTGCCTTGTCCAGGGGGTTGGCGTTGCAACGGCCGTCAACATGTGTTGACGTTCCGCGGGTTGTCAACTAATGTTGACGCATGGAGGTGGATCGGATGAAAACGCTGGTGGCATCGATGGACGGGAAAGGCCCCGCTGAAGCGCTCTACGCCGTCGCGGAACTGCAGAAGGAGGTAGGCCGCACGGAAGCCTCCCTGGTCCGCAAAGCACGGCAGGCCGGGCTCTCGTGGGAGGCAATCGCCCTCTGCCTGGGAGTCAGCAAGCAGGCCGTGCACCGGAAGTACGGAAAGCAGTAGCCGGCCGTTTCCCGCTCGGGAGTTGTCCACATAGCGCGGCCCGGCACTGTCTCCGTGACGGGCGGCAATGGAGAGTTGCTCCATGAGCAGGCACCAGCTATCGCCGTCCCCTTCCGAGCAGCCAGAGACGCGCGTGTCCCGGGCCAGGCCGTCGCCTCCGCGCGGAACCCGGCCCGGCCCGGTTGGCGCGGGTGCGCCGGGTGCCGGCGCGGCAGGGAACGCGTGGCTGCCTGATTCCGCAGCCGCCGAGGTGCTGTTGGTGACCGGCTACGACGTCCTGCAGGGTGAGGTTGAACAGATTGTGGCCGCGGCCGGGAGCCAGCTGCGGGTGGTGCCTGACGTCACAGCTGCGGCCCTGTACTGGGATTCCGCCGCCGCCGTGCTCGTGGGAAGCGATGTCCGGGAGTTGCCGCCGCGGCGCCGGGCACCTGCCGTGCTCGTCGGTCTGAACGGTGAGGGGGACAGTCTTTGGCATCTCGCCGCGGCCCTCGGGGCCGAACGGGTGGCAGTGCTTCCTGACGCCGGTGCGTGGCTGGCCGAGTACCTGAGCCGATCGCGCTCGCCGGAGACCGGCGGCCTGGTTCTGGGAATTACCGGGGGCTGCGGCGGGGCCGGTGCCACCACCTCCGCCATTTGGATCGCCCAGGCGGCAGCCGGCCTGGGAGTGCGTGTATTGCTCGTTGACGGGGACCCCTGGGGCGGCGGTTTGGAACTGGCGCTGGCGGCCGAGGAGACGCCCGGCCTGCGCTGGCCGGACCTTGCAGGCGCCAGCGGCAGCATCGACCCGGAACAGTTGGCTGATTCCCTTCCGGTCGTCGGAGGATTTTCCTTCCTGTCGTGGCCCGGCAGCAGGGACAGGACAGCGCCGGTGGACGCCGCCACCGCGGGCGGGGTCCTGGATGCAGCCCGGCGCGGTTATGAACTCGTGGTGGTGGACATTGGCCGCGGTGCCGAGCCGGTACAACTCTTCGCCTGGGACTGCGACCGGCTCCTCGTAGTGGTGCCGGCGCAGCTCAGGGCCGCGGTGGCCACCGCCAGGCTCCTTCATGAGCTTCCGCCGGTTGAGGCGGCCCTGCTGGTCCGGGGCAGGGCCGGAGCCGCTCTGGACGGCGGCCTGATTGCCGACGCCGTGGGGTTGCCGGTCCAAGGCCGGGTTCCCGAACTGCGCGGCGTCACCGCCGCCGGCGAGAACGGGCGGCTGCTTGAGTTTGGCAACCGACGGAGCGTCAGGCACTTCGCCGCATCGGTTCTTGATCTGGTCGCCGGCGAAATTCCGGTCGGAGACTTGCCATGACTGCAGGACCGTTCGGCGGGAGGCAACCTGTAACGCCGGCACCCGCTCCGCAGTTCGCTTCGCCGCTGCCGGACAAGCTGAACGGAACCCGCCGCCGCCAGGCGCGGGTGCTGGACCGGCGGGGGCTTGATTCAGCCCTGCTGGAGACGGTCCGCGAGTCAGTCATGGCAGACTCCGGCCCGGTCACGGCCTCCCGTGTCGCGGCGGCAGTACAGGCCACCGGTAGGCTGCTGGGAACCGCCGGCTCGCTGGCAGCCGTTGAAAGGATCAGCGCGGAACTGAACGGCCTCGGCCCCCTCCAGGAGCTGACCCGGGACGTTCGGGTCACCGACATTTTTGTGAACGCGCCGGACTCGGTCTGGATTGACCGCGGGAGCGGCATTGAACCCGCAGGGGTCTCGTTTGACGGTGAGGCCCAGGTGCGGGCCCTGGCCTCCCGTCTCGTGGCAGCCGGCGGCAGGCGGCTGGACGACGGCTCGCCCTGCGTTGATGTCCGGTTGGACGGCGGCTACCGCATCCATGCGATCCTGCCGCCCATTTCGACAGCAGGCACGCTGCTGAGCATCAGGATCCGGCGGGAACAGGTCTTCACCATGGATGAACTCCGCGCCGGTGGCATGTTCTGCGGCGTGGTGCAGGAGGTACTGGAACGCATTGTTGAGCATCGGCTGAGTTTCCTCATCAGCGGAGCCACAGGCTCAGGGAAGACCACCATGCTCTCCACCCTGCTCGGGCTGTGCTCACCCGCGGAACGGCTGGTGCTGATCGAGGACGCCTCTGAACTGAACCCCGTTCATCCGCACATTGTTTCGCTTGAGTCCCGGCACGGAAACCTGGAAGGCGGCGGCGAGGTGGATCTGGGCGAGCTCGTCCGGCAGGCACTTCGGATGCGCCCGGACCGGCTGGTGGTGGGGGAGTGCCGGGGTGCTGAGGTCCGGGAACTCCTGACGGCAATGAACACCGGCCACACCGGTGGAGGAGGCACCATCCACGCCAACACCGCCACGGCGGTCCCCGCACGATTGACGGCGCTCGGTGCGCTCGCAGGCCTGGGCCCGGACGCCGTCCGGCTGCAGGCGGCCAGTGCTCTCGATGTTGTCATCCATGTTGCGCGGGCCCGCCACGGCCGGCGGGTAGCCTGCGTGGGCGTAGTGCAGGACGGTCCGGCCGGACTCGTTGTGGTGCCGGCTCTGGAGAACAGAGACGGCGAGACCTGTACCGGTCCCGGCTGGGAAATGCTAAGAGGGCGGCTGGGCCTGTCTCCGGACCTGGGTGCTGCGGCGTGACACTGCTGCTGGCCGGCACTTTGATGCTGGCGGTCATCCTGTTGCTGAGGCCTCCGGGCGGCGTTGCGGACCGCTTTCGTCGTGCCGCCGGACCGGCCGCCCAACGTTGGGGCGGGGTCGGTAGGGGTACCGCCGGGCATGCCGGCTCGCGCCGTTCCGGGATTGGAACCGGCTTATGGATCCTGTGGGGCAAGGCACACCGTGCGGACAAGGACCGCGAGCAGCTGTCCCTGACACTGGTGGTGCAGCAATTGGCTGCGTTGCTCAAGGGCGGACGCACGCCCTCAAGGCTTTGGGACGAATTATGGCTGGTCCACCAGGGCCACCCCGGCACGGGTCCACGCCGGTCTGAAGGCGCTGGCGAACAACCGGAACCGGCACAGAGACCACAGATACAGGGGACCGGGCAGGTCTTAGCGCCCGCGCAGAAGCCAGGGGGCGCCCGGAAAAGGCCGGGCCTGAGCGCAGGCTCCCTGACCGTACTCGGCACTGTGCGGGCAGCAGCCTTCCGCGGCCTGCCGGTATCGCAAGCCATCAGGCGCTCCGCTCCGGCGGCATTTCCGCGTGCAGCGGGCAGGGAGCCACGGATCTGGCTGGAACTGGCTGCGTGCTTCGATATAGCCGAAGCCAGCGGCTGTCCGCTGGCTGAGGTCCTGGCCCGGTTTGCGGCCCAACTGGAAGTGGAGGATGACGCCGACGCTGCCAGAGAAACAGCACTGGCCGGACCCAAGGCCACCGTGAGTCTCCTGACCTGGCTTCCCGTGATGGGACTGGGGCTTGGCATGGCGCTGGGGGTGGATCCGCTGGCCATGTTGTTCGGTACGCCGCTGGGAATGGCCGCGCTCGCCGCAGGAGTTGCCTTGACCATAGCGGGAAGAATCTGGTCCGCCCGGCTGGTGCATGCTGCGGCAGGGGCCGCGCCATGACCTCCCCTCTGATGACCGTCGCGGCGCTCGTCATCGTGCTTATCCTCGCCTCCTATCTGGCCTTCTCCCAGCCCGGCCGGGTACGGCAGCGGCTGCTGAGGTTGAGCAACGGGCCTGCCGGGCAAGGGAGAAGCCCGGGTGCCGGCAGCGCTCGCTCCCGGGCCAGCGGCGAGGACTCCGTTGACGGGCTTCGCGACACTGCCATGATGCTCGAGCTGGTAGCCGCCATGTTGGACGCCGGGTCAGGGATTGGCCGCTCACTGGAGCTCGTGGCGGCCTCCGCGTCCAAGGATTACAGCAAGGCACTGCGCCCCGTGGTGTCGGCCCTCGCTATCGGTGCCGACTGGGAGACCGCATGGCGCAGCTCCGAAGTCCGGCTGCCTGAGGTCCTGGAGCTGCGTGACGCACTCGGATTCGCTGCGCTGACCGGCGCTCCGTCATCGGCCATTCTCTACGCCCAAGCTGCCCGGTTACGGCGGGAAAGGTTCCGTGCTGCCGAGAAACGAGCCGCCTCCCTGGGCGTAAAGCTGGTCATTCCGTTGGGCCTGTGCTCACTGCCTGCCTTCATCTGCCTGGGCGTGGTCCCGGTTCTCCTGGCCCTGGTGCCCTCCGGATCCTGAGGCGTTGACCGCCGGCCCGCTGGCCCGCTCTCAGGGCAGCGGACTGCGGTGTGCACCCGCAGACGCCCTCTCCATTCCTCCACAGGCGCGGAAATGGCCACCTTTTCCACTTGGCAGGGGTTCGCCCTTACCGCCGCTTTGGAACACCGGAAGAGTCGAAGTAGCCGGCAACTCGGCCGGAGCACAGAAGGGAAACACCACCATGACCATCACCCAATACAGCATTGCCCCCGCCCCGGCACCTCAGCCCGGGAAGGGAGTTGTCGGCACAACAGGCTGGGACTCCGCAGGGCCGGCCGGCCCCGAATGGGATGCGTGCACCTGTCAGCGGCAGGAGGCGACGCAGCCCACCGGCAACGTTGTGCAGCTCTACCCGGTTATCCGCGGGGCGACGGAGCGGCGGCAACGGCTCACGGCATCGGAAGCGGGTATGGCGACAGCTGAGTATGCCATTGCCACCCTGGCCGCCGTGGGCTTTGCCGGAATTTTGGTCTTCATTCTCCGCAGTGATGAAGTACGAGGATTCCTGCTCAACCTCATCCGCACAGCACTAGCCTTGCCATGAGTGGCGCGCCGGCAGCGTTGCACCCGGGCACACGGGGAGTCCGGAACAGGAAGGCCGCAGCAGGCATTTCCCGTGGTGACAGGCGGGAACCGGGAAAAGTCCAGAGCACCATGGCCGGGGCCGTGACGGCGGAGTTCGCTGTTGCGCTGCCGGCTGTCTTGCTGCTGCTCGCCCTGTTGCTGTCCGGGGCAGCTGCCGGCGTAACCCAGCTCAGGCTCGAGGAGGCTGCGCTTGCCGGCGGCCGGGCCCTTGCCCGTGGCGAGGACCCGTCCGCCGCTGCGGGAATCGTCAGGGCATTGGCGGGAACGTCGGCCACTGTCTCCGTTGTCGCCGACGGTGAGTGGCTGCACGTAACGGTGGCTGACCGGGCGGGCGGGCCCCTGGCGTCCACACTCCCGTGGACCCTTACGGCAAAAGCCAGTGCCCGGCGAGAGATGCCAACGGCGGCCGGCCCGCCCCGGCCCGGCCCGCTGTTGCAGGAACGGACGCCGGTGACAAACCTGAAGACGGTTGCGTGCCTCGAAAGGGTTGCGGCATACCTGAACACGGTCGCGGCATGAGCAGCCCGGCGGCGGACCACACCGAACGCGGTTCCGGGACCATCCTGGCAGCAGGACTGGCCTTGGTGATCATCATGACCATGACCCTCATGCTGCTCCTGGCGCAGTCAGCGGTGATGGCCAGCAGGGCGGCTGCAGCCGCGGACTTGGCCGCGCTTGCGGGGGCCGACGCCCTGCGCGGCCTGACCTCGGGGGCTCCGTGTGCCGTGGCCGCTGAAGTGGCGGCCCGGCACGATGCCCTCATCACCAGCTGCACGGAGGGGACCGGTCAGACAGTTGAGCTCCGGACCATGCTCAATGCCCGGGGCATGCTGGGTGCGGCCAGCGGTCATGCGCGGGCCGGACCGCCGCCCTGAGCCGCCGCCGGGTTGAGGTCCCGCTGCGGATGCGCCGGCAGTTCCAGGTCACGCCGCGGCGCTTCGCTCGAGTCCTGGAGGAGTACATCAATCAGGGTGATGGCCGCAGCCTTGTCCAGGGGGTTGTTCTTGTTCCCGCATTTGGGGGACTGGACACAGGAGGGGCAGCCGGACTCACACTCACAGGCCTTGATGGCGTCCCGGGTGGCCGAGAGCCAGACTTTCGCCTTATCAAAACCTCGCTCGGCAAAGCCCGCACCGCCGGGGTGCCCGTCGTAGACAAAGATGGTTGGCACTCCGGTGTCGGCGTGAATGGCCGTGGACACCCCGCCGATGTCCCAGCGGTCACTCGAAGCGACCAGAGGCAGCAGCCCGATGGCTGCGTGTTCGGCCGCATGAAGGGCGCCCGGGAACTGCGCCTCGATCAGCCCCGCGCCGGTGAGGGAACGGTTTTCCACCACAAACCAGACGGCCTTGGTGAACAGGTCCCTGGCGCCCAGCTCCAAGGGTTCCTCACCGAGGATTTCATTCGAGATCAGGGCCTTCCGCTGAAAGGAGACCACCTGGGTTGTGACCTTAACGTCGCCGAAGTGCACGGAGACGTCGCCCCACTGTGCAGTCCGCTGGGTTTCAAGGACCTCGATCTGGGTCACGTCCCGGGCCGTGGTGTAGTAGTCCGGATTGGCCCGGCGCACCATGACGCAGTGGTCGTCTTCGTTCAGTTCCTCCACCACGTAGCTGTCTCCCTGGTGAACGTAGACAGCTCCGGTGTGGGCCTGGTAATGCGTCTGGGGCGAGTCCATTGTTCCCAGCAGGGAGCCCGTGTCGGCGTCCACGATGCTCACGGGGCCGCCGCCGTCGGCCCGGAGGTTCACCATGGCGGCGGCGCTTTGGGAGTGGGTCCAGAACCAGCCTGCCGGGCGGCGCCGCAGGTAGCCCTGGGCAACCAGCTGCCCCAGCAACTTCTCGGACGTGCTGCCGAAGAGATCCAGCTCGGCCACGCCGAGCGGGAGTTCCGCGGCTGCGGCGCAAAGATGCGGCCCCAACACATAAGGATTGGAGGGATCAAACACGGTCGCTTCGACCGAGACGTCAAAGATCGCCTCCGGATGGTTCACCAGGTAGGTGTCCAGGGGGTCATCGCTGGCAACAAATGCAGCGATGGCATCCTGGCCCGCACGGCCGGCCCGTCCGATCTGCTGGAACAGTGAGGCGCGGGTTCCGGGCCACCCGGCCACCAGGACGGCGTCCAGGCCGGAGATGTCTATCCCGAGTTCCAAGGCAGAGGTGCTGGACACACCCAGCAGCTCCCCTGACCGGAGCGCCTTTTCCAAGGCACGCCGTTCCTCCGGCAGATAGCCGGAGCGGTACGCGGCCACCCGTTGCGGGAGGCTCGGGTCCACCTCGTCCAGCAGGCGCTTGGTGATCGAGGAAATGGTCTCCGCGCCTCGCCGGGACTTAATGAAGGCGATGGTCCGGATCCGGGCGGAGACCAGGTTGGCCAGCAGGTCAGCCGTCTCGGCAACGGCTGTGCGGCGCTCCTTCGCCCCGTTTTCCCCTTTCAGCTCCGTCAGCGCGGGCTCCCAGAAGGCCACAGTGGTGGAGCCATGCGGGGAGCAGTCCTCGGCGACGGCCCGGACCGGCGCCCCGATCAGGCGACCGAAGGAGGTGCCCGGCTCCGAAGCTGTGGCCGAAGCGGCGATGAACACCGGTCCTGGATGGGCGGTGCCGGCACCGTAGTAGGCGCAGATGCGGCGGAGCCGGCGCATCAGGTTGGCCACATGCGAACCGAACACGCCGCGGTAGCTGTGGGCCTCGTCCACAATCACGTAGCGCAGGCGGCGGAAGAAGCTTGCCCACCAGGCATGGTTTGGGAGAATGCCGAAGTGCAGCATGTCCGGATTCGCGAGAATGAAGTTGGCGTGGTCCCGGATCCACCGCCGGGAGGCAGGATCTGTGTCGCCGTCGTACGTCTCGGCCCGAACGGTCGGCAGTTTCAAAGAACGGATGGCAGCGAGCTGGTCCGCGGCCAGCGCCTTGGTGGGGGAGAGATACAGCGTGACGGCACCGTCGTCGTGGATCTTCCCCGGTTCGGACACCACCCGAAGCTCCGAGCGGTGGATGGCATCCAGCGCCGGTAGCTGGTAGGCAAGGGACTTTCCGGAGGCCGTCCCGGTGGCTATCACCACGTGCTCCCCGCCGTGGGCAAGGTCTGCCGCCTCGATCTGGTGGCGGTAGGGCTCGTGAATGCCCAAGGAGCCGTACGCGGCAACGAGGTCAGGGTGCGCCCAATCCGGCCACGGCTCGTGGACAGCCCGGCGTGCGGGGATGGTGTGGACATGACGGAGCTGCTCCGGGTCCGGGCCGCGGCCCAGCAACGGGATCAGGGAGTCATGGGGGTTCACCCCAACATTCTTTCACCCGCGGAAAAATCAGCCCACGGACAGGTCCGCGCCCTCCTGAGAGGTGGACAGCATCAGCACACGGCACACCACGGACCAGCCCAGATGGGAATACAGTTTCTGGCCATCGAGGGAAGCCAGCAACAGGCCGTTTTCCACATCCGGGCCGATGGCTTGCGCCGCGAGGGCCTTCATGATGAAACTGCCCAGGCCGCGGCGCTGGAACGCGGGCTGGACCACAATCTTGTCGAACACCGCCGTTCCGTCCACCACGAACACTCTGCCGCTGGCCGCAATCTCCTCACCGGAGCGGACAACGGCGTGGTGGACGCCGTCCACCTGGGACGTGACCAGGTTCAAATCGTCATCCGAGAGCCACGGATCCTCGGTGTCCTGGGTTTCCATGTCCACGATCATCATGGCCTGGGAAGCGGACGTGATGTTCAGCCCGTGTTTCCCGGCCAGCTGGTTGTAGCGGAGGACATCATTGGTCAGAATGGTCAAAATCCGGGCGGGAGCTTCCGCGGTCTTCGCTACCAGGGCCGCGAACTCGTCGTCGGAGGGGTCGTGGGCGAAGTATTCCCAGTCCCCGGTGGTGTCGGCCCGCAGTACAGCGGGGAAGCGGCCTTCCGTTGATGTCTGGTATCCGCGGCAACCGGCCCAACCGGTTACCCAGACTTCAAGAAGGTTTGTAATGTCTTCAACCAAGGCGTCCGGACTCATGTGATGAGGTTATTCCAGCCCCGCCACAAGTAACAGGGGTTCCGTACCCCGAACTGACTTGCTTATGCAATCGTGACCACCGCCCACGTCGACATGGCGGCGAGGTGATGCCGGTGCAGTCCGGCAGCGGCGGAGTCGGGGCAGGCCGCAACCAGTACCCTTAAATACGTGGCTCTGAACAGAATTGTGCTCTTTTACGGCTTTACCCCCATCACCGACCCGGACGCGGTGCGGCTCTGGCAACGCGCGCTGTGCGAGAAACTGGGGCTGACCGGACGCATCCTGATCTCCAAGGACGGCATCAACGCCACGGTGGGCGGCGAGATCGGCGCGGTCAAGCAGTACGTCAAAACCACCCGGGAGTACAAGGGTTTCCACGGCATCGACGTGAAATGGTCCGACGGCGGTGCGGAGGACTTCCCGCGGCTGAGCGTTAAGGTCCGGGACGAGATCGTCTCCTTCGGCGCTCTCGGCGAACTCAAGGTGGATGCCAACGGGGTGGTGGGCGGCGGCACACGCCTGTTGCCCGAGGAACTGCACGAGCTGGTGGACGCCAGGAAGCAGGCAGGGGAGGACGTGGTGTTCTTTGACGGCCGTAACGCCTTCGAGGCCCAGATCGGGAAGTTCAAGGACGCAATCGTCCCCGACGTTGCCACCACGCACGACTTCATCAAGGAACTCGAGTCCGGCAAATACGACGCCCTGAAGGACAAACCCGTAGTCACGTACTGCACCGGCGGGATCCGCTGCGAGGTGCTCTCCAGCCTGATGGTGAACCGCGGCTTCAAGCAGGTCTACCAGCTCGACGGCGGCATTGTCCGCTACGGCGAAACCTTCAAGGACCAGGGCCTCTGGGAAGGCTCGCTCTATGTTTTCGACAAGCGCATGCACCTGGAATTCAGCGAAGAGGCAAAGACCATCGGTCAATGCGTCCGCTGTGCCGCACCCACCAGCAAGTTTGAGAACTGCTCCAACCTCAGCTGCCGCACCCTCACGCTGTACTGCTCCGAATGTGCCGCCAGCCCGGAGACGCTGCGCTGCCCGGAAGGCTGCGCTGCCTGACCCAGCATCAGAGCAGAATAGCCGGAACGCAATCTCGCCGTCCCGTGAATCACCTGGCGGCCCCGGTTTCGGCCGCCGGCACCGGCCCTGCGTCCGCGTACTCACACCCGCTCAGCGCTGCCGCTGCGAAAAATACCCCGCCCGCCACCATAAGACGCCCGGGGCCCGCGCTCATTAGCCGGCCTGCACAATCTGATAGGCGTAGAGTGTCGGCGCGTCCACGCTGGAGACGCTGAGTTCCAGCGGCCCGGTTTTTGCCACGGTGAGTTTTGTGGTCTCCCGGGTTCCGTAGCAGGCAGCGCCGAGATCCACGAGCTCCTGGCCGGCGGACCGCACGGCGAGGAAGGCCTTGCCGCCGCCGTCGCACACCAGCGTCAGCGAGTAGGTGCCGGCGGCCACGTTTTCCGTGTGGTCCACGGGGCGGGCGTTGAGGATTCTGCCCGAGTCCTCGGCCACGATGCCGTCGGTGGAAGGCAGCGCCGTGGCCTTCCACCCCGGCACATCGGCGTTCTCCACAGAGAGCTGCTGGGCGCAGCCGGAGGTGCCCAGGACGACGGCGGCGGCAGCCAAAGCGGTCAGGGCACGCGACAGGAAGGGAGGAAAGAGAGCCATGCGTCAAACTTACCCGGACCCTCTGGCCTTCGGTGATCCGCGGCCTTGACCTTGACGCTGCGTCAACATCTATCGTGGAATCATCCGCAGGAAATGCTCAGCCAGGAGGAACACATGGACTGGTCCATCCAGGACATCGCCCGGCTCGCCGGCACCACCAGCAGGACGCTAAGGCACTACGACGAGATCGGGCTGCTCAAGCCGAGCCGGACCGGCCCCAACGGTTACCGGTACTACAACCAGGCTGCCCTGGTGGAGCTTCAGCGGATCCTGCTCCTGCGCGGCCTCGGGCTCGGCCTGCCGGTCATCGGCCAGGTCCTTCAGAACGAAACGGACGCCGCGAAGGCCCTCGCCGGCCATCTGGAGTGGCTCAAGCAGGAAAAGGACAGGCTTTCGCGGCAGATCGCGTCAGTCACACAAACCATCAACGCAGTGCAAGGAGGCGGCGACATCATGGCCGAGGACATGTTCAACGGTTTCGACCACACGCAGTACAAGGACGAGGTGGAAGAACGCTGGGGCAAGGATGCCTACACAAAGGGTGACTCGTGGTGGCGGGGAATGGGGGCCGACGAGAAGGCGGCCTGGAAGCAGCGCTCGCAGCAGCTGGGCCAGGATTGGATCGCTGCTGCTGCGGCCGGCATCGCACCGGGCAGTGTTGATGCCCAGGCCATCGCCAGGCGGCACGTCGACTGGCTGACCGGCATTCCCGGTACGCCTGTGTCGGACGCGCGTGGCGACACGGACACCCGCGGCAGCGCTGTAAAGCAGTACGTCACCGGCCTCGGCGAGATGTACGTTGCCGATCCGCGGTTCGCCAGGAACTACGGCGGCGCGGACGGGGCCGCCTTCGTCCGGGACGCCCTGAAGATCTACGCCGAGGAGAACCTGTGACCGCGAGCAAGGCACGGGCCGCCAAATAGACTGGGGCGGTGACTGATTCCACGCTCTTCCTGGCCGGCAACACCCCCGACGCCCCGCGCAGCGACCTCCCCGAACTCCTGAAGGCGCTCGCCGCGGACCTGCGGGCTGTGGACTACACGCTGACCGGCGTGGCCGAACTGCTCGGCGAGTCAGCCTACAACGCGCTGAACCGCGACCAGATCATTCCCGCACTGCTGGCCACCGAAAGCGCTGCCCAGGGTCTGCCCGCCAGCGGCGGGACAACGGCGGCCGCGCTCGCCGCCGTCGTACGTTTGTGGCTCCTGGCGGAACCCCAGACGCAGGCAACGCTCGACGCCGCCCTGCCGGGAATCCGCGCAGCGGGGCTGGTGGAGCTGGGGCTGCTGGAGCCCGTGCCCGGCTCCGCAGCCCTGGACGCCGGGCTGATGCGGGCCAAGGCGGACCTGCGGCCCTACGGCTGGGAAGGTGCTGAAGGCGAAGACACTGTCAGCAGCGGCGGCGCCGAGCTCTGGGTGGCCAGCGACCTCGCCGCGCACCAGCAGGCCGGGGTCCTGCGTCACGACCATGTGCTGGGCATCGGGCAGGCGTCCACCACGCTGGTGCAGACCACCGTCCGCCGGCACGTGGCGAAGGCGCTGGACCTGGGGACGGGCTGCGGAATCCAGTCCTTCCACCTGCTGCACCACGCCGAGCATGTCACCGCAACGGACATCTCCGAGCGGGCCCTGGCGTTCGCCCGCTTCAACCTGCTCCTCAACGCCCCGGCCCTGCACCTGGATGCCGAGCACCTTGAGGACCGGGTGAGCCTCCGGCTGGGCTCACTGCTGGAGCCCGTGGCCGGCGAGGAGTTCGAGCTGGTGGTCTCCAACCCGCCGTTTGTCATCACGCCGCGGACATCGGGCGAAGCGGCGTCCGGCCAGTTCACCTATCGCGACGGCGGCCTGCCGGGCGATGAGATTGTGTCCTCGCTGGTCGGGGACCTGCCTTCGGTCCTGGCTCCTGGCGGGACAGCCCAGTTACTGGGCAACTGGGAGATTCCGGCGGGCGCCGGCTGGGCGGAACGGCCGCAAAGCTGGGCCGGTCCGGACGTGGATGCCTGGTTCATCCAGCGTGAGCAGGTCAGCCCGGAGCAGTACGCCGAAACGTGGCTGCAGGACGCCTCCGAATCCCGCGACCGGGAGCATTACAAGGAGGCCTACGCCGCCTATCTCGCGGACTTCGCCTCGCGGAACGTGACCGGCATCGGCTTTGGCATGATCTGGCTGCGGCGGCCCGCCGGCGTCCCGGGCGCCACGGCCGGCATCCGCCGGTTCGAGGAAATCACCTACCCCATCGAACAGCCGGTGGGTCCCCACCTGGGTGCCGCCGTCGGGCGTTCCGACTGGCTTGCCCTGCACGATCTGGCTGACGCACACCTGCTGGTGGCGGACGATGTCACCGAGGAACGCCACCAGCGCCCCGGTGCCGAGCATCCGGGTGTGATCCTGCTCCGCCAGGGTGCCGGGCTGCGCCGGACCAACCTGCTGAGCACCGAACTGGCCGGCTTCGTGTCGGCGTGCGACGGCGACCTCTCCGTGGGGCAGATCATCGGCGCCCTCGCTGCGCTGCTGGGCGGGAGCCTCGCCGGTGAGGATGGGTTCGACGACGACGCGTTCCGGGCCGCGCTGCTCACCGAAGTGGGGAATCTGGTCCGCGACGGATTCCTGCTTCCGGCGCCGTGACACGGCCTTTGTTGGCGCTAAATGAGCGCCAACAAACTGCGCCGTCCAGCCTGATGTTTTGCACCTGAATGCGCATCCTCGGCCAAAATATGGTGAACTAGGCGGGTATGGGCTCATCTGCCCGAGCAACCTTTTTCTGTAGGAGCACCGTGCCAAGCAAGGCCAAAACCGGCAAGAAACTCGTGATCGTGGAGTCTCCGGCAAAGAGCAAGACCATCGCCAAGTACCTCGGCGAGGGCTTCATTGTCGAGGCCTCCATTGGTCACATCCGCGACCTGCCGCAGCCGTCGGAGCTTCCTGCAGAACTGAAGAAGACTTCGGTGGGCAAGTTCGCCGTCGACATCGACAACGACTTCAAGCCCTATTACGTGGTGTCCGCGGACAAGCGCAAGAAGGTCACCGAGCTGAAGGCCGCGCTCAAGGATGCCGACGAACTTTATCTCGCAACCGATGGGGACCGCGAGGGCGAAGCCATCGCGTGGCACCTGCTGGAAGTGCTCAAGCCCAAGGTCCCCGTATACCGGATGACGTTCGGTGAAATCACCAAGGAAGCCATCCAGCGCGCCATGGGAAACCTGCGCGACGTTGACCAGGACCTCGTGGATGCGCAGGAGACCCGCCGGATCCTGGACCGCCTCTACGGGTACGAGATCTCCCCGGTGCTGTGGCGCAAAGTGGCCCGCGGCCTGTCCGCCGGGCGCGTCCAGTCCGTGGTGACCCGCATGGTGGTGGACCGGGAACGCGAACGCATGGCCTTCAAAGCCGCGTCCTACTGGGACCTGACCGGCCAGTTCGGCGCCGGCACCGCCTCCTTCAAAGCCAAGCTGGCCGCCGTCGACGGTGCCAAGGTGGCCAGTGGCCGTGACTTCAACGACGCCGGTGAGCTCACCGCCCGCAACACCGTGCACCTGAACGAGGAACTCGCCACCTCCCTCGCCGCCGGGCTCCAGGATGCGGACTTCCGCGTCCGGTCCGTGGATACCAAGCCGTACACCCGCCGTCCCGCGGCACCGTTCACCACCTCAACGCTGCAGCAGGAGGCCGGCCGCAAGCTGCGTTTCTCCTCCAAGAGCACCATGCAGATCGCCCAGCGACTGTATGAAAACGGCTACATCACTTATATGCGTACCGACTCCTCGGCCCTGAGCGATGAGGCCGTCACGGCTGCCCGCCGCCAGGCCTCCGAGCTGTACGGCCCCGAGTACATCCCTGCATCACCGCGGGTGTACTCCAACAAAGCCGCGAACGCGCAGGAAGCCCACGAGGCCGTCCGCCCCGCCGGCGACTCGTTCCGCACCCCCGCCCAGGTGGCCAAACTCCTGTCCGGTGATGAGTTCCGCCTGTACGAGCTGATCTGGAAGCGCACCGTCGCATCCCAGATGGGCGACGCCAAGGGTTCCACGGCCACCATCCGCCTCGGTGCGGTTGCCGCAGACGGCCGGGACGCTGAATTCTCCGCCTCCGGCACCGTCATCACCTTCCCCGGCTTCCTTGCCGCCTATGAAGAAGGCAAGGACGAAAGCCGCGGCGACGACGACTCCGACGAGGCCCGCAGGCTCCCGAACGTGGCCAAGGATGACGCCCTCACGGCGTCGGACGTGGTGGCTGTTGGCCACGAAACGTCACCGCCGCCGCGCTTCACGGAAGCCTCGCTGACCGCAGAGCTGGAAAAGAAGGGCATCGGCCGTCCCTCAACCTACGCCTCCACCATCTCCACCATCCAGGACCGCGGCTACGTCCGGAAACAGGGTTCCGCCCTGGTGCCCAGCTGGATCGCGTTCTCCGTGATCCGCCTGCTCGAGCAGCACTTCAGCGACTACGTGGACTACGAGTTCACCGCCGACATGGAAGCGGACCTGGACAAGATCGCCAACGGCCAGGCGCGGGGACCTGCCTGGCTCAAGCACTTCTACTTCGGCGAGGACACCGACCCCGGTCTGCTGAGCATCGTCAACAACCTCGGCGAGATCGATGCCCGGGAAATCAACTCGATTCCCATCACGGACGAGATCACGCTGCGGGTGGGCAAGTTCGGGCCCTACCTGGAGAGCTCGGCTGCAACGGTTGATCCGAAAACCGGCGAGATCGTTGAGAACTCGCGCGCCAACGTGCCTGAGGAACTCGCTCCGGACGAGCTCACACCGGCCAAGGCCATTGAGCTCATGGAGACTGCTGCGCCCGAGGAACGCGTCCTGGGCACGGACCCGCACACCGGCCACACGGTGGTGGCGAAGAACGGCCGCTACGGCGCCTACGTCACCGAAGTCATCCCGGAGATGACTGAGGAACAGATCGCCAACCAGCCGGTGGAGTATTACAAGAACGGCAAGCCCAAGCCGCCGAAGAAGCCCGTCAAGGCCAAGCCGCGCACCGGTTCGCTGTTCAAGTCCATGACCGTTGAGTCGGTCACCCTGGACGAAGCCCTCCAGCTGATGAGCCTGCCCCGTGCTTTGGGTGAGGACGCCGAAGGCAACCTCATTACCGTGCAGAACGGACGCTTCGGGCCGTACCTGAAAAAGGGCACGGACTCCCGCTCCATCGGTTCGGAAGAGGAAATCTTCACCATCACGCTGGAGCAGGCACTGGAAATCTACTCCCAGCCGAAGCAGCGCGGTGCCCGTGCCGCTGTGCCGCCGCTGGCCGAGTTCGGTCCGGACCCTGTGTCGGAGAAGAACATTGTGGTGAAGGAAGGCCGCTTCGGACCGTACATCACGGACGGCATCACCAACATCACCGTTCCCCGCGCCACCTCCCTCGAGGAGCTCACCCGCGAACAGGCCGTGGAACTCCTCGCCGAGAAACGGGCCAAGGGGCCGGTCAAGCGCACCACCACCGCCCGCAAGGCGCCGGCGAAGAAGAAGGCCGCCGCCAAAAAATAGACGCCGGGTTTTCTGGCTTGTCGCACGGCCCGGAGGTTGAGCTTGTCGAAACCGGATGGGAGGAATCCGGCAGCGTGCGTCTAAGCGAGGAACGAGCGAGCACGCCGAGGATTGCGCCCATCCGGTTTAGCCGGAATTGCGGTGTTGTGCGTAACGTGGTCGAGTAGATACATGACTGAACAGCCCGGCACAGCCGATCCCACGCCGCTGAACGACCTCGAAGAGAAGCTTGCCCTGGGCGGACAGCCTGAGGGCAGTCCCGTGGACGTCATCCTGTCGTTCCTCAACAGCGAGGTTTATGTCATCAGCACCGACGGCATCGAAGGGGAGGATTCCCAGGTGGAGCCGTTGGTCCTCGCGAATGCCGACGGCGATCCCGTCCTTGCGGTGTTTTCGCACCCGAGCCGGGTGGACGAGCAGTATCTTGAGGCGGCCCCGAACGTTCTGGGAACCCAGGGTGCGGCTATCATCGCCAACATCGGCGAGGAACTTGGCATGGTCATCAACCCCGGCGCCGCCTACGGCTTTGAGATCAACCCCGAGGGCGTGGCGAACATCAGGCGCGATTTCAAGCGCGCCGATGAACTGCCCGAGGGCTCACCCGAGGATCCGGCAGCCAACTGACATTTTTGGACCGGTTGTGAGTGCGGCCCTGCCCGGGGGAATAATGGCAGGATGCGGCTAGGCGTCCTCGATATCGGGTCCAACACTGTCCATCTCCTCCTGGTGGATGCCCACCCCGGCGCGCGCCCGGTTCCCTTCGCCTCGCACAAACGGCCGCTGTCCCTGGTGCAGTATTTGGACGCTGACGGCAACATCACCGACGCCGGGCAGCACGAACTGACCGAATTCGTGCTGGAGGCGTGGGAATTTGCCGCCCGCCACAAGGCCGACGATCTGCTGGCCTTCTGCACGTCCGCCATCCGTGAAGCCACCAACGGCCCTGCCGTACTGGCACGCGTCAAGTACGAGACCACCGTGACGCTGCAGGAACTGACAGGCAGTGAGGAAGCGTCCATGACGTTCTTCGCCGTCCGCCGCTGGTACGGCTGGGGCGCCGGGCCGGTCCTCAACCTGGACATCGGTGGCGGCTCCTTCGAAATGGCCTTCGGCCAGGACGAACTGCCGGAAGTGGCAACCTCCGTTCCGCTGGGTGCCAGCCGCCTGACCAGGGACTGGCTGGCCGAGGATCCGCCGTCCGCCAAAAGCGTCAAGGAGCTTCGGCGCTACATCCGCAGTACGCTCGCCCCGGCCGTGAACAAGTTCGAAGGCCTGGGCCGGGCCAACCTGGTGGCGGGGACCTCCAAGACCTTCCGGTCCCTGGCCCGGATCGCCGGGGCAGCCCCGAGCGCCGCCGGCCCGTACGTGAAGCGTGAGCTGAACGCCACCGATCTGGGGGTCTGGGCCCAGCGGATTTCAGCCATGAAAGTCGAGGACCGGCTTTTCCTGCCCGGGGTGTCCGATGCCCGGGCCCATCAGCTGCTTGCCGGGGCGCTGGTGGCTGAAGCCGCGCTGGAGATGTTCAAGTTCAAGAAGATGAGGATCTGCCCGTGGGCTCTGCGTGAGGGCCTCATCCTGCGGCGCCTGGACCAGCTGGTCTTCGCCGGCCCGCTGGATCCGGCGCCCCATGTCCGCCTGGGTGCCCCCGGTGGCCCAGGTGGCCCGGAACCATCCCCGGCGCCCGAGGCCGTGCTCCCCAGCGCGGGCTGACGGGTAACGCAGCGCTCCGGTGGCAGTGCGGGCCGCATTAACGCGAAAGCGCCGGGGTCCGCAGCAGGAAAATGGGGGGAAACCTGCTGCAGACCACCGGCGCCTCGGGCAAACATCCCCATGCTTGCCGCATCACTCGCACCCTCAATGAGGTAATAACTACGATAGGGCGGCAACTTGTGAGCAAGCTGCAGCCAACATGGGAGTCCGCTGGGAGTTGAAATCGGCGAGTTCCCGTTACGACGGATTTGTTCATTCCTGCACCCGTCCGGCCGAACTGCAATGATGGGTCCATGAGCAACCGAATCGCCTTCCTGGGCTGTGGATCCATGAACGAAGCCATCCTCTCCGGCCTCCTGGGCTCCGGCACCGACCCGGCAGACGTCGTCGCCACTGTCCGGCGGGCGGAGCGCGCCGCTGAACTGGCAGAGCGGCACCACGGCATTACAGCCATCGCCGGTGATGAGGAACCGGACAACAACAGGCAGGCCGCCAAGGGATCAGGTGTTGTGATTCTGGGCGTGAAGCCTGTTGGTATTGCGGACCTGGCGCGTGAAATCAGCGCCTCCCTGTCGCCGAAGACCATCGTTGTCAGTGTTGCCGCCGCTGTGACGCTCGCGCAGCTTGAGGCGGCGCTGCCCGCCGGGCAGCCGGTGATCCGGACCATGCCCAACACCCCCGCCAAGCTGGGACGCGGCGTCGTCTCCGTATCGGCCGGCAGCAATTGCTCACCCGAGCAACTGCAGCGGGCGAAAGACATCTTCAAGGCGGCAGGCACCGTGGTGGAGGTTCCGGAAGAGCAGGTGGACGCCGTCTCCGCCATCAGCGGGTCGGGCCCGGCCTATGCGTTCTACCTCGCCGAGGCCATGGCGGCGGCAGGAGTCGAGTTGGGCCTGGAGCACGACCTGGCGCTCCTCCTGGCCCGCGAGACGGTCGCGGGTGCGGGCTTCATGCTTGCCGAGCCCGGAGCGGACCCCTCAGCACTTCGCATCAGCGTCAGCAGCCCCAACGGCACCACCGAGCGTGCCATCGCAACCTTCAACGAACGGGGCCTCCCGGCCATCATCGCCGCCGGAGCCCGCGCCGCAGCGGACCGCGCAGCGGAGATCTCCCGCCAACTGGGGTAACGCCCGCCCGGACCGCGCTGGGGAGGGCACCTGCTGGCTATGGCCGCGCGGCGAACCGTTCCAGCAGGTCCACGTGTCCCGAGACGATCAGCATGTCGCGCGCGGACACCTTCGTTTCCGGGCGGGCGTAGGTGAAGTCCTCGCCGGGGGACTTCACACCCACAATCGTCACACCGTATTTGGACCGCACCTGGGACTCATCGAGGGTGAAACCCACCGTCTCGCGGGGCGGGTACATTTTGACAATCGCGAAGTCGTCGTCGAACTCAATGAAGTCCAGCATGCGTCCCGAGACCAGGTGCGCTGCCCGGACGCCGGCGTCGGCCTCGGGGTAGATCACGTGGTTGGCGCCGATCCGGGTGAGGATTTTCCCGTGCGAGGGCGTGATGGCCTTGACCCAGAGGTGCTCGATGCCCAGGTCCACCAGGTTGACGGTGATCAGCACCGAGGACTCGATGGATGTTCCCACGCCCACCACGGCAGAGCTGAACTCCTGCGCGCCGAGCTGGCGCAGCGCGTCGATGTTGGTTGCGTCCGCTTCCACCACATGGGTCAGGAGCGGCGCCCACTTCTGCACCAGCGTCCGGTCACGTTCGATCGCCAGGACCTCGCGGCCCTGTTTCACGAGCTGCTCGGCCGTGGACGAGCCGAAACGGCCCAAGCCGATCACCAGCACCGGCGCGTTGTGGGCGGGGCGGTTGGGGACGCCTGAGGAATTAGCCAATGATGGGCCTCTCTTCCGGGTAGTGGTAAAGCTGGCTGCGCTGGCGCAGGGCCAGTCCGGCCGCGAGGGTAACAGTGCCAACGCGGCCCGCGAACATCAGCGCGGTCAGGACATAGACGCCCGACGGCGGCAGTTCGGCACTGAGGTTGGTGCTCAGTCCCACGGTGGCAAAGGCTGAAATCGTTTCAAACAGCACCCGGTCCAGGGACGCACCGCTGATGTGCAGAAGCAGGAACGCGGACACGGAAACCAGGGTTGCCCCGGCCACGATGACGGAGATGGCCACCCGCATGGCGCCCTGGGGAATGGTGCGGCCGTACACCTTGACGTCCGCATCGCCCCGGGCTTCGGCAACGATGGCCAGGAACATTACCGCGATGGTGGTCACCTTGATGCCGCCGGCTGTGGAGGCGGAGCCGCCGCCGGCGAACATGAGGGCATCCGAGAGCAGCATGGTGGTGGATTCCATGTGGTTTTGTTCCACCAGGTTGAAGCCACCGGATCTTGTCATGACCGAAGCGAACAGGGAATGTGTGATCTTGTCACCCAGGTCCATGTGCCCGATGGTGCGCACGTTGTCCCATTCCATCAGGCCCCACAGCACGGCCCCGGCGCCCAGCAGGATGAAGGACACCTGGATGGTCAGCTTGGTGTGCAGGTTCCACTTTTTCCAGTTGAGCCCGTTCTGCTGCAGCACCATCACCACCGGGAAGCCCAGGCTGCCGAGGAAAACGCCCAGCATCAGCGGGATCAGGATCCACAGATCGGTCTCATAGGGGACGATGCCGTCCGAGTGCGGCGTGAACCCGGCGTTGTTGAAGGACGAAATTGAGTAAAAGACCCCATGCCACACCGCCTGCCAGAAGGGTTCGCCCAGGATCATAAAACGCGGGATCAGTGCCAGCGCCAGAATGCCCTCGATCACCACCGAGGTGGCGATGACGATCCGCAGCAGCGTACCCACCTCGCCGAGGCGGCCCGCGTTGTTCATGGCTTCCTGGGCGATGAGCTTGCCGCGCACGCCCAGTTTCTTGCTCACCATGAGCGCCAGCAGTGAAGCCAGCGTCAACGTGCCCAAGCCACCCACGAAGATGCCCACCAGAATCACCAGCTGGCCGACGAAGGACCAGTGCGCCGCCGTCGAAACGACCGTCAGGCCGGTGACGCACACGGCCGACACCGCGGTGAACATGGCCTGGTGGATGGGAGTGGCCGTGCCGTCTGCGGAAGAGAAGGGCATCATGAGGAGGAACGTGAACACGAGGCAGACCGCGGCGAACGCGGTCAGGGCAAGCCGGGCCGGCGAAGTATTGGCGATGTCGTCAATGAAGTCCCGCAGCCGGGTGAAAATCCAGAGACCTTCGCGCTCCGGGTCCGCTGGGTGCCAGCTGGCCGGGATCCGGGGCCTGGACTGGCGTTCCGTCATGGGTGGCTTTTCCTCGGTAGAAACTGTTTCCCTCAGTAGTAAACCACTAATGACTGTGTAATGACGGGGCCGCAGCGGTGGCGACCTCGGGTAGCCTGTGATTGATGACATACCTGCCCGGTCTCAGCCAGCCCGCGCCGCCAACGATGGTGGCGTGGAGTTCGGCCATGACTGCCTACAACTTTGGTCCCGGCCACCCCATGGCGCCTGAACGGATGGATCTGACGGCCAGGCTGGCGAAGAGCCTCGGCCTGTTGGACCTGGCCCACGTGGCCGTGGTGGCGCCGGAGGTGGCAACGGACGCCGAACTGCAGACGGTGCACTCGCCCGAGTTTGTGGCGGCAGTCCGCCGGGTCAGCGCGGATCCTGCGTCACCCGATGAGGCCCGGGGCCTTGGCACCGAGGACGACCCCGCTTTCGCCGGCATGCACGAGGCCGCCGCGAGAATCGCGGGCGGGTCGCTTCTCGCGGCCAATATGATCCTGGACGGTTCAGCCCTGCACGCCGTGAATTTCGGCGGCGGCATGCACCACGCGGCCCGCGAACGGGCCAGCGGTTTTTGCATCTACAATGATTCTGCAGTGGCCATCCAGAGGCTGCTGGACGGCGGCATCGCGCGGGTGGCGTACATCGACGTCGACGCCCATCACGGTGACGGAACGGAAAGTATCTTCTGGGATGACCCCCGGGTCCTGACCATCTCGTTGCACGAAAGCGGACTCACGCTTTTCCCGGGGACAGGCTTCGCCAACGAGACCGGGGGGCCGCACGCGGAGGGAAGCGCTGCGAACGTTGCCTTGCCGTCCGGGACGGGGGACGCCGGCTGGCTGCGTGCCTTCCACGCCGTGGTCCCTCAGCTCATAGGGGCATTTCAGCCCGAGGTCATCATCAGCCAGCACGGCTGCGATTCACACCGCCACGACCCTCTGGCCCACCTGAACATCAGCGTTGACGGCCAGCGCGAGGCTGCCACCGCCATCGGAAACCTGGCCGCCCGGCACTGCGGTGGACGCTGGATCGCCACCGGCGGCGGCGGCTACAGCGTCACGGACGTGGTGCCCCGCTCCTGGAGCCACCTCATCGCCATCGCAGCGGGCCGGCCCGTCCCGCTGCGCACCGAGGTGCCCAATGACTGGCGCGCCTACGTCCTGGCAAAATTTGGCCGGGATGCCCCTGAACTCATGGGTGACGACGTTGAGCTCTGGTGGCGGTCCTGGGAAGTCGGGTTCGACCCCAACGACGCCGTTGACCGGACCGTCATGGCCACCCGCAAAGCGGTTTTCCCGTTCCACGGCCTTGACCCCTGGTTTGACTGACTCCTGAGCTTCCCGCGGGCCGTCACTCCGGCCGGCCGACCACCACCTGTGCGGGGCTGTGGATGATGTATCCGTTGAGCCAGGAGAACAGCGCCCGGACCTTCTGCTGGAAGCCCGAGAGCAGGGCGAGGTGCACCAGAAGCCACGACACGAACGCCAGCGAACCCTGCAGCTGGATCCGTTTGCGGCCGATTTCAGCCACCGCCGCGCCCCGGCCGATCATCGCCATGTAGCCCTTGTCCACGTATTCGAAGGGGCGGCGCGTCCCGCCCGTAAGGTCGGCGTAGATGTTCTTGGCCGCCCACTTTCCTGCCTGCTGCGCAACTGAGCCCAACTGGGGGAGTTTTGCGCCCTTGGCATCAGTGATGTTGGCTGCGTCTCCCAGCACGTAGACGCCCTCGGCATCCTTGGCGGTCAGGTCCGGCTGGACGTCGATCCGCCCTCCCCGGCCCTGGGCCAGTCCGGAGGCGGTGATGATGTCGCCCGCTTTCAGCCCTCCGGCCCACACCACCACACGGCCCGGAATGGTGGTTCCGTCCACCAGCGTCACGCCGTCCTCGCTGACCTCGGCAACGCTCACGCCCAGGTGCAGCTGGACGCCGATCTTCGTCAGGCGCCGCCGCGTGTAGTCCTGCGACTTCTCTGAAAACGCGTTCAGAACAGTCGGCAGCATATCCACCAGGTGGACACGGCACCGGGCTGCGAGTTCCGGCGAAAAGTACTTCGGCACCACGAACTTCACGTTTTCTGCCATGGCGCCGGCCGTTTCCACTCCCGTCGGTCCGCCGCCCACCACCACCACATCCAGGGGAGCACCGGTTTCCCGGTCGGTCTGGTCCAACAGGCTGGTCAGCCGGGCGCTCAGCCGGGTCGCGTCGACCACCGAGTACAGCGGGAGGGCAAGTTCCTCGGCGCCAGGGGTGTTGAAGAAGTTCGGCGTGGCCCCCACAGCGATGACCAGCACCTGCGCCTTGAAGGTGTCGCCGTCGGCGGTGGTGACGGTACGGTTGGCTGCATCGACAGACGCCACCTGCGCCGTCAGAACGCGAACGTGCCGGTTGCGGTGGAAAATGGACCGCAACGGGCGGGCGATGGCCGAGACGCCGATCTGGGAGGTCGCCACCTGGTACAGGAGCGGTTGGAACTGGTGATAGTTGTTGGCATCGATCAGCAGTACCCGAACGCCCTTGCGGCCCAGTTTCTTGGCAACCGCCAGCCCTGCGAACCCGGCACCCACCACCACAACCTGATATGTATCTTCCATCCGAGCAACCTACTCCTCCTCGGCCCGGTTCGACAGAGCCCTGCGGAGGAAATAGTGGATGCCTTGCGGCGTATATGTCGCTAGGGTGGGAGGCATGGTGACAGACGACGTATTTGCCGTCATTGCGGAAGCAACCCGGCGCGACATTTTGGTATCCCTTCGCGCAGGGGACAAAGCAGTGGGGGAGCTTGTGGAGGAGCTCTCCGCCAGCCAGCCCACCATTTCCAAGCACCTGAAAGTCCTCCGCGAGGCGCAGCTGGTCAGCATGCGGGCCCAGGGCCAGAAGCGCTACTACGCCCTGAATCCCAAACCGTTGGAGGGCATCGTCAGCTGGCTGGAACCGTTCGACGTCGGCCGGGCAGCTTCCGCTGCCACGTCACCTGAGGCGCCCCCGGCGGAAGCCCGCGGCGAAGGTGCGGTCGGCATTCACGTTCCGGACAACGAAGACGTGGCCGCTGTACTGGCACGCGAGGACGCCGAACTCAGCCCCGCCGTCGTGATTCCCGGCGGCACAACTGCCCCGCTCAGCGACGACACCGTTCCGCAGCAGATCGGCCGGACTGTGGGCCGCGCCGCGACAAAGGCCGCGGACCTGCTGGCGAACCTGCCGAACCTCCCCAAATTCGGCCGCAAGAAATAACCCCAACTGGGTAGCGCTATCTGTCGCTTTGGGCGCTCAAAACGACACTTCGCGCTACCCAGTTGGGCGGGCGGGGCTACTTGGTGAGCAGGCGCACGTGGTCCTGTGTGAGCCCTGAAACGGAGCTGACGCCGAGCAGGGCCATGGTGCGGACCATGTCCTTTTCCAGGATCTCGAGGGTGCGGTCCACGCCGGCCCGGCCCCCTGCCATCAGACCGTAAAGGTACGCGCGTCCGATCAGGGTGAAGTCGGCACCGAGAGCCAAGGCGGCCACGATGTCCGCCCCGCTCATGATGCCGGTGTCCAGGATGATGGCGGCGTCCGAGTTGTCCGCCTTCAGGGCCGCCGAAACCTCCGGGAGCAGGTGGAACGGGATGGGGGACCGGTCCAGTTGGCGGCCCCCATGGTTGGACAGGACCACCCCGTCAGCGCCATGGTCCACCACACGGCGGGCGTCCTCCACGGTCTGGATGCCCTTGACCACCAGCTTGCCCTTCCAGGTTTCGCGCAGCCAGTCAAGATCCTCGAAGGTCAGGGTGGGGTCGAACATCGAGTTGATGAGGTCGGCCACCGTCCCTGTGTAGCGCGAGAGTGAGGCGAAGGTCAGCGGCTCGTGGGTGAGGAAGTTGAACCACCAGGCGGGCCGGTAGGAGGCGTCCAGCACGGTTTTGAGGGTCAGCGCCGGCGGGATGGTCATGCCGTTGCGGACGTCGCGGAGCCGGGCGCCCGCCACCGCGGTGTCCACGGTGACCATGAGGGTGTCGTTCCCGGCCTTGGCGGCGCGCTCAATGAGTTCGAGGGACCGGTCCCGGTCCGTCCACAGGTAGAGCTGGAACCAGTTGCGGCCGTTCGGGGCCGCGGCGGCCACGTCCTCGATGGAGGCGGTTCCCATGGTGGAAAGGGTGTAGGGAATACCGGCTGCCTCGGCCGCCTGCGAGCCGGCGTATTCGCCTTCGGACTGCATCATCCGGGTGAAGCCGGTGGGGGCGATGCCGACGGGCAGCCGGGAAGGCTTGCCCAGGATCTCGGTGGTCAGGTCGATCGAGGAGACATTGCGGAGGATGCCCGGCCGGAATTCGATGTCCAGGAAGGCCTGGCGGGCGCGGCGCAGGGTGATTTCTTCCTCGGCGGCACCATCGGTGTAGTCGAACGGGGCCTGCGGGGTCCGGCGTTTGGCAATGTCGCGCAGTTCCCAGATGGTGCTGGCCCGCTTGAGTTTTGCGGCCCGGCTGAACTCGGGCTTTTTGAACTGCATCAGCGGGGCGAGGTCCGAGTACTTGGGGATGCGGCGTTTGAGCGCCGCAGGCACAACCGACCGCTCAGCCGACGACGGCGCGGGGTGCCCGTGTGCCCCCGTGCCAGGAAGATCTGTGGCATCCGGCGCCGGGGTGGCCTCGGGATTGTTCGGCTGAATCGTGTGGGACATGCTTCCTCCGTCGACGGGCCGGCCGGTCTGGCCGCAGGGTCTCGCTGTGGTCTCACCACACTGTAGGCCATGCGCTGCCAACCATTTTTGCGGGTTCCTTGCGCGCGGGCCGGGAGCCCACGCCCCGCGCGGCGGCCGGGAACATCCGAACGCCCGGCACAGTTAACTCAACAGGACGAAAAAATGAGCACCAAATTTACAGCACTGATAATCCCCGCCCCCACTGAACAACCAGTCCGCGTGGAGTCCATTGAAGCGACTCTGACGAACCTCCGGGAACTGGTTGAGGGCGACCTTGAGTCGGTCATGCGCGGCGACTGGCAGGTCTACCTCAACGCCGAGGGGGTGATTCGGGACCTGCCGCTGAACGTGCGGGCGGCCCAGCTAACGTATGACCGAGGCCTCGATCTGGCCGGAGCCGCACGCGGGTGCGCCGTATTCCTGGGAAGTGACGGCCACCGCGGGGAAACGGACGTGCCGGAGCATCTGGTCAAAAGGGCCGGGGAACTCTTCGGAATGCCGCTGGCAGCCTAGTGACCGCGGCCCCCCGCGCACGCCCAAGCCGGTTGTCTGACGTAGGATCTCCAACAGGTATTCCAGACGAGACAGGACCGGCCACTGATGCCCCTTTTCGACCTCCCCCCAGAGAAGCTGCGAGGCTACACCTCCACCGTCTCGCCGCCCGCCGACCTGCACGACTTCTGGGACGCCACCATCGAGGAGGCGCGAACGTTCCCGCTCGGCGCCTCGTTCCAGCCAACGCAAAACCACCTGACGGTCATCGACACCTTCGACGTCACGTTCGCCGGCTATGGCGGCGCACCGATCAAGGGCTGGCTGCACCTCCCGGCGAACCGTGAGCCCGGGAGCCTGCTGCCCGTTGTTGTGCAGTACGTTGGCTACTCAGGCGGGCGCGGCCTGGTCAATCAGGACACAAAGTGGGCGCAGGCAGGCTATGCCCACTTCATCATGGACACGCGGGGCCAGGGCTTCGGCGGGCTCGTCGGCGACACTGCGGACCCCCACCCGTCCGCCGGGGACGTCGCCTATGCCGGACTCATGACGCGCGGCGCCCGCAGCCGCGAGGACTACTACTACCGGCGGGTTTACGTCGACGCCTTCCGCGCGGTGGAGGCCGCCCAGTCCCACCCGGAGATTGATGCCGCCCGGGTCATCCTGAGCGGAATAAGCCAGGGCGGCGGCATCGCGGTGGCGGTTGCCGGGTTGGCGGCCGGAAGGCTCGACGGCGTCATTGCCGCGCTGCCCGATGTCCCCTTCCTGCAGGACTTCCCGCGGTCCATCGACCTTGCACTCCGCGGGCCGTACCCGGAAATAGCCGCCTTCCTGGGCCGGCACCGGGACCGGTATGAGCCGATGCTGGAGGTGCTGAACTATTTCGACGGGGTCAACCTGGCCCGGGCTGCCACCGTCCCGGCGCTCTACTCGGTGGCGCTGATGGATGATGTCTGCCCGCCGTCCACGGTGTTTGCCAGCTTCAACGCCTACGGGGAACGCTCCGCCGCCCCGAAGGAGATCGAGGTCTACCGATTCAACAACCACGAGGGGGGCCAGGAGCACCACTGGATCCGGCAGCTGGAATACCTCCGCGGGGTCCTTCGCTGACGAGTGTTACGCCGCGGTTTTGTCACGGCAGCGGGCTGAGGTTATCGTGTGCTTATGACTAACCGTTGGTATGCGTATTTTTCGTTGGCTCTGGAGGAGCCCGCGTCTAACTGACACGCATCCAACTTCCTTCAGAGCCAACAGGGCAGAGATCATTCTCTGCCCTTCGCCATTTCTCCGGCGGGTTCTGATTTGGGCCCGCTTCCTATCTGGAACAGGACCCCGAGCATGAGCCCCGCAACAGCCACCACCGCAAAATCCACATCCAACCTGCGCGTCAGCGAATTCACGCCGCTGCCCACGCCGGCGGAACTCATCGCCGAGTTGCCGCTCGATGATCGGGTGGCAGACGTCGTCGAACGCGGCCGCGATGAGGTCCGCGCCATCATGGACGCCGTGGATGACCGCCTGCTGGTCATCGTTGGCCCCTGCTCCATCCATGACCCCAAAGCCGGCCTCGAGTACGCCCGCCGGCTGGTCAGCCAGGCCGAGAAGCATAAAGCGGACCTGCTGATTGTCATGCGGACCTACTTCGAAAAGCCCCGCACCACGGTCGGCTGGAAGGGCCTCATCAACGATCCGCGGCTGGACGGCAGCCACGACATGGCCGTTGGGCTCCGCGCGGCACGCGAGTTCCTGCAGCAGGTCACGGCGCTGGGGCTGCCCACCGCCACCGAGTTCCTCGAGCCGATCAGCCCGCAGTACATGGCGGACCTGATCTCCTGGGGTGCCATCGGTGCCCGCACCACCGAAAGCCAGATCCACCGCCAGCTCGCCTCCGGCCTGTCCATGCCCATTGGCTTCAAGAACGGGACCGACGGCGACCTCCAGGTGGCGGTCGACGCCTGCGGCGCCGCCGCGGCAGCGCAGGCCTTCCTGGGAATCGACGGCGACGGCCGCGCCGCGCTCGTGGCCACGGCTGGAAATCCTGACGCTCACGTCATCCTCCGCGGCGGACGGAAGGGGCCGAACTACTCGGCAGCCGACGTCGAAAGCGCCTCTGCGAAGCTCGCTGCCAAGGGCCTGAACCCGCGGCTGATTGTCGATGCGAGCCATGCGAACAGCGGCAAGAGCCATCACCGGCAGGCTGAGGTGGCGCTGGAAATCGGTGCCCAGCTCGAAGACCGCGGGCAGGCCGCACATGCCATCGCCGGCGTCATGCTCGAAAGCTTCCTGGTGGGCGGGGCGCAGAACCTGGACGTTGCCGAGCACGCCGCGGGCCGGTCCGAGCTGGTCTACGGGCAGAGTGTGACCGATGCGTGCATGGACTGGGACGTGTCGGTTTCGGTGCTGGACCAGCTTGCGGCGTCCGCCAGGAAACGCCGCAGTGAGCAGTGATTACACCGGATGACTTTCACTACAGCCCCATCAACCTCTAGAGTATCTATCACATGGTTGGTGGATGGCTCAGCATCGGCACACCGCAATGGAACACAGCTGGGGTCAGTAGTCATCCGTCAGCAAAGGAATAGGGAAATGTCCGCAGAACAGAACTTCTCGAACGCGAAGTTCCTGACCGTGGCCGAAGTGGCCGAGGTCATGCGCGTCTCCAAGATGACCGTCTACCGCCTGGTCCATTCCGGCGAAATGCCCGCGGTGCGTTTCGGCCGGTCGTACCGGGTGCCGGAAAGCGCCGTCGAACAGTACCTTAAAGGCGCTGTAGTGGATGGACATACCGAAACGGCCTGAGCAGTGTGACGGTCCGTCGACGGCTGCGGTCAGTGACCGCCGCAAAGAAGCGGTACCCTGTTAAGGAACGTTTTACGTCATTGTAAGAATCTGTCAGTTGTCTTTGTCTGTAGCTCTGTCCACGGACCTTTTCCATCAGACAGGTACTGCATCTAGTTTGTGAGGAACTTTCGTGGGTTCAGTTATTAAGAAGCGTCGCAAGCGTATGGCCAAGAAGAAGCACCGCAAGCTGCTTCGCAAGACTCGTCACCAGCGCCGCAACAAGAAGTAGAGATACTTCAAGAAGCGCGAAAATGCCCGTTGCCTTCCGGCAGCGGGCATTTTTGTCGTTCCATCCCCATCTAAGTAGCGCTAAGTGTCGTTTTGAGCGCCCAAAACGACACTTAGCGCTACTTAGATGCGGGGGCCGCGGAAGCGGGCGAAACCCTTCCAGAGTCCGTAAACCACGCCGCCGGCTGTTGCCGCCTTCAGGCCAAGCGTGGCGGCACGGCGGCCGGAGCGGAAATCGTAGACCGGCCAGTTGTGGTCACGGGCGTGGCTGCGCAGCCGCGAATCGGGGTTGATGGCCACGGGGTGCCCCACGAGGGTCAGCAGCGGGATGTCGTTGTAGGAATCGCTGTAGGCCCAGCACCGCTTGAGGTCCAGGCCTTCCGTGTCGGCCAACTCCCGGACTGCCACAGCCTTGGCCGAGCCGTGCAGGATGTCGCCCACCAGCCGGCCGGTGTACAGGCCGTCGGCCACCTCGCCAACAGTGCCCAGCGCTCCGGTGAGGCCCAGGCGGGTGGAGATGACCGTGGCCACTTCGATGGGGGTGGCCGTGACCAGCCAGACGCGCCGTCCCACGCGCAGGTGCTGCTCGGCCAGGGCCTTGGTTCCGGGCCAGATCCTGGAGGCGATCATTTCGTCGTACACTTCTTCGCCCAGAGCCTTGATGTCCTCCACGGGGATGCCTACTGCCAGTGTCAGGGCCGAGTCCCGAACGGCATGGACATCCTCCATATTCTCGCCGCGGGCTACAAACTTGAACTGCTTCCAGGCCATGCCGGCCGCCTGCCTCAGCGTGAACGCCCGGCGCTGGTGCATCTTGCGGGCGACATGGAAAAGGCTGGCGCCCTTCATCAGGGTGTTGTCCACGTCGAAGAAGGCCGCTTCGCTGGTCTGCATCACCGCATCAGGCTGGGTGACTACAGCGACGTACTTCTCCTTGGGCATGTCCATGAGTCTAGTCAATGCCGGGCAGTGCAGATTCCAGAACAGCCGCCGCCTGGATGGCAGGCGCCGCGGCCCGCCTCCGGGAAAGGTACGGTTGAATCATGGCAAACCCGGAGGTAGTCCTCATCACCAAAGCAGACTGTCACCTGTGCGCAGAGGCGCGCGACGCCGTCGAACGCGTTACCTCTGCACTGGGACTTGAGTGGACGGAACAGCAGGTCGACGAACTGCCCGAGCTGCGTGAGCGCTACGCCGAGGAAATCCCGGTGGTGCTGGTGGACGGCGTCCAGCGAGACTTCTGGAAGATCGACGAAGCCCGCCTGGAACGCGTTCTCCAGCGGGCACTGCGCGTTTAGGCAACCGATTGCATTGCATGACGCCGGCTTTGTTGGCAGAGGCGGCGGGGATCTAGAGTGGAGTCACAACGCAAGGCAATGGAGGGGAAAGTGAGTTCGCTGGATTCATCTCCCCGGGCCGTAAACGGGACAGTGGCGCCCGCCGGGGAGATCGCCAAACAGATTCCGCCCGCTGCGGTGGCGAGACTGACCATCTACCTGCGCGCCCTGAACACCCTGCTGGCCGACGGCGTGGAGCGGGTGTCCTCGGAGTCCCTGGCGGAAGCGTCGGGAGTGAGTTCCTCCACCCTCCGCAAGGACCTGTCCTACGTGGGCTCCTACGGGACGCGCGGCGTGGGCTACGAAGTGCAGTATCTGAGCCGCCATATTTCCGCTGCCCTGGGCCTCACCCACGACTGGAAAGTTGCCATAGTGGGGGCCGGCAACCTGGGCAAGGCCCTGGCCCGCTATGACGGCTTTGAATCCCGAGGCTTCGACGTGGTGGCGATTTTCGACGCCGACCAGCTCGTGGTGGGCAACGAGGTGGGCTGGCTGCGCGTGAGCGACGTCGCCGACCTGGAAACCGTGCTGCGCCGAACCGGCACCAACATGGTGGTCCTGGCGCTGCCGGCCGCGGTGGCCCAGGCGGTCTGCAACCGCGTGGTGGCAGCCGGCGTGCACAGCATCCTCAGCTTCGCTCCCGTCATGCTGCAGGTCCCCGACGGCGTCAACCTGCGGAAGGTTGACATGGCTACTGAACTGCAGATCCTGGCCTACCACGCACAACGGGCGCAGACCCCGGACCAGACCGCCTAGCCAATGGCTTGGCGGGGTCCGCGGGGTCCACGCCCGTAAGGTGCGGGTTACGGCGTAGACCTACTGCCCGTAGGGGTTGCCCGGCGTGGCGTAGGGGTTGGTGAACGGCTGCTGCTTGCGGAAGTAAGGAGTAGTGGTGGGCAGGTACAGCAGGACGATGGCCGCAATGCCTGCCAGCGTTCCCAAGGTCCCGAGGTTGGGAACCTGGAACAGGCTGAATACGGACAGGGCGGCGAAGATGGTCCCCAGGACCCTGGCCCAGTTTTTACCCTTCCGGACGAAGAAAGCCACCAATAGGTACATGGCGGCCCCCAGGATGGCGATGACCACCAGCATGCCGGCGAGAGCGCTCTTGAACTCTTCGAAGTTGAACTGAGCGCCGTTGGCGCCGCTGCTGCGCATGGCATCGTCGAAGGCCGCCCGCGTTGCCGGGTCATCGAGCATCGAGATCCCCATGAGCATGGAAATGACGAACACCACGGCGGCAGCGATCAGGAGCCAGAAGGAGACGTTGACCAGCTGGGGAATGCCGCCGGGCCCGGTGGCCTGCGGCTTCTCCGAGGGGTACTGGGCATAGGGGGACTGGCCGTACGGCTGCTGGCCGTACGCCGGGGGAGCAGGCTGGCCGAACTGCGGCGGGGTCTGCCCGTACGGCGGTGCAGCGGGCGCATTTTGTCCGTACTGCGGCGCGTTCTGGCCGTACTGTGGCGGGTTCTGGCCATACTGCGGGGCATTCTGGCCGTATTGAGGTGCGTTCTGCCCGTACTGTGGTGCGTTCTGGCCATACTGCGGAGCGTTGTCCGGCTGCGGGCTGTTCTCGCCATAGCGGGGTGCGGGCGGCTGATTGCCGGGCTCAGGCTCGTTCGGGACGGGAGGCGGGACTGGCGTGCTCATGAGCGGTCCTTTGCAGGTTGGAAGTCAGTTCGGCTGCTGGGTGCAGTCCACTGGCCCTGCCCCCAGTACGGCTTACTTCAACCGTACCCTCCGGCCGGGTGGCGGCGGGTCATTCCAAAGAGGTATTCCAGCCAGGCGGGAAGCCAGCGGGCGCGGTGCCTGCAACGGACGGCTACGCGCGGCCCCTGACGGCGGTGAACCAGGCCTGCGAATTGGGAAGCCACATCAGGACCGTCGCCGCGGCACTGATCAGGAACCCAAGCCAGTTGTTGCCTATGCCGCCGCCCACGCTGCCGCCGATCAGCGCCAGGACCAGGGAGACGGCGGCCACGATGGTCAGCGCCAGGCGGGCCCACTCCTTGCCGTCCTTCATCTTCAGGGCGAGAACAATCTGAGCCGCGGCCAGGGCGAGTGCCACCAGGACCAGCAGGAGTAGCAGGGCGGCCAGTCCCGGGGCGACGGTGAACAGGGCCAGGGTGGCAAGCAGCCCGAAGAAGCTACCGAGGACGCCGAGCATGCCGCCGACGAGCCAGATCCAGTAGGAGACCTTGAGTTCGAGGGGGAGTCCGGGCACGGTGAACATGCCGGCAAGACCGCCTCTGGGCATAACCTCGTTGAAGCTCCGCGGCGCGTCGGCGGGCCTTTGGAACGGGAATCCGGCCGGCTTTTGGTGGCCCTGCCGGTCCGGCGCGGGCTGCTGCCCCTGCGGGCGAGGGAAACGTTGCGGCGGTTCGTAGCCCGCGGGAGGAACGTTGCCGGCAGGTGGCTGGGCGCCGGGCTCCCGGGGCTGCGGTACGTCACTGGGGTTGCTCATAGGCCTCACTCTAGACGGCATATTGCTGCTGGCACCGGGATTCGGGGCGAACCAGCGCGGAACGGAGGGTTAAAGCACTGCGCCCGGCCGCAGGCTCCAGAGGGAGCCTGCGGCCGGGCGCAGTTTGAAAAGAATTATGCTGCGGGGGCGATGAATGCCAGCTCAAGGTTGACGGCAACCTTGTCGCTGACCAGGACGCCGCCGGCGTCGAGGATGGCGTTCCAGGTCAGGCCGAAGTCCTTGCGGCTGATGGTGGTTTCGGCGGATACGCCGGCGCGGGTCATGCCGAACGGGTCAACAGCCACGCCGTTGAACTCTGTCTCCAGGGTGACCGGACGGGTGACGCCCTTGATGGTGAGGTCACCGGTCAGCTCGTAGCTGTCGCCGGCGGCCACGAGGCCGTTGGAGACGAAGGAGATTTCCGGGAACTTCTCGACGTCGAAGAAGTCTTCGCCGCGGACGTGGCCGTCGCGGTTGGCGTCACCGGAGTCGAAGCTGGCGGTCTGAATGGTGGCGCTGATTTTGGAATCGGCCACGTTATCGGCAAGCTCCAAGGTTGCTGTTGCATCCTTGAACTGGCCCCGGACCTTGCTGATGCCTGCGTGGCGAACGGTGAAGCCGATTTCGCTGTGTGAGGGGTCGAGGGTCCAGGTGCCGGTGGTGACGTCTGCGGGAAGAGCCATGGTATTTCTCCTTGAAATTGTCGGGTGGTAGTTCCGGATAGGCTGATCAGTTGAAGTCTCAACTATCCGCTGCATCTACTATAAGCATGCATTTGCATGTTTTGTTCCATGTTAAGGAACTTTTTTCCCAGAGTTTCAGTTCTACGAAATGTAGAAGATTTCGGATCGCACGCCATCTTTGAGAAACTGGTACACATGCCCCAAGCCACTGTCCATCTGCTCCGCCACGGCGAGGTCCATAATCCCGACGGCGTTCTGTACGGACGGCTGCCCGAATTCCACCTCTCCGAGCTGGGCCGGGAGATGGCGCAGGTTCTCGCCGCGCACTTCGCCGACCGCGCCGCGCAGGGTGCCCGTTTTGTCTACCTTGCGTCCTCGCCGCTGGTCAGGGCCCAGGAAACCGCGGCCCCCGCCGCAGAGGCCCTGCAGCTTCAGATCCATACTGACGAGCGCATCATCGAAGCGGAAAACTACTTTCAGGGCATGAAGGTCACCAAGGCCGAGCTCAAAAGGCCAAGGCACTGGCCGCACCTGATCAACCCGCTCCGGCCGTCCTGGGGCGAGCCGTACAAGGAGCAGGCCGCGCGTGTCCGCGCCGCCGTTCAGGACGCCCGGCTCCGGGCGATCGAACTGGCCGCGGGCGACTACGGAACAAACGGCCCCGAGGCCATCATGGTCAGCCACCAGCTCCCCATCTGGGCCACCCGCCTCAGTGCCGAGGGCCGTCCGCTCTGGCATGACCCCCGCAAACGTGAGTGCACGCTGACGTCCATCACCTCCCTGGTGTTCGACGACGCCGGCGCCCTCCTGCGCGTCGAATACAGTGAGCCCGCTGCCGCCCTTCTCCCCGGTGCTGCCACCACCCCGGGGGCATAAGATGACGTCCAACCCGCGCCCGGCATCCCGCCGCGCCGTCCTGGCCGCGGGCGGTGCCGTCCTGACCGCACTCACCCTGGGGCTCTCCGCCTGCGCACAGGAGGATGCCCTCGCCAAGCAGGCGAAAGCCGGCGACAACAAGAACTACATCGCCGGCGATGGCTCCGTGACGGAATTTGCGGCGGCCGACCGCAAGTCGGCCATCGCCGTCAACGGCACCCTTTTCAACGGCACCACCGTCACGCCCCAGGATTTCCAGGGCAAGGTGACGGTCCTGAACTTCTGGTTCGCCGCCTGCGCGCCCTGCCGGGTGGAAGCGCCCATCCTGGAAGAGCTGCACCAGGAGTTCAAGGACCAGGGCGTGCAGTTCTTCGGCGTCAACCTCCGCGATGAAAAAGCCACCGCCGAGGCTTTCGACAAGACCTTCAACCTGACCTACCCCAGCTTCGACGACAAAGACGGCGGCGTGCTCCTGGCCGTCTCCGGGATTGTCCCGCCGGGCGCCGTCCCCACCACCCTGGTCCTGGACAAGCAGGGCCGGGTGGCCTCGCGTGTGCTGGGCGAAATCCAGAAGGGCACCCTCAAAGCCCTCATCACCGCCGCCGTGGCAGAGTAGCGGCGGCCCCGTACCGTGAACAGCCCCTTTGCCGAAACCATCCTGAACGGCTCCCTCCTGCTTGCCATCCCGGTCGCCCTGCTCGCCGGACTGGTGTCCTTCCTGTCCCCGTGCGTGCTGCCCCTGGTCCCCGGCTACCTCGGCTACGTGACCGGCCTGAGCGGAGTGGACCTGCAGAAGCAGAAACGCGGCCGGATGTTCGCCGGCATCGGGTTGTTTGTCTTGGGATTCTCGGTCATTTTTGTGCTGCTGGGCGGCGCCTTCGGCCAGCTCGGCACGCTCATCACCGGATCGCAGAACGCCTGGATCACCCAGCTCCTGGGCGTCCTGGTGATCATCATGGGCGTGGTGTTCATGGGCGGCCTGGGCTGGCTGCAGCGGGACGCCAAGATTCACGCGAAACCGCCGGCCGGCCTGTGGGGGGCGCCCCTGCTGGGCCTCACCTTCGGCTTGGGCTGGGCCCCGTGCATCGGCCCCACCTACTCCGCCGTCCAGCTGCTGAGCCTCTCCGGCGGCTCATCCGCCGCAAAGGGCGCCTTCCTGGCGTTCGTCTACAGCCTGGGCCTGGGCATCCCCTTCCTCCTGATCGCCCTGGCGGTCCGGCGGGGCATGGGCGTGATGTCCTTTTTCCGCCGGCACCGCGTGGCCATCCAGCGGATCGGCGGCGGCATCCTGGTGGTGCTTGGCCTGCTGATGGCCAGCGGCGTCTGGGGCACCTGGGTCACCGAACTGCAGTACTGGTTCCAAACTGATGTGAAGTTGCCGATCTGATGAGCGAGCGCGTGAAAGCAAAAACAAAATCCCCGGCCCCCGTAGCCGCTGCCAAGGCAAATACGGCCCTCCCCGTCCTGGGACCCCTGGGGATGCTCCGTTGGGCCTGGACCCAGCTGACCAGCATGCGCACAGCGCTCTTCCTCCTGCTCCTGCTGGCGGTTGCCGCCGTGCCGGGCTCGCTGTTCCCGCAGCGCCCGGCCAACCCGTTCGTGGTGACGCAGTACATCAAGGACAACGGGGACTACGGAAAACTGCTGGACACCCTGCAGCTCTTCGACGTTTACTCCTCGGCGTGGTTCTCGGCCATCTACATCCTTCTCTTCATCTCGCTGATCGGTTGTGTGGTGCCGCGCGCCATCGCCCACTACAGGGCTATGCGCTCCCAGCCGCCGCGGACCCCCAAAAGGCTCTCGCGCCTCCCCGAGTACGGCACCCTGGTGGTGCCCGCCGACGCCGGCCTCCCGGCGTCGGACGCCATCCACAGTGCCGCGGGGCTGCTCCGGAAGCGCGGCTACCGCGTTGAGGTCAGGGACGACGACGGCGCGCGGCCGTCTTTGGGTGCCGAGCGCGGCTTCGCCAAGGAGGTGGGGAACCTGGTGTTCCACACCTCGCTGATCGGCGTCCTGGTGTCCGTGGCCGTCGGCGGCCTGTTCGGTTACAGCGGCCAGCGCATCCTGGTCGAGGGCGATACGTTCGTGAACACCCTGGTGGGCTATGACCAGTTCACCCCCGGCACCAACTTCCAGTCCAGCCAGTTGCAGCCCTACTCCATCCAGCTGGACAAATTCGATGTCACGTTCGACCGCGAATCCCCGGGCAAGTTCGGCCAGCCCATCGACTTCAACGCGCAGGTGACCACCAAGGAAAACCCTGACGCACCCGCCAAGCAGGAGGTCCTCAAAGTCAACGACCCCGTCACCCTGGGCGGCACCAGCATCTACCTCACCGGCAACGGCTACGCCCCCGTGGTGACCATCCGCGACGGCGCCGGCAATGTGGCCATGCAGGGCCCCGTGGTAGCCAAGCTCCAGGGCGAGAACTACTACTCGTCCGTGGTCATCAAGGTCCCCGACGCCCGTCCGGACCAGCTGGGCTTTGTGGGCTTCTTCCTGCCCACTGCGTTCGTCACCGACGCAGGCGTTTCGTTCAGCGGCGATCCGGACCTGTTCAACCCCCAGCTGACCCTGAACTCCTACTACGGGGACCTTGGCCTTGACAACGGTGCACCCCAGAACGTCTTCGAACTGGACGTCAAGGGCCTGACCCCGCTGAATAACCGGACCCTGGCGGCCGGCGGCATCACCCTGGCGCCGGGCAGCACCCACACCCTGCCGGACGGCAAGGGCAGCATCACTTTCGACGGCGTGAAGCGGTACGTCGGGGTGGACATCCACCACAACCCCGGCCAGGTCGCCGCCCTGATCTTCGCCCTGCTCGCCGTGGCAGGACTGATCGTCTCGCTGTACGTCAACCGCCGCCGTGTCTGGATCCGCACCGGGACCCACGAGGACGGCCGGACCATGGTGGAATACGGGCTCCTGGCGCGCGGCGAGGATCACCGGCTGGCCGCCGAGGCGCAGTCCATCCGCAAGCTCCTCTCCGAAGAGTGGCAACTCGAAGTTTCCGATTCCACCCAGCAAATTCCCAGCCGCCAGGGCGATAATGGCGCAGACTCCGTCACCACTCCCACCGGCTCCGCCGGACCCACAAAGGACCAGTAATGCCTTTCGTCATTAACGAAACCATGGGCGCATACAGCGAACTGCTGATGCTGCTCGCCGCCGGCACCTACACCGTGGCCTTCATCGCCTTCGCCTGGGACCTGGCGAAAAGCAGCAAGGCGTTGCGCGCCATCGACCTCAAGGCAGCGGACGCTGCAGGGGCTGTTGACGAGGCCAAGGTCCCGGTGGCTGCCGGAGCAGGCGCTTCGCTTCACGCCGGCGCTTCAGCGAACAGGGTGGATTCGCACCTGGCCGGGCCGGCGGGGAGGGCTGAACGACCGTCGTCGTCCGCCGCCAAGCAGGCCGGTGCAGGGTCCCCGGCGGGACAAACGGCCGACGCCGACATGCGCTACGCAGCCGAACGCCGCGTCCCGGCGCGGGTTGCGGTGGCCCTGACCGTGCTGGGTGTCCTGATCCACGGCGCCGGCGTCGTGACGCGTGCGCTCGGTGCCGGCCGCGTGCCGTGGGGCAACATGTACGAGTTCCTCACCACGGGTGCCTTTGTGGCGGTAGCCGTGTTCCTGCTGGTGCTGATCCGCCGCGACCTCCGGTTCCTGGGCACGTTTGTTGTTGGCCTGGCCATCGTCATGCTGGTGGCCGCCTCCGTCGCGTACTGGACCCCGGTGGGCCACCTGGTGCCGGCCCTGCAAAGCTACTGGCTCATCATCCACGTCTCCATCGCCGTCATGTCCTCGGCGCTCTTTACCCTGACCTTTGCCATGTCCGCGCTGCAGCTTGTTCAGTCCCACCGGCAAAAGACCATTGCCGCCGGCGGCGCCGACAAGCTTGGCTTCATGCGCCTGGTGCCTTCCGCCCTGAGCCTGGAAAACCTCTCCTACCGGATCAATGCGATCGCCTTCATCGGCTGGACCTTCACCCTGATGTTCGGCGCCATCTGGGCTGAAAAGGCCTGGGGCCGGTTCTGGGGCTGGGACACCAAGGAAGTCTGGACCTTCGTGATCTGGGTGGTCTACGCCGGCTACCTCCACGCCCGTGCCACCCGCGGCTGGACAGGCACCCGGGCCGCCTGGCTGTCGATCGTCGGATACCTCTGCGTGGTCTTTAACTTCACGATTGTTAATCAGTTCTTCAACGGCCTGCATTCCTACTCGGGCCTCTGAGCAGGGGTTTTATTCGGGTCCTTCCGAGCGCCGGCATGATACACCTCGCGATGTCCTAACGAGGCTGTCGCCCGGCAAGCGGTGATGCTACCTTGGTTGAAGCTCGTCCGTGATGAAGCTCGCGGATCGGCCAGCTGCATTGTTCTGAGGTACCCATGAGCTACGTTCTCGCCGTTGATATCGGGACCAGTTCCACTGCCGCCGCCATTGCCACCCTGGACCACAATGCCTCGGCCGTCCCCGAGGGCCTGCCCTTGGACCGCGGCGGAAACGCGGTCCCTTCGGTGGTGTACTACCCCGAAGAGGGGCCGGTCCTGGCAGGCGAGGCTGCCGAGCGGCTCGGCCTGGAGGACCCCGGCCGGTTAGTGCGCGGGTTCAAGCGCCGGCTCGGAGACCCTGATCCGTTCGTGGTGGGAACACTGTCCCTTCCGGCTGAGGAAATCTTTGCCACCATGGCCCGCTGGGTGGTGGACCGGGCCGAAGAACGCGAGGGCGATCTGCCGGCGGAAATCGTCATCACCCACCCGGCGTCCTGGGGAGCGCCCCTGACCTCCGCCGTCCTTGCGGCCCTCGCCAACCAGGGCCTGCACAACGTCACCCTGATTACCGAACCCGAAGCAGCCGTGCTGCATTACGCCTCCCAGGTGCGGGTGGAGGACGGCAGCACCATCGCCGTCTACGAGCTGGACGGCGGGACCTTTGACACGGCCATCCTGCGGAAGACCGGCGAGGGGCACTTTGAATTACTGGCCAGCCCGGGCGGCATCGAAGGACTCGGCGGGGCCGACTTTGACGCCGCGGTACGGCGCGACGGGATCAAGGACCACATCGGAGCCACCGTTGATGCCCTCGGACGTTCGCTCGAAAGCCTCGGGCTCGAACCCGAGGACCTAACGGCGGTGCTGCTGGTCGGCGGGTCTCCAAGTATTCCGTTGGCGGCGCAGCTGATGTCGGAACAGCTGGGCCGGCCCATCGTGTTCGATGCCGACCCGCAGACCTCCATCTGCTTCGGTGCGGCCGCGGCTGCAACACGGGTTCTACCGGCAATGGCGGCCGAACCTGCTGACGCGGCTGACGCGGTGCCGGGAATCCCGGCGCCGGCAGATGTAGCTGTTGAGCCGCATGACCCCCAGGGCCGTGCCAGCTTGTCCTCCGAACCCGGGGCAGCCTTCGGCTCGTTGACTGGCACCGCCGCCGTCGGCGACGGTGCCAGGGGGATTCCTGCCGGGAGCGCCCACCACGACCATGCCCATGCAGCGAGGGGCGGGGCCCATGCCCCGCGACCTGCCGTGCGGCTGACTGCAGTGGCTGCCGGTGCCGCCCTCTTCACCATCCTGAGCGCCGCCGCCGCGCAAAGCCCAGGCGGCCTGAGCAACATCACCGCCATGCTCGTGCCGGACGCCACGCCCTCCCAGTCGGCCCCGGCGGCTCCCGGCGCCCTCGGCGCGGCCGGCGCGGCCGCGCCTGCAGCCGTGGCGCCGGGAGCCGTGGCGCCGGGAGCTGAGGAACCGCCCGCCGGCATTGAAGCCAGCGCCAGGCCGGCGGTCCCGGCCGCCCCGGCAGCGGGCATAGAGGCAGGGGCGGCCCCTGGTAACAGGCCATCCACCTCGGCACCCCCGCCCAACTCTTCGACACCGGGAGGGGCCGTGGGGTCCACGCCCGGCGGCTCCGGCACGGTAGGCGGCCCCATCTTTGTGGCCGGACCGGGAACTCCAGCGGTACCGGGAACGGCGCCGGCGCCGGCTCCGGCACCGGCACCGGGAACGACGCCCCCGGCCTCGACGACCCCGCCCGGCACGACCCCGCCGGTGACGACGCCGCCTGTGACGACTCAGCCTCCGGTGACGACGCCGCCTGTGACGACTCAGCCTCCGGTGACGACGCCGCCTGCGACGACTCAGCCGCCGGTGACCACCCCGCCGGTGACGACTCAGCCGCCGGTGACCACCCCGCCGGTGACGACTCAGCCGCCGGTGCCGGTGGTTCCTGCACCGACGACGGTGGCCCCTCCTCCGGCTCCGGTGGTTCCTGCGCCGACGACGGTGGCACCTCCGCCAGCCCCGGTGGTTCCTGCACCGACGACGGTGGCACCTCCGCCGCCTCCGGTCATCCCCGCCCCTCCGCCGGCCCCTGCGCCGCCTCCGGTGGTCCCCGCGCCGACGACAGTTGCCCCCGCGCCCGCCCCGGTGGTTCCTCCGCCGGCCCCGGTGGTTCCCGCACCGACGACGGTCGCCCCCGCGCCGGTGCCGACCACCATTGCGCCGGCTCCGTCGGCTGCTCCGACCACGGCGCCGGCAGCGTGACGCGTGATGCCCCACCAGGCCACACCGGCCGAGGAAGCATCAGCGCCCCCGCATCCCCACCAGATTGCCAACCAGCTTCGAGGGGAGAACGCGGCAGTCCGTGAACTGCTCCTGGCCTTGTCGGTGGGCTTCACGCTGCCGGGACCACTTCCGGAGGAACTTGAACGCAAGATGGCCGACGGCCAGGCGGAGGGCATGGAAGCGTTAGTGGCCCGGGCGGAAGCGTCCGGGCTTCTCCAACCCGGCGGCACGGTGGCGAGTGCCGTTCAAAAAGCCGTGCTGACCGCCACGCCCACACCGCGCGTCCAGGCACTGCAGCGTGAACTGGTGGGCTGTTACGCGGCCGAGGACCGGCCCTTGGGTGAGCTGGCGCGTGAACTGGCACGCAGCGGCCTGGCCGACCAACGGGTGGCTGCTGAACTCGAAAAGGCCGGGGACCGCGCGCTGGAACACCATCCGGCGCTTGCCGGCCAGCTCTACGACGAGGCTCTGCTGGCCGGGGCCGACGAAATGGTCACCGCTGCGCGCCGCGCCCAGTCAGCATGGGCCACAGGCGACCTTGATTCCGCCGGGCGGATCATTGATACGCTCCTGATATGCCCTGATCCGCCGGATCTCCAGCGCGGTGCTGACGTCTCGGCCGCCGTCTGGGCACAGCGGGGGATGCTGGCGCGTAGCGCGGATGTCTACAGCTGGCTCGGTCCGGAACGGGTGGGACCGTCCGGTCCGGCCGCCGCGGTGGCGCTGATCGGCCACGGCAACCGGGCAGGTGCCGAGGCGATGTTCCCCGCCGGCTCCGCGCCGTCGTCGCCCACGTTCCTTGCCGTGGCGCAGGCCCAAACGGCCACAGGCCTGATGGAATCGCTGTCCGCCGAGCCGCACCGGGGACTGCCGCTCCTGATCCATGCTTCAGACACGCTGAACGCCTCCGGAGCAGCCCTGCCCATGCCGGACGTGCCCGGTGCGCTGGCCGCGCTGGTTGCCCTTCACAGCGGCGAGCCGCATCTGGCCGAAGCCATCGCGCAGACAGCCGCAGCCGCCGGCCAGGGAGGGGACGCCGTGAAGCCGCGGCTGTTCCTGCTTCAGGCGTGGGCGGCCATGCAACAGAACAACCCGGACGAGGCGCGGCTGGCCATTAACGAAGCCTCAAAGACCAACCACTGGCCGCTGGTGCCCCGGGACGAGTTCCTTGGCGTTGCCCTGGAAGTGGGGCTGGCGCGAAGAAGCGGCGAAGTCCACGGCCTGATCCTGGCTTGGGAACGCGCCCGCGAAGCAATGCTGCACACAACCGTGGACCTCTACAATCTCCTTCCCTGGGGGGAACTCATGATTGCGGCCGCCCGGCTCAGGGAGACCAGGCGGATCTCGCACTACCTCGAGGAAGCGTGGAAACTTCTGCGGGACCTGGACAATCCGCCGCTGTGGTCGATACCCCTGCACTGGGCTGCCGTCCAGGCGGCACTGCTGAGCGAAAGCCCTGCCGACGTGGCGCCCCACGCCGCGGCCCTGGTCCGGGCGGGGGACAACAGCCACTTTGCCTCTCAGCTGGCCTCCGCGGGGAAGGCCTGGGTATCGGTGCTCGCGGGGAGTTTTAGAGCCGCGGACGTTGAAGCCGCCGCGCGCGGTTTGAACGCTGTCGGGATGCCCTGGGAGGGTGCACGGCTTGCCGGTCACGCCGCTGCCCGGGCAGATGAGCGCCAGGACATGCTGCGCCTGCTTTCCTGTGCGCGGGACCTCCATCCGCAAGGAAACTCACCGGGCGCTTCGTCCGAAGGGCAGCCTGAAGTCCGCGGTGCGCCCGGCAGTGCGCAAGGCAGTGGGAATGGTGCCGTCCGGCCGGACGCCTCGGTGCTGAGCGAACGGGAAAAGGAAGTGGCCAGGCTGGTGCTGGAAGGCAAGACGTACCGGGAGATCGGGGAAACCATCTACATCTCGCCGCGCACCGCCGAGCACCACATTGCCCGCATGCGCCGCCGTCTGGGCGCCGAAAACCGCTCCGACCTGCTGGTCAGGCTCCGCCTTGCCCTCGAAGCAGAGAACCCCCCAGACGAGTGATTCCCGTGCCGCACCTATGGGCGCGGTCTCCGTGGCCGGGCGGCCCACCAATTGAGAAGATGGGAGGACCATCAAATGCCTACCCTTGCCAACGGCCTTGTGGTGTTCCTGATGAGCCTTTTCAGAAACCGGGAGGCTGCGCAGGAATTCCTGGCCGATCCGGAACGTGCCCTGGAAGACGCCGGTCTTGGCGGCGTGGGCCCTGCCGATGTCGATGCCGTCATGCCGGTGATCGTGGACTTCGCACCCATCACCGTGGACGCATCGTCAGCGGACCGGTCATACACCAATGGCGGCAATGTCGCTGCTGCGGGCCGTGGCGGGGCTGTCGCCGTCACACCGCCTCCTGCCGACGGTCATCACGGCTATGATCACGACCACGAGCACGCCGTCCGGCAGCTGACCAACGTGGTGGCCACCTACTCGTGGACCTCATCCGTGGACGACCGGGACGCCGTCACCGAGCCGTCAGCCAACCGGAACATCTGGGCCGACGGAGATGTCACCCAGTACTTCGAGAACAGGTCCACGGACGAATCCACCGGCGGGGGTGCCGGGGTATGAGTCCTACTTCACGTCGCCGGTATCGTGCGTGTCTGCCTCTCCGGTGCCGTCGGATCCGGAGCCGGCAGGGCCGGTTTCGCCTTTGGACTCCAGCTCATCCTTGAGCTTCTTGAGGCGGGCGGCTTCGGCCTGTTTGCGGCGGCGGATCTCGAGGTTCCGGAGGAAATCGGGATCATCATCCGGGGCGGTGGGGCCGCTGTACTGCCGGGGGGCCGGGGCGGAACTCCTGGGACGGCCGATCAGCAGCCACAGGACCGCACCGATCACCGGCAGGATGATCATCACCACGATCCAGGCCGGCTTGGAGATGCCACGGGTCAGACGGGCGTCAGTGCGGATCACGTCCACCAGTCCATACACAAAGATGACGAGTACTGCGACGGCCAGAACCACACGGAAGAGCATGCCATTAAGTCTATCGTCCGCAGGCGGCTGGCGTTCAGGCAGGGCGGCTAAACTTGGATGGTGGCTTTCCTGAAATACTCCCTGATCCGGCTGGCGCTGTTTGCGCCGCTCTTTGTGTTGTTTATGTTCCTGCAGTTGGGGGCGGTGCTATCGGTGATCTGCGCCGGGCTCATTGCCTTTGCGATCAGTTACCTGTTCTTCCAGAAGCAGCGCGACGACGCTACCGCTTCCCTGCACCACCGGTTCTCCGGCAAGGCCAAGCCCCTGCGCAGCGCGGGTGAGGTTGCTGACGCTGACGCGGAGGACAAGCTCCTGGACAGCAACCCGGATGTCACCATCCGCACCAGCACGCCCAAGACGCCCGAGGCCTAAAACCCGCTAGAACCCGTGGCTGAGGACCAGCCCCAGTGAAAACAGCACGCTGTAGCCAAGGTTGATCAGGCCGGTCTGCTTGAGCACCGGGATCAGGCTCTTGCGTTTGCGGCCGTTGATCATCAGCCAGGCAGGCATCAGGCAGGCCGGGATGAGGAGCAGCACAATCAGGATCCAGGGCCGCCCGGGCGCCAGGATCACCACCAGCAGGATGGCTACGGCCAGCATCAGCACGTAGCTTTCACGGGCGTGCTTGTCACCCAGGCGCACGGCGAGGGTTTTCTTGCCGGCCTGGATGTCCGTGGGGATGTCGCGCACGTTGTTGGCCGTCAGCAGGGCGCAGGCGATCAGGCCCGTGCCGATCGCGCCGATGACGGCCGGAAGGCTGATCTGCCCGGCCTGCGTATACGTGGTGCCGAGCGTGGCCACGAGGCCGAAAAAGACAAAAACAAACACGTCGCCCAGGCCCATGTAGCCGTACGGGTTTTTGCCGCCGGTGTAACCCCAGGCGGCCATGACGCACCCGATTCCCACCAGGATCAGCCACCAGCTCTGGGTGATCACCACCAGGGCCAGGCCGAACAGCATGGCCAGGGCGAACGTTCCGAACGCGGCGTACTTGACGTGCTCGGGCTTGGCAGCGCCGGAGCCCACCAGCCGCAGCGGGCCCACACGGTCCTCGTCGGTGCCGCGGACGCCGTCGGAATAGTCATTGGCGTAGTTCACCCCGACCTGCAGGAGCAGCGCCACCAGGGCGGCCAGCACGGCGTTGACGGGACGGAACGAATCCAGCTCGTAGGCCGCTGCGGTGCCGATCAGCACGGGGGCGATGGCGGCCGGCAATGTGCGGAGCCGGGCGCCTTGGATCCATTGTGCGGCTGTGGCCACGGTGAGTACCTCGTGTTGGGTCGGGGAGTTCGGTGAAACGGGTTGCGCGCCGGCCGCCGCTGGGGCGCCCGGTGCAGCTCTACTCTACTTTCCCTGATGCAGGGCGTTGAGCCGCTCGATCATGGCCAGCCGGTCCGGCTTGCCGTTGGGGAGCATCAGGAGCTCCGGTGCGGCCAGTATGGTTTTGGGCGCGAGCAGTCCGAGCCGCTGATGCCACTCATGTTCAAGCACGACGGCGTGATCCCCGGTGGGGGAGCCTTCCGCTGCGCCCGTGCCGGGCACGGCGCTGTCCGTGCCGCCGCCTGCCAGCGCAACGTAGGCGGCCACGGCCTGGCCCCACTCCGCGGACGGAACGCCGGCCACAAAAGCCGCCGCGACGCCGTCGGACTTTTCCAGCTCTTGTTGCACATGCGCGGCGGAGACCTTGACGCCGCCGGTGATGATCACGTCATCGGCACGTCCCAGGATGGTCAGCCGGCCGTCCGCGTCGAGGGTGCCAAGGTCATTGGTGCGGTACCAGCGGACGCCGTCCTCCTCGTAGAACGTGTCCGTGCTCTCGGGCGCGTCGAGGTAGCCGGCGGCGATGGTGTCGCCGCCCAGCAGGATGCGGTCGTCCTCGGCGATCCGGACCTCAACGCCGGTGAGCGGCACGCCGTCGTACACGCAGCCACCGCATGTTTCGGCGGAGCCGTAGGTGGTGATCACCTTGAGGCCCGCCTCCCGCGCGGCGGTCAGCAGCGCGTGCGACGCCGGTGCGCCGCCCAGCAGGATGCCATCGAACCGGCGCAGGACCGCAAGGGTATCCGGGGACGGCGATTCCAGCAGGCGCTGCAGTTGGGTGGGCACCAGGGACGTGAACCGGATGGGGTCCGTCAGTTCCAGCGCGCCGGCCGTGAACGCCGCCGGAGTGAAGCCGCCGGACATGTCCATGACCCATGGCCGGGTGCCGGCAAACAGCGACCGGACCAGGACCTGGACGCCGGCCACGAACTGCACCGGCAGCGCCAGCAGCCACTGGCCCTCGCCCTGGAGGGCGAGCGCAGTGGCCATGGAAGAGGCCGCCAGCGCTTCCACGGTCAGCACCGTGGCCTTGGGCGCCCCGGTTGAGCCGGACGTCCGCACCACGGCCACAGCGTCATCGCAGCCCGGCGTCTCCGTGTGCCCCACCACCAGCTCACCGTCCGGGTTTACGGAAAGTTCGACGGCGGGACCCTCACCGCGGAGCGCGGCGGCCAGCGCGGTGAGCGCCGGTTCGATGTCCAGGGGCCCGATGTTCTGGCGTCCGATGTTCATGTGCCGTCCTGCCTTAGAAGTAATGCGGGAAGCGGGACCAGTCCGGGTCGCGTTTCTCCAGGAAGGCTTCCTTCCCCTCCACGGCCTCGTCCGTCATGTACGCCAGCCGGGTGGCTTCGCCGGCGAAGACCTGCTGGCCGGCCAGGCCGTCGTCGGCGAGGTTGAAGGCGAACTTGAGCATACGGATGGCCTGGGGTGACTGGCGGGCGATGTCCGCGGCGTATTCCAGGGCCACGTCCTCGAGCCGCTCGTGGTCCACGGCCTCGTTTACGGCGCCCATGCGGACCATGTCCTCGGCTGAGTATTCGCGGGCCAGGAAGAAGATTTCCCGGGCCGCCTTCTGGCCGATCTGGCGCGCCAGCAGCGCGGACCCGTAGCCGGCGTCGAAACTTCCCACCGTGGCGTCCGTCTGCTTGAACTTGCCGTGCTGACGGGAGGCGATGGTGAGGTCCGAGACCACGTGCAGGGAGTGCCCGCCGCCGGCGGCCCAGCCGTTCACGACGGCGATGACCACCTTGGGCATGGTGCGCATCAGCCGCTGGACTTCCAGGATGTGGAGGCGGCCGGCGCGGGCGGGGTCAATGGTTTCCTGGGTCTCGCCGTCCGCATAGCGGTACCCGTCGCGTCCACGGATCCGCTGGTCACCGCCTGAGCAGAAGGAGTGGCCGCCGTCCTTGGGGGAGGGCCCGTTGCCGGTGAGCAGGACGGTGGCCACGTCCGGCGTCATACGGGCATGATCCATCGCGCGGTAGAGCTCGTCCACCGTGCCGGGGCGGAACGCGTTCCGGACTTCGGGGCGGTTGAAGGCAATCCGGACGGTGGGCAGATCCTTGGCCACGGTGCCGTCAGCGGAGCGCTCCACCTGCCGGTGGTACGTCATGTCCTGGAAGTCATCGAAACCGGAGACGGTGCGCCAGCGGGTGGGGTCAAAGACGTCGGACACCTTGGCGGGAATTTGGTTGCTCACCGGACAAGTCTAGTAATCGGGTCAGCTGATGCAGAACTCGTTGCCTTCGGGATCGGCCATGGTGTGCCATCCGTGCGGGCCTTCGTGGGCGGACCAGAGGAAGGTGGCCCCGCGGGCTTCCAGTTGCTTCCGGACCTCATCCTTGTCCAGGCCGTCCAGGCGGACATCCCAATGGACACGGTTCTTGACGGTCTTTCCTTCTGGGACCGCCTGGAACAGGACCCGGTGGGCGGGTGCCTTTGCCTCGAGTTCCTCCACCGGGCGGATGGCCTGCCCTGTTCGCCACACAAGTTTGCCGCGGTGGATGAGGGTTTCCTCCTCCGTGGCGTAGCCCTGGCTGATCATGGAGCGGATGAAGGCCTCATCCTGCGGCTCCACGGCCCAGCCCAGGGTTTCCGCCCACCAGTCGGCGAGCTCGTGCGGGTTCTTACTGTCCACCACCATCTGGATCTTCAGTCCCATGCCACCAACGTACGCGCGGCGGCTCGCCGGCGGCTAGGGGAGGGCGCCCCCTCCTCCCCGGGTTGCTTGGGTTGGCCAGGACTTAGGGCTGGGCCTGCTGGAGCTGCTCGAAGAGCTCCGGGGGGATGGCATAGATAAAAATGACTGCGAGGAGGTTCTTCGCCGCGTGCACAAAGTAGGAGAACATCAGGTTTTTCCCGGTCCACACATACACAAACACCAGGGTGGCGCCCATGGCCAGATAGGGCAGCAGCGCCGGCAGCGTGATGGCTTCCTGGCCCACAATGTGCAGGGCGGCGAACAGCACCACGGACAGCGCGCAGCACACCCAGATGTTGACCCGGCGGCTGAGCTTGCCGATCAGCAGGTGCCGGAACATGTATTCCTCCACGAACGGGCCCACGATCACCACCACCGGCACCATCAGCCAGGCCGGGACCTGCTGCATCAGGTCCTGCAGCCCGGCCTGGTTCGCGGAGGTCTGCACCCCGCCGGCCGCCGCCACCACCAGCGCCGTCAGAATCATCATGGCAATGACGGCCGCGGGAACCATCATGAGGGTGAACCACGGCCGGGTGGCCAGCACCCGCAGGTCCCTGGCGATGACCCGCCGGGCGGCAATCACCGCCAGGATCCCCACCGATCCGTAGAAGAGCAGGTTCACCCCGTAGGACGCAGCCGCCGGGCTGGGAGCCAGCTGGCGCAGGAGCGGGGCGAGCAGTTCACCGGCGACAGCGAACAGTCCGGCCACGGCCACATACAGGCCGATGGTGCCGAAATCCAGGGGTGAAAACCGGTACAGCTCAGGCTGTGGAGCGGGTGGACGCCGGTGTGTGGTTGTCATGCATTCAGCTTAACTTCCGGGCAGGGATCCCGGACGGTCAGGTTTGACCCGCGATGGTGAGGGTGATCAGGACACAGTTCAGGACAACAATCAGCGCCGCACTGGTCCAGCCCGCCATCTTCAGCGGCAGGCTGTCCGCATGGATGCCCATGACGTCCCGTTTTCCGGTGAGCCGGATGAGCGGGATGAGGGCGAAGGGGATGCCGAAGCTGAGCAGGACCTGGCTCAGCACCAGGGCCAGGGTGGGCTCGATCCCGGCGCCGAGGACCACCAAGGCCGGCAGCAGGGTGATCACCCTCCGGGTCAGCAGGGGAACCCGGACCCTCAGCAGGCCGCCCATGATGGTGGCGCCGGCGTAGCAGCCCACCGAGGTTGAGGCCAGGCCCGAGGCCAGCAGCCCGATTGCGAACACCACCCCGATCACCGGGCCCAGCGCCGAGGTGACGGCGGCGTGGGCGCCGGCAATCGTGTCCGTGCCTTCAATGCCGCGCAGGCTTGAGGCTGCCAGCAGGAGCATGGCGATATTGACTATCCCGGCGAGCAGCAGGGCCCCGGCGACGTCGAAGCGGGTAGCCCTGATGAGCCGGGTCCGGACGGCAGGATCCTCGGAGAAGCCGTGCCTGTCCCGGGCCAGCGCCGAATGCAGGTAGATGGCATGCGGCATCACGGTTGCCCCGAGCATGCTGGCGGCGAGCAGGACAGTGTCCGTTCCTTCAAACCGGGGGATTAGGCCGTTCAACGCGCTTCCGGCGTCGGGCGGATTCACAAACAGCCCCGAGACAAAGCCGATGGCGATCACTCCCAGCAGGACCAGGATCGCGTACTCAAACGACTTCTGACCGCGTGAGGACTGCAGTGCCAGCAGCAGCATCGATGCCAGGCCGATGATGATGCCACCGGCCAACAGCGGCAGCCCGAAGAGCAGGTTCAGCGCCACGGCACCGCCAATGACTTCCGCCATGTCCGTCGCCCCCGCCACAACCTCGGCCTGGGCCCAGTACAGGCGGCGCCGGCGCTTCCCCAGGCGCCTGCCCATGATCTCGGGGAGGCTCATGCCCGTGGCCAGGCCCAGTTTGGCCGACTGGTACTGGACCAGGACCGCCATGGCGTTCGCCACCACCAGGACCCAGACCAGCAAGTAGCCGTAGCTGGCACCCGCCGTCAGGTTGGCGGCGACGTTCCCCGGGTCCACGTAGGCAATGGCGGCGACAAACGCCGGCCCCATCAGGAGCAGGCGCGACCATCGACGCCCTGCAGCGCGCCGTACCTGAAGAGTGGGTATAGCCATCATGGTCCTCATCATCGGGGCGAACTGATACCACCAAGATAGCCTAGTTTAGGCATGCCGAAAACATTTATTTCGGGAGTCCATATTGACCTGGTGCACCCGTTCAGGGCAGGCTGGACCGATGAAGTCCTGAACATGGCCCGGCACGGTCCGGACCGCCCCTCCCCACATCCAGCGCCGCCGTCGAGCTTCACCCGAACCTGTATCAGCTCCGGCGCCCCCACTGCGGAAAATCTCAAGGACTTCTCGTGACTGAACACCTCAATCTTTCGGCCGTTTCCCACGGGTACGGCGACCGGCTGCTGCTGGACGGCATCAGCCTGGTCATCACTGCGGGCGAGCACGTGGCAATCGTGGGTGAAAACGGGGCCGGGAAATCCACCCTGCTGCGGATCCTGGCAGGTCTTGAGACTCCCGAGAAAGGCACCGCCAGCAGCCACGGCCGGGTGGGCTACCTTGCCCAGACCCACGGACTGCCGGAATCCTTCACTGTCGGGGCCGCCATCGACGCGTCCCTGGCCTCACTCCGGGCGATCGAGGCGGAGCTGGACCGGCTCGAGGCCGGCCTGGCCGACGCCGAGGACGAGGAACTCGAGACCTACGGCCGGCTGCAGACCGAGTACCAGCTGCGCGAAGGCTATGCCGCCGAATCCAGGGTGGAAGCGGCGCTGGACCGGCTGGGACTGGGCGGCCTGGACCGAAACCGGCTCCTCGGCTCGCTCTCCGGCGGTGAACAGGAACGCGTGGCGCTGGCCTGCGTCCTGGCCGACCCCGCGGACATCCTGCTCCTGGACGAACCCACCAACCACCTGGACTCCCGCGGCACGGCATGGCTGGAGGACCGGCTGGCGGCGCACCGCGGCACCGTGGTGGTGGTCTCCCACGACCGTGTGCTGCTCAGGAAGGTAGCCGGAACCATTATCGAAGTGGACGCTGAGCGCCGTGCCGTCACCCGCTACGGCAACGGCTATGACGGGTACCTTCGGGAGAAGGCTGCAGAACGCGAGCGCTGGGTCCAGCAATACCACCAGTGGATGGATGCCATGGAGGCTGAACAGCGGCAGGCGGACACCGTGGCCGGGAAGATGGGGTACGCCCGCAAACGCGACGGCGACAAAATGGGTTTCGACTTCAAAGCCGGCACCTGGCAGAAGGCGGCCACCAGCAAGGTCCGCAACGCCCAGGAGCGGCTCCGCCGGCTTGAGGCCAGCCCGGTGGACCGGCCCCCGGTGCCGCTGCGCCTGAACGCGGACCTGGCCGTGGAGCCCGCGGAGCCGGCTGCCTCCACCGGCCTGATTGAGCCTGCGGCGGCCCTCTCCGTCCGCGCGGTGAGTGTGCCCGGCCGCCTGCAGCCGACGGATCTTGAAGCCTGGACAGGAGACAAGATCCTCATCACCGGGCCCAACGGCGCCGGCAAGTCAACGCTGCTGTCGGTGCTGGCCGGCGCCCTGGAGCCCGCTCACGGGACCGTGATCCGCCCCGGGCGGATCGGCTACCTGCAACAGGAACTTGAACTGCCCGAGCGGCCCTCCCTCCGGCTGCTGCCGGCCTTCGCGGCGGGGCTGGGCGGCAACATCGACGAACACGCAGAGGCCCTCCTCCGCCTGGGCCTGTTCCGGACCAGCGAGTTCCACGTGCCTGTGGGCAGCCTGTCCGCGGGCCAGCAGCGCAGGCTCGCCCTCGCCCGCCTGCTGCTGGGCGGCTTCAGCACCCTGCTGGTGGACGAGCCCACCAACCATCTGGCGCCCGTGCTGGTGGAGCAACTCGAGGAAGCGCTCGCGGACTTCTCCGGGACCCTGGTGATGGTCAGCCACGACCGTGCCCTCCGCGACTGGTTTGCCCGGAATGCGAAGAAGAGCGAAAAATCCCGGACCGGCGAGGCCGGCCGGTGGATCCGGTACTCGATGGACGGCGGCCTGCTGGCCCGGGCCTGAAGGAGGCGGTCCATCTCCGCAGCCGAACCGCTCACCCCGTACAGCGGGGAGACCGGCATTTGGCGGAACATTATTCTGCACCTGAGGAAATGTGCCAGCAATAATTCAGCTTAAATCCTCCTGACTGTTGCTTGGGTCACGAACACGTAACGGCGCCTTGTAAGATTGGAAGGCCGCGCGGGCCCTCGATGCCGGGATCCTGTGCTGGCCATCCCCGACTCCTCAAGGAATTGCCGTGCCTCAAAGTACCCCCACAGAACTTAAGAGCCAGACGGCCGCACCCACCGCCGTCGACTCTTCCCTCAGCGCCGAGGGCTACAAAAAGACCCTGGGCCGGCGCCACGTCACCATGATCGCGATGGGCGGCGCAATCGGCGTCGGCCTCTTTATGGGCGCCGGCGGACGCCTTGCCTCCACCGGTCCCGCGCTGATCTTCTCCTACGCCATCGCCGGCGTGATCGCCTACCTGCTCATGCGTGCACTCGGCGAGCTCATCATGTACCGCCAGACCTCCGGCTCGTTCGTCAGCTACGCCGGGGAAATGTTCGGCAAAAAGGGCGCCTTCCTGTCCGGCTGGATGTACTTCATCAACTGGGCCATGACCGGCATTGCCGAACTGATCGCGATCGGCCTGTACTTCCAGTTCTTCTTCCCCAACGTCCCCGTGGAGTTGTCCGCCATCGCCGCGCTGGTGCTGCTGGTGGCCGTGAACCTGCTCAGCGTCAAAGCGTTCGGCGAGTTTGAATTCTGGGCGTCCTGCCTGAAGGTGGCGGCGATCGTCACTTTCCTCGCCGTGGGCACGTTCATGGTGGTCACCAACGCCAAGGTGGGCGCCGGCCACGCCTCGGTGAACAACCTCTTCCACGACGACGGCGGCATGTTCCCCAAGGGCGCCCTGGTCATGATCCTGGTGCTCAACGCCGTTATTTTCGCCTACAACGCGATCGAACTGGTGGGCATCACCGCCGGTGAAATGGAGAACCCCGAACGTGAGGTCCCCAAGGCCATCCGCGCCGTGGTGATCCGCATTGTGGTGTTCTACGTAGGTTCCGTCTCGCTGCTGGCCATGCTCCTGCCCTCGGACCAGTACCACGCAGGGACCTCACCGTTCGTGACCGTGTTCGGCCAGATGGGCCTGGCCTGGATGGGTGACGTGATGAACATGATCGTCATTACCGCGGCGCTGTCCTCCTGCAACACCGGCCTGTACTCCATTGGCCGGATCTTCCGCACCATGGCCAACAACGGGCACGCGCCGCAGTGGCTGACCAAAATGTCCTCACGGCACGTGCCCTACGCCGCGATCCTGGCCATCGCCGCCGTGTACCTCGTGGGCATCCTGCTGAACATTTGGCTGGGCGGCTCCCACGCGTTCGACCTGGCCCTGAACTCGGCCTCCATCGGCGTGATCTTCACCTGGGGATCGATTTTTGCGAGCCAGATCGCGCTGCGGAAGAAGAAGGGCAAAGTATCCTCCCTGCCCATGCCCGGCTCGCCCTGGACCAGCTGGGCGGGGCTCGTGGCGCTGCTCGCCATCACGGTGCTGATCGGTTTCGACACGATGACCAGTGAAACCGGCGAGGTCTTCATGCTGGGCCTGTGGACCCTGGCCACCATCCCCTTCTTCGCCCTGGTCCTCTGGCTGGGCTGGCAGAAGGTCAAGCACAACGAGCCAAAGAGCGAGCTCTTCAGCTAGGGCTTTCCTGCACTGAGCGCTCAAGCAGCCGGGCGCTCAAGCAGTACGACGGCGGCGGGTCACCCTTTCGGGGGCGGCCCGCCGTCGCCGTTAAACCCCGCCCGTTACGGAGCGTCCGGTGCGGACAGGTAGCGGGCGAAGTGGTCCTCGATCCGCTGCCAGGCCTCCGGTGCCGAGTCCGGGTCCGGTCCGACGCCCATCACGCGCATCAGCGGCCGGAGCACCGCCGGCCCTTCCTCGGTTTCGTTGAGGAATGAATGGCCGGCGGTGGGAAATTCCTTGACGCTGTTCTCAATGCCCAGGTTGTCCAAGGCCGTTTCAAGCTTGGCGGCCGCGCCCTTGAGGCCCTTGTCCTTCCCGCCGAAGTTGGCCACGATGGGGCAGGCCCCGCGAAGGGCACCCTCCAGATCGCGGGGCAGGCGTCCGTAGTTGACCGAGGCCGCGTCGAAGCCGTCGCGCGCCACCAGCAGGGCGAACCCGCCGCCCATGCAGAACCCGATCACGCCGGTTTTTCCCGTGGACAGCGGCGACGCGGCCAGCCAGGCCCGGGCGGTGGAAAGGTTGGTGAAGACCCGGCCGGTTCCCGTCATCATGCTGCGCATGGTGCTGACCAGGCAGCGCCGGGCGCCGCCGTCGGTGAACAGGTCCACCGCGAGCGTCAGGTATCCGGCCCGGGCCAGCCTGTCCGCATGGGCGCGGATCTGGTCATTGAGCCCGAACGCTTCGTGGATCATCAGGACGGCAGGGAACGGGCCCGCCCCCGAGGGGGTGGCCAGATAGCCGCCCAGTGCGGGCGAACCTCCGGCAGCGGCACTTTGGGCACTGAGGTCGACGTACGTCATGGGCCAAGAGTAGCCGCCGCCCGGGGGTAAAAGGGCAAAAGGAAGGCGGTGGATCCCCCATGAGGATCCACCGCCGACCAGTTCTTGAAGGACTAGTCCTTTTTGAAGGTGTCCTTGACGTCTTCGCCGACCTTCTTTGCGTCAGCCTTGACCTGGTCCGCCTGGCCTTCGGCCTTCAGACGGTCATTGTCGGTGGCGTTTCCGGCCGCTTCCTTGGCCTTGCCGCCCATGTTTTCCGCTTCGTTACTGATCTTGTCTCCGAGGCCCATCGCTGGCCGCCTTTCGTTCGCGTTGATCAAACAATGCGTTTTCACCATAACACAAAGCATGCTTATCATTTCAAGCCCCCGGTCCCTGCTGCCCGATGTCATGGTCCCCGGCTAGGCTCGATCCATGAATCACACAAAGAGCCGGACCCGGCGCACCCGTGCGCGTCACTCCCGTGCGCGCCACCCCCGTGCGCGTCCGGAGGCTTGGGCCGGCACCCCGGGCATTCCTCTGGCGGAAGCCCGCTAATGGCGTCCAAACTGCCCAAAATCGTGGGTCCCCGCCTCACGGAAGTCCGGCTGGAGGACCTGACCGAGGACGCCGCCCCGGATTTCCGCCGGGGTGAGAAGTACGACGGCGTCCAGTTCAGCCGGGTGGCTGCCGACGGGCTCGAACTGAGCGGCACCGATTTTGCCGAGTGTGAGTTCCAGGGCGTCTCGTTCAACGACACCCAGCTCCGCGGGGCAGGCTTCCGTGACTGCATCCTGTCCGAGCTGTATGCGCCGGTGTTCAGGGCCGCCCGTTCCACGTGGCGTGACGTGCATCTGAACAACCCGCGGCTTGGATCCGCTGAACTCTATGAGAGCGGCTTGCAGTCCGTGCGGATCGACGGCGGCAAGCTGGACTTCCTCAACCTGCGGGGATCCAAGCTGACGGACGTCCTGATCACCGATTGCATCATCAACGAACTGGATCTGGGGTCCGCCGCGGCAACTCGGGTGGTGCTGAAGAACTGCACCCTTGGGACGCTTGATCTCACCGGGGCACGGTTGAAGGACTTTGATGTCCGCGGCACCGATTTCCGGACCATCAGCGGCCTGGGGAGCCTGGCCGGCCTGGTGATCGATGACTACCAGCTGACACTGCTGGCCCCGCTCCTGGCCGGGCATCTGGGTATCCGGGTGGTGTAGGGGCCGGTCAGTCGCGGGTTTGGTCAGTCGAAGAAGCCCACGATGTAGCCGATGAAGAAGAGCAGGAACAGCAGCACGCCCGCGGCGATGGCCGAGATCCAAAAGATCTGCATTGCCTTTCCCGAGCCCCTCACCACGGGTTCGTGCGTGCCCGCCACCGAGCCTTCGCCCGGCGGTGTTTCACCGGGCGGAACGCCGCCGCCGGGTTCCAGGCCCGTGATCTTGTCGTCCTGCGGATCGGGGTTAGGTCCAGTCACAATAACTCCCTCGGCTCGGCATGGCGCTTCAGTCCTGGTTATTCCCTAGAGTAACCGCCGCCGGTTGGCGGGCCTAGGCTGATGCTGTGACTTTTCTTGAACCTCTCACCCTGACCGGCAGGCACGTCATCCTCGAGCCCTTGGCCCACGATCACCACGACGGGCTCGTGGAGGCGGCTCGAACACAGGCTCGCCAAGCACCCGTAGGGGTGCTTGGCGAGCCGGTGTCGAGATTGGGCTATTGGCGGGCTAGCTGGGCCGGCTTGGCCGCTTCCATAAGCGCTGAAGCATAGCCTAAGGAATGCCCGGCCTTATTCGGGTGCAGGTTCGTGGGATCTACGAAGTTCCCGTTGAAAACGATCCATGGATCACTGGAGTTGGCTTCGTGACCGGCGAACCTGCCCGTCATATCAACAAATTGAGCACCGGCACTTGTGGCGGAGTATGCAATGACGGAGTTCAAAGCGTCGGTGGCCGAAGTTATCGATCCCAGGGCTACCTGGTCAATACCAGGGACACCCACGGCGGCATCGAAGAGGTGGGGATATCCGAGGACAACGATCTTCGCGGTTGGCGCTGCCATGCGGAGAGCCTGATAGGTGACCATAAGCTTCGAAGCAAGCCCGGCGAATTTACCTTCGGCATTTGCTATCGCGGCGCTGCAATCCGACAACGGATTGGCGCAGGCAACGAATACTGAACTGAAGTCCACATCATTGGCTCCCGCGGTGATGCTGACAAATTTGGCTGCGGAGAGGGCGGCGCTGCTGTCACCAATCTGCTCAAGGACGGTAGGAATGGGTGAGACATCACCTTCGTCCGTCAATAGTGCCCCGTGGCAGGCTTTTTTTGCCAGGAAGTTCACGCGGCCCGTGTTGCCGACAATGTCAACGTAGCCGCCTTTGGTTTGGACGCAATTCGATGTCGGTGAGAACGGCCCGGCGCCTGTCCCTGCTGAGTAGGAATCTCCCAGCGCAACATAGTCGGCCTTAGGCGGCGGCGCTGCCTCGGCAGGGCCTGCTGCAAATCCCAGAACCATGGTCAGGGTGGCGAGGTCGGCTGCAAGAGCCGCGCGCCGCCGTCGTACTGTTGTTGTTGCCATCGGATTTCCCCTCAGAGTTATCAATTGGACGAGCGGCACAAGCGGGTAATGGTTACCGTACGCCCCATGCACCCCACCCGTCACTGGGTGGCTGTACTCGACTTTCCAGGTGCCCGACTACGCATGAGTACGGGCATCGGCGCATGCAGCCGGAAGCGGCATTGTGGTTAGCTGTGCGGGTGGAGAAACGAGGGGATCCCGTGGGCTGGGACGGGGCGGTTAATGCCTGGCGCGTTGCCGGCGGCGTCTACCGCATGGGCCGGCGCGAGTGGCTCACCGAAGCCGGGTGGCAGCAGGCGTACGACGACGGCGTCCGCACCGTGGTGGATCTGCGTCACCCCCGCGAGGCGCTGCGCCGGGACACGGACCCGGTGATTGCCGATCACGCGTTTGCCGGCATGAACATTGTCATCGCCCCCACTGAAGAACCCGATGATCCTCGGTTCACCGCCGTCTGTGGGCCCTACCTCAACGATCCGGCCCACTACCTGCATAATGTCAGGCTCTACCCGCAGAAAATTGTTGCCGTTTTCCGTGCCGTGGCTGCTGCCGCGGCAGGAGCGGTGGTCATTCACTGCGCGGCCGGGCGGGACCGCAGCGGTCTGGTGGCGGCCATGATCCAGGATCTTGCCGGCCACCCCGACCAGCGCATCGCCGACGGGTACGCGCAGGCCGCCCGCGGAATCAACGAGCGCTACCGCACGCACGGTCCGCCGCACGCGCGCGAACGCTACTTGCCCGACGCCGATCTGGCGCCGCTGCTGGAAGAGCGCGGCCGGGCCGTGGTGACGTTCGTCCGCGAACTGGACAGCCGGGCATTCCTGCTGCAGAACGGGCTGTCCCCGCAAGAAATCGGTTCCATTGAGCGCCTCGCCGCCGGGCAGGTACCCTTGTGACCTAAGTGGCCAGTGTGACAGATGGTGACGGTACCGTGAGAAATGGTTACCGCTCATGGGCGCAGTGGGCGTAATTGGGCGGGACGAGCGGAACGGCTATCCGAATGAAACGAGTTTTTGCGGCGGGAACAGTGGCCGGCCTGGCTTTTGCCCTGGGATTCGGCGTTGTCCCGGCCGTGGCCGTCCCGGGAGCGGCCGTTTCGGAAACCACCACGTCCACCGTCAGCGTTCCCCCGGCTGACCGTCCCTCAGCCGGACCGTCCGAGGCCGGCCTCTCGGAAGCGCTGCTTCATGATCTGGGCATGAGCCTGGCGGAGTTCAACGCCGCAGGGGAACTTGGCCACCGGGCAGCCGACGCCCTCAAGACCCTGCAGGTGGTTCCCGGCTTTGTGGGCCTCAGCCTGAAGGACGGCGGAATCCTGGTCCAGGGTACCGGCCCCGCCCTTCAGTCCGCGGTGGATGAGCTAAACCAACCGGGCCCGTCAGCCTTTGTGCTGGTTGCGCCAACACCCGTTGAACCCGCCGCAGGGACCTCTCCGGCGGCCGACGCCGCCCCGTCCACCTCGAAGGCCAGCGCCCCGTCCGAGGTTCAGCCCGAACCCGCTCCTTCCGCGCCGGAGCTGGTGGCACAAAATATTGATCAGCTGTTTCAGGCCTACGTGAGCGATGTGGGGACCCGGGGCCTTCAGGCCGTGGCCTTCACCGACGGGCACTTTGTGATCCGCACGGGTTCCGTGAATACGCCGGAATCTGACGTTCCCGCCACGTCCGGCGCCCTGTCCTCCCCGGCGGGGACCGCCCGGGCACAGGCCACCGCCGGCAAACTGACCCCTGCCCAGTTCGTGTCCCGCTACGCCAACGTCCGGCTTGAGAAGGGCGCGTCCGTCAAAACCGAGGACGATGTTCTCGGTGGCCAGGGCTATTTTCTCGACAATACGGCCAAGTGCTCCACGGGGTTCAGCGCATTCGGTCCCACAGGACTCCCGCTGGTCCTCACGGCCGGGCACTGCACTCAGGACGGTGCGGCCAAGCTCACCGGCCTTGAGCCGCTCAGCTGGGCTGCGGCTGGTGGCAGCACTACGCCGGTCCCGTGGCCGCTGCCTGCGCTGGCTCCGCTCGGCAATTTCGGGTTCAGCCAGTTCGGCGGGGCCAACAACGCCGCGGCAACGGCGGGCGGATCCGTGGTGGGCACCGACATCGCAGTCGTCAAGGACATTGCCACCGGCCTCAACCCACAGCCGGCAGCCACAACCTGGGGAGCTGCCAAGACCCCGGATTCCGTCAAGATTGTAGGGACCAAAGCGCCTGTACAGGGCGATCCCGTATGCCGGTCCGGACGCACAACAGGGTGGAAGTGCGGCGTCATTGATTCCATCGCGATCGTGATGATGCCGGGGTCCAAGAGTGTGCCGCCCGACTATGACAACGACCTGCGTCCCGTGCGCGCCTTTGACTCATCCTCCGTCACCTCGGCCGGCGGTGATTCCGGCGGCCCCTGGATCAGCGGCAACTATGCGGTGGGCACGCACACGGGAGCGGAGACTCTCGGGTCCACTCAGAAGCGGGCCATCGCCGCCACCCTCGAGGACTCCCTGGCCAGCATCCCCGGGGGAGCCCAGCTGGAAGTTTTCCTCAACAAGCCCACGGTCACCTCGCCTGCCCCGGGAGCAACGTTCGACGCCGGCCAAACCGTCACCGGCATGGTGGCGGCCGCTCCCGCCTCGGCAGTCGCGGCCGGCTCACAGGTCAAGGTCACCGTGGCGGGGAGAGCGCCCTTCCAGGTGCCCGTGAACGCCAAGGGGGCATGGTCCTTTACCGCCCCCACCGGTTCGGGGCCGCTGCGGTTCAAAGCCGAGACCGTCAACGGATTCAGTGCATCGGGAGCCGCGGAGTTCCAGTTCGCCGCAGTGCCTGAAACAGTAACTCCGGCCATCCCTCCGGTGGTCCCGCCAGCCGTTGTTCCTCCTGTTGCCCCGCCCGCCGGGACTCCGCCCGTTCCTCCTGCTGCAACACAGGCAGATCCGCCCGCCGTTGTTCCGCCGGCCGGGACTGCGCCGGTTCCGCCTGCCGCAACCCCGGCTGACCCGCCTGCCGCAACCCCTGCGGAGGTGCCCGCCGCGAAAGCGGCGCCGGCGCCCGCAGCCGGTGCCGCCGTCGTCGTACTTCCACTGGGAGCCGAACAACCCGCAACCCTGGCTAGTACAGGGGCCTCCGGGCTCTTCCTGGCCGCCGGTCTGGCGGCAGCCGCCCTCGTCGTCGGCGGGGTTCTGTTGATGGTGCTCCGGCGCCGGAAGCGGGAGCGCCCAACCTCACGGTAACCGCAAGTGATGGAGCAACAGGCGCGCCCAGGCGTAAGATCGTCCCCGTAGGAGGTGGCGAAATGAACCTAGCCCTGAACACAGCCACAACCATCCTGCCGGTAGATGATGTGGCGCGCGCCCACAGTTTTTACACTGAAAAATTGGGCCTCCCGCTCCGCGGAACCACAGAGGATGGAAGCGAGCTACTCGGTGCCGATGGCGGCCCGACGCTGCAGCTGAAGCCAGTCTCGGATGGCAAACATTCCGAGCACACCGCCCTCAGCTTTGAGGTGCGCGACATTGAGCGGACCGTTCAGGACATGGAAGCCAGAGGCGTCCGGTTCCAGGACTACAACCTGCCCAACCTGAAGACCGAAAACCATATCTGCACCACGGATTCCGAGAAGTGCGCCTGGTTCATGGACACCGAACACAACATCCTGTGCGTCCACGAAACCCTGCGGGCCGAGGCCGACTACCAGCTGTGAGGCGCCGCGCAGGTGCGGCGGCCCGGTCATCAGCCGGTGCAGGTGTCCCGGGTCTCCCCGGGGTTCCCCGTGCTCAGGCTTCCGCACCGCCGTGCAGGCCGTCGTCGCTGCTGTCATCGGAGGGGCTGGTGCCGGTGTCGGTCAGGTCCATGTTGCCGCGCGCTTCCTCCATGGTGGGACCGCCACGCGGCACGCTGTAGGTGTCCGGGCGGATGCCGTGAACCTGTTCCTCGATCAGTGCCTGCTCCTCACTGAAACGGATGACGTTGGCCTCGTCACCGACGTCGCCGGGGCTGTCCTCCCTGAGGGTGGAGGGATCGGGAATGATGAACCCGGGGTCCGGCTCTTTGTGCTGACTCATGGCGGCCTTCCTTAGGTTGTGGCTGGCTCTGTCCCTCCACCGTAGCGCCCCGTGGTGCCGAAGAACACAAAAGCGGTGGACCACCCCGGGGTGGTCCACCGCTTTTTCGTGACGGAGCTCGAGTGAAGCAGCGGTTAGCTGGCGTTTTCCTCCAGCGTGAGGTCCCGGTCCCTGGTCTCGGGGGTCTTGATGGCCTGGAACAGGGAGATGCCCACGATGATCATCATGTAAACGGCAATGGGCCAGTAGGAATTGGTGGCCCACGCCAGCAGGGCGGAGCAGATGATGGGCGCGATGCCGCCGCCGAAGATGGCGGAGAACTCACGGGCAATCGCCACGCCGGCGTAGCGGTACTTGGAGCCGAACAGCTCCGCGTACATGGCCGACTGGGTCGCGATGCCGCCCTCCACGGCGAAGGTGAAGCCCACGGCGTAGACCAGGGCGATCAGCCAGACGTTGCCCGTGCTGGTGAGCCAGAACGCGGGGAAGGAGAACAGGAAGAGGAACGCGAGGATAAAGACGTTCACGGGCTTCCGGCCCCAGCGGTCGGTGGCCCGTCCGGCGATGAGGGCCGCGGGGATGGCGAACAGGCCGCCCATGGCCAGCATTTGGGGGATCAGGGTCTTATCGATGTTGACGACCGAGATCAGGAAGGTGCCCAGGAACGCCTGGTAGATATACGAGTGGGCGTGTGTGCCCATGTTGATGAGGAAGACCTGGCGGAGCGGACGGCGGCCCTTCTTGAGCACCTCGGAGACGGGGGAGGCCGCCTCCACGTGCTCCTTCTTCAGCTCGGCGAAGACCGGGGATTCCTTCATGTTGCGGCGGATCAGGTAAGCCGCGATTGTCACCAGGGCGCTGGAGAGGAACACCAGACGCCAGCCCCAGGACTCGAGGTCTTCGCGCGGCAACAGCTGGACCAGGATCCACGCGCCGGAACCAAAGACGGAGCCGACGGCGGCGCCCGCCCAGACGAGCGAGGTCATGGCACCGCGCTTGCCCTTGGGTGCAAATTCGGCGAGCAGCACCACGGCGCTGGCCATTTCGGCGCCGGCGCCGAAGCCCTGGATGAAGCGCAGGACGGTCAGCAGGATTGGAGCCAGGATGCCCACGGATTCGTAGGTGGGCAGCAGGCCCATGGCGAAGGTGGCGGTTCCCATCAGGGCCAGCGTGGCCACGAGAACGAACTTGCGCCCGATTTTGTCGCCGTAGCGGGAGAAGAACAGGCCGCCCATGGGCCGGGCGATGAAGCCGACGGCGTAGGCGCCGAAGCTGGCGATGAAGCCGACTGCGGGGGAGACGTTGGGGAAGAACAGGGTGTTGAAAATGATGGCGGTGCCAACACCGTAAACAACCATGTCGTAGTTTTCCAGCACGGTGCCAATGAAGCCGGCCCAGCCGGCGCGGCGCAGTTCGGTCTTGTTGACGGCCGCCGGGTGAAGCGCGCCGTGTGTCTGGGTGCCCGTAGGCGAGGGGCTTTGCGTCATTGCTTTTCCTGTTCTGAGACGGCGCCCACAGCTCCGTCGACGCGGGTATTACCGTATAGCAGGAAACCAGCTTTTGGCAATCGGTTGCCCAAAGTTGCGCAAAGTTGCCAAAGGAGGGGGCGGCGGCGGCGGGGAGCACTCCCGGCGCCGCCCGGCGCAGTCCCGCCGCCGCCCAGTGCAGTCCCGCCGCCGCCCCGCCCCCGACCCTGGCGACGCTCTCTCACTTAATGCGGGTTTTTCCCAAGCGCTCTCTCACTTTCCTCAAGAAAGTGAGCGAGCGTCCCCGGAAAACCGACGTTAAGTGAGAGAGCATCCCCAGAAAACCCGCATTAAGTGAGAGAGCGCTGGGGCTGGGGGAGATCACCTGTGCACGCCCGAGGTGCAAGGATGGTTGTACCTGCACCAGCACAGCAAAGGGCGGACCATGGCCAAAGGCATTTACGTCAGCGCAACCACTCCGGGCTCGGGCAAATCCCTGATCGCCCTGGGCCTCGCGGACACACTTCACCGGCACGCGGACCGGATCGGCTTCTTCAAGCCGGTGGTTCACGGCCCGGATGCGGCCGAAGACCCCATGGTGGCGCTGATGAAGGCGCGTTTCGGACTCGACGACGACCGGTGCCGCGGTGGACTGACTTCAGGCGAGGTGCGCGCCCTGCTGGCCGACGGGAAACGGGCCGAGATCGATGCCCGCTGCGTGGAGATCTTTGCCGGGATCGCCCGGCACTGCGACGTGGTGATCGTGGAGGGGACGGACCTGACCGGTCAGGACGCCGCCGTCGAATTCGACCTCAACGCCCGGCTGGCCAACAACCTTTCTGCCCAGGTAGTGGCCGTGGTGGGGGCCAAGGGGCTCAGCGTGGCGGAAGCTGCGGCCGCCGTCGAAGTTGCCCGCAAGGAACTGATCGCGGAGAAGTGCTCGCTGCTGGCCATCATGGTGAACCGCGCCGACGCGACGTTAGTGGACAGGATCGCGGCCGAGGTGAAGGTGGGAGTCTCCGGCCGGCCGGTGTATGTCCTCCCCGAGTTGGAGGAGATCGCCCGGCCCACCACCGGCGAGGTGGCCACAGCGCTGGGTGTGCGGCAGATCGCCGGCCGTGCGGACATGGAACGCGACGTGAAGGACATCAAGGTCGCGGCCATGAACGTGGGCAACTTCCTGAACGTCCTGGATGAGGGCGCCCTGGTGATCGTCCCGGGGGACCGTGCGGACGTGATGGTGGCCTGCCTGGCGTCGTCGTTCTCGCCGGAATTTCCGGTGCCGTCTGCCCTGATCCTCACCGGCGGCCTCGCGCCGGACGCCAACATCTATCCGCTCCTGGCGCAGGCGCCGTTCCCGGTGTTTTCCGCCGGCGAGGACACCTACATGACGGCCAAGCGCGTCTCCGAAGTCCGCAGCGAGATCTGGTCCGGGCACCGCCGCAAGGTGGCCTCCGCCCTGGGCCTGTGGTCCAAGCGGGTGGACGAGGCAGAGCTTGTGGAACGCCTGCACCTGCCCCGCCTGGAACGGATGACCCCGCTGCGGTTCCTGCACGACCTCATCGAGCGGGCCCGCGCGCAGCGCCGGCACGTGGTGCTGCCGGAAGGGACGGACGTGCGCATCCTGCGCGCCGCGGAAATCCTGCACCGCCGCGACGTGTGCGACCTGACCCTGCTGGGCCCCGAACCGGATGTCCGGGAGCTTGCCGCGGCCAACGGCATCGACCTGTCCGGAATCAACATCGTGGACCCGGCCACCTCGGAGCTGCGCCAGAAGTTTGCCGAAAAGTACGCCGAACTGCGGGCGCACAAGGGCGTGGACCTGGCCAAGGCGCTGGAAATCATGCAGGACGGCAGCTACTTCGGGACCATGATGGTCCAGCTGGGCGTGGTGGACGGCATGGTCTCCGGCGCCGCGCACACCACCGCGCACACCATCCGGCCCGCGCTGGAGTTCGTGAAAACCCGCGACGGCGTCAAGATCGTCTCCTCGGTGTTCCTGATGCTCATGCCGGACCGGGTGCTGGTCTACGGCGACTGCGCCGTGAACCCGGACCCCAACGTTGAGCAGCTGGCGGACATTGCGCTGGCCTCGGCCGAGACCGCCGCGCAGTTCGGCGTGGAACCCCGGGTGGCCATGCTGTCCTACTCCACCGGCGGCTCCGGCTCCGGCGAGGCGGTGGACGAAGTCCGGCAGGCCACCGAACTGGTGCGCCAGCGCCGCCCGGATCTCGCCGTCGAAGGCCCCATCCAGTACGACGCCGCCGTGGACGCCGCCATCGCGGAGTCCAAAATGCCCGGCTCCACCGTGGCAGGGCAGGCAACCGTGTTCATCTTCCCGGACCTGAACACCGGCAACAACACGTACAAGGCGGTGCAGCAGAGCTCGGGGGCGGTCGCCGTCGGGCCCGTCCTGCAGGGGCTCCGGAAGCCGGTCAATGACCTCTCCCGCGGCTGCACGGTGGAGGACATCGTGAACACCGTGGCCATCACGGCCATCCAGGCGCAGGTTCCGGCGGACAGCAACGCGGGGTCACTTAAAGTCCCCTCCGCAGGTAACTTTGGGCGTTAAGTGACCCCGCGTTGGGGCGAGGGTTCAAACTCAAACGCCCGACGGCGGCACCTGGCTGAGTGCGGGCGTCGCCGCCCTGCGCGGGACGGATCCGGATGAAACGCTCGATGATTGCCACCAAGCTGTATGTTCCCGCGCCGCGCCGCGGATTTGTGGCACGCCCGCGGCTGCGGGAGAAGCTTCGCCGCGGCGCGGAGTCCGGGCTGCTGCTTGTGTCCGCCCCGGCGGGGTTCGGGAAGACCGCCCTGCTGGCGGACTGGCTGGGTGCGGCCGGTGAGGGCCGCCGCGTTGCCTGGCTTTCGCTGGAGCCCGCGGACAGCGAGCCGGCCACTTTTTGGACGTATGTTGCAGCGTCCCTGCAGGAGGCGGTGACCGGCGTCGGGGCAGGGGCGCTGGAGCTCCTCGGGACCTCCCCATCGGCCACCGAGCTGGTCATCACCTCCCTTGTGAACGACCTCGCTGAAGTGGCAGAGGACGTCTGGCTGGTGCTGGACGACTACCACGCCGTGGACAGCCAGGCAGTGCGCGCCGGCATGACCTACTTTGTGGAGCACCTGCCGCCGCACGTGCACGTGGTGCTGAGCACGCGCTCGGACCCTGACCTGCCGCTGTCCCGTTGGCGGGTGCGGGGTGATCTGGCCGAGATCCGCGCCGCTGACCTGCGGTTCACCCCGGAAGAGGCTGCCGCCTACTTCAAAGATGTTGCGGGGCTGGACCTGGACCCGGGGCAGGTGTCCACCCTGGAACAGCGGACGGAGGGCTGGATTGCCGCGCTCCAGCTGGCCGCACTTTCGCTCAGGGACCGCAACGACGCCGCCGGGTTCATTGAGCGCTTCGCCGGGAACGACCGGTACATCGTGGACTACCTGGTGGAGGAAGTCCTGGAGCATCAGCCGGAGTCGGTCCGCAGTTTCCTGCTGCACACCGCTGTCCTCGGCAGGCTCACCGGCCCGCTCTGCGACGCGGTGACCGGCCGCGAGGATGGAAGCGCCACACTGGTGGCCTTGGAACGCGCCAACCTTTTTGTCATCCCGCTGGATGACCGGCGCGAGTGGTACCGCTACCATCACCTCTTCGCCGACGTGCTGCGCGGACGCCTGCTCGGTCAAGAGCCCGGCCGGATTCCAGTGCTGCATGAACGCGCCAGCCACTGGTACGAGTCGCACGGCCACCTTGAGGACTCCATCCGGCACGCGCTCGCCGGCAAGGACTTTGACCGGGCCGGGCACCTGGTGGAGCTGGCCGTGCCGGTGCTGCGGCGTAGCCGCCAGGATGCCGTCCTGTTTGGCTGGCTCAGGGAACTGCCGGACGCTGTCATCCGCCGGAGCCCGGTGCTGAGCGTGTTTTATGGCGGCATGCTGATGAGTGCAGGCGAGCTCGGGGGTGCGGAGCAGCGGTTTGACGACGCCGACCGTGGGCTGGCCGACGCGGCCTCCGCCGAACCGGCGCACCGCCCTGCAACCGACGAGGAGCTGATGCTCCCGGCCACGATTGCCATCTACCGGGCCTCGCTCGCGCAGGCCAGGGGCGATGTGGCAGGCACCGCCGCCCACGCCCGGAACGCCTTGGCGTTGGCGGGTCCCGGCCACCACCTTGCGCGGGGTGCCGCGGGCGCCTTCCTCGGCCTTGCCGCATGGGCGGAGGGCGACGTGCGCCGTGCCTTGGAGACGTTCACGCAGGCTGTTGCGAGCCTGCGCGCAGCCGGGAACCTGCTGGACGAGCTCAGCAGCACGGTCATCCTGTCGGACATGTGGCAGGCTGCCGGCCGGCCGGGCGAAGCGCGGCGGATCTGCGAGGCTGCGCTGCACGAGGCGAACACCCGCGGCGACGCCCTGGCCCGGGCGGGCGCGGAACTGCACGTGGCCCTGAGCGAACTGTGCCGCCAGTCCGGTGACCCGGGCGGCGCCATCAAGCACCTCGACGCCGCCGCGGCCTTCGTGGAACGGGGGCCCATGACCGAAAGCCGCTACCGGTGGTTTGTGGCCAAGGGCCTGGTTGCCCAGGACGAGGGCGATCCAGGCCGCGCCCTTACATACCTGGACCAGGCCGAGCAGCTTTTCCGGCCCGGGTTCTTCCCCGCAGTGCGCCCCGTCCCGGCCATCAAGGCCCGCGTCCGGATCCGCCAGGGTGACCTCGCCGCGGCCGCCGCCTGGGCACGTGCCGCCGGGGTTACGGCCGCTGACAAAGCCGGCTACCTGCACGAGTACAGCCACCTCACCCTGGTCCGGCTGCTCATCGCGCAGCAGCGGAAGCAGCCGAACACCCCCGTTGCCGCGGGTGCGCTTGACCTGCTGGACCGGTTGCTCGCGGACGCGGCCCCATCCGGCCGTGCGGGCAGCGTGGTGGAAATCCGCCTGCTCCAGGCCCTCGCGCATGATGCGCTGGGCGACACCCCGCGCGCACAGGAGGCGCTGGCGTCTGCGCTCACCGGGGTGCCCGAGCCGGAGCAGTACGTGCGGCTGTTCCTCGGCGAAGGGCCGCCCATGCTGGCGCTGCTGCGCGGGGCTGTGCGTGAGTCTGGTGATGCTGCAATGGACGACGGCGGGGCTGCCGCCCACGCGCGGCGTCTGCTCGCCCTGGCTGCGCCCCCGCACCCGCTAGCCTCGGGTTGGGTACCATCGCGCCCGGAGCCGTCGCGCCCAGGTGAGGAGCCCCCGTCGGACGTTGACCCGCTGAGCGAGCGGGAACTGCAGGTTCTGAGGCTCCTCGACAGTGAACTGAGCGGGCCGGAGATCGCCCGCGCACTGTTCATTTCGCACAACACGCTGCGCACGCACACCAAACACATCTTCACCAAGCTCGGCGTCAGCAGCCGCCGGGCGGCCGTCCGCCGCGGACGTGACCGCGGCCTGCTCTAACCGGTCGGCCGGTCATAGCAGGTTCACCCTGTCAGTCACATCATGGGGTGACGCGCGCTCACCCCGCCGCTCCTTACCTTGGAATCAGCCGGCAGCATCCGCCGCCGCACCATACAAGCCAGGGAGCCCCACATGTCCATTACCACCACCAAGCTCACCCGCTGGGCCGGCCTGTCCGCGGCCGCCGCGGGCCTGCTGTTCATCGGCGTGCAGATCAACCACCCGCACCTGGACGCGGCATTCGCCACCACCACCGAATACACGGTCCGCCAAAGCCTGAAAGTGCTCATGGCCGGCCTGTCGCTCATCGGCATCACCGGGATGTACCTGCGCCAGGTGGCCCGGGCCGGAGTGCTCGGGCTGGTGGGCTACCTCGTGTTCGGTGCCGGCTACCTCATCATGCTCGGCATGGAGCTCATCGGAGCCGTGGTCCTGCCGACCCTCGCCCGCACGGAACCCGGCTACGTCAACGACGTTTTCGCTACCGTCATGGGCGACCCCGTGGCCGGCGATATCGGCCTGATGTTCGGCCTGAACCTCGCATCCGCCGTCACGTTCCTCGGCGGCGGACTCCTCTTCGGCATCGCACTGTTCCGCGCCAGGGTGCTCGCGCGTTGGGCTGCGGCACTGCTCGCCGTGGGGGCCGTGGCAACCCTGGCCCTCCCGCTGCTGCCGCAGGTCAACGACAGGCTGTTCGCGCTTCCCATCGGCGTGGCGCTGATCGGCCTGGGGTACTCGCTGTGGAGCGGGCTGCGGACGACGGCGGACCGGGACAGTGCGGGGGCCGTCGTAACGCCGGTGAAGCCGGTCCAGCCGGAAAGTGCGAAGTGATTCCGGGGGCGGCGCCCCGTGCGAGGGCATGATGAGCGCCATCCCCAATCAGCAAGTGCCCGCCCGGTACGACATCCGTATCGGCGGGCACCTGGACCAGCACTGGTCGGCCTGGTTCGACGGCCTCGTGGTGACTCCGGAAGCTGACGGCACCACAGAACTGAGCGGATTCGTGGCCGATCAGGCCGCCCTGCACGGGGTGCTCACAAGGATCCGGGACCTGGGGCTCGTCCTCATCTCCGTGCAGGCCGTGGAGAGTGGAGGGCCCTAGCTGTTCTCCGGCTTGGCGACGCTCTCCGGGTCCTCCTCTTTGGCCGGCTCATCGGACAGGCCCTCAGGCGTAAGGTCCAGATCCTGCGGATTCTCCGGCTGTTCCGGGGCCTCGCCCACTTCCGCGGCCTTGGGCTTTCCGGTGTCGTCCAGGGCCGGGTTGGCACCTTCGACGGTGGTGGGGTCCTTGGTGCCTGACCCGGTGGTGCTGGGTTCCTCGGCGGTGGTGTCTGAGTTGTCGGGCTGAGTGGTGTCGTTCGGCATGGAAGTCCCTCTCTGCGTAGTGCAACGTGTCCACCGACTCTATGCAGGCCCGGGCCGCCGGCGCAATGGGGTTAGGAAAGTACTTGACTCAATGGAAAGTACTTTCCTATAATTGGCGCATTGGAAACCGCCACGGAAAGGCAACACCATGGACGAGGCAACCCGAAACCCCACCCCTGCCGAGGCGCACGAGCTCCTGGCGAAGGCGCAGTCAATCAGTGCCACCTCCGTCAACGCTGCCGCGTGGCCCGTTGCCATGGTCTTCACCAGCCTCGCCATCCTGGGCTCCATGCTCATGGTCGGCATGCACATCGTGTCCCACACCGGTTACGGGGCTCCCATCCTCGCTACCGCCGTCGGAATCTGGGCCGCGGCCACGGCCTGCATCTGGCCCATGTTCCAGACGTCCACCAAAGCCGGGTACACCAAGCGGTTCCTGACGTCTTTGATTGCCTACATGGTCCTGTACGGCGTCGCACTGGGGGCGGGAGTCAGCCTCTTCCGCGACGGAAACCTCTGGTATTACGCAAGCGCCGCCGTCGTACTCGCAGGAGTGGGCCTGACAGGTGCCTTTCGCGAGTTGCGGGCATGAGTACGGCCGCGGATCATCCACGCCACCGGCTCAACGACCTCATCCACGCGCCCGTCCGGTTCTCCATCATGGCCGCTCTCGCGGGTGCAGAGTCGATGGACTTCAAGGACCTGCGGGACACCATCCAGGTCAGCGACTCCGTCCTCAGCAAGCAGTTAGCCGTCCTCGAAAAAGCCGGCTATGTAAAGATCCGCAAAAGCTTTGCGGGCAAGATGCCGCGCACCTCGGCGAGCGTGACTGCCGGCGGGCGCACAGCGTGGGAGGAACATCTGCAGACCCTCCGGGACATCGCGGGAGGCTGACATCACCTTCGGAGGTGCCGCCTAACCCGCGCCGCCCCCACCTATAGTGGCAATAACCACGCCAGCAAGGCTCAGGAGGCCCGCATGCTTGTGCTCGTCATCAATTCCGGCTCTTCCTCGCTCAAGTACCAGGTGCGCGATGTCGCCGCCGGCAGTGTGCTGGCCGAGGGGCTGATCGAGAAGATCGGCATGGGCACCGGCGGTGGCGGGGACGGCGAGATTGAGGGTCCGCGGGACCATGCGGAGGCGCTGGAGCAGGTGGATGCGGCCATCCATGCGGAGCTCCCCGACCTGAAGCTGGGAGCCGTGGGTCACCGGGTGGTGCACGGCGGCGAGCGGTTCGGCGAACCGGTCCTGATCGATAACGAGATCACCCGCGCCATCGAGCGCCTGAACCCGCTGGCCCCGCTGCACAACCCCGCCAACGTGCTGGGGATCCGTGCCATCAGCAGGAAGTGGCCGGACCTGCCGCAGGTTGCCGTGTTCGACACCGCCTTTCACCGCAGCCTCCCCGAGCACGCGTGGCGGTACGCCGTCCCCGACGAGCTGTACACCAACCACGGCATCCGCCGCTACGGCTTCCACGGCACCTCCCATGAATACGTCACGCACCGCGCCGCCGGGCTGCTGGATCTTCCCGTGGAAGAGTTCGACGGCGTCATCGCCCACCTGGGCAACGGCGCCTCCGTCACGGCCATTCGGGGCGGCAAATCCGTGGACACGTCCATGGGCTTCACACCGCTTGAGGGGCTGGTGATGGGCACCCGCTCGGGCGACGTTGACCCCTCCATCCTGGTGTTCCTCGGCCGGGCAGGCTGGACCCCGGAGGACATCGACACCACGCTGAACCGCGAATCCGGGCTCAAGGGCCTGGCCGGCAACAACGACATGCGCTCCGTGGTGGAGGCCTCCGAGGCAGGCAACGCCAAGGCAACCATGGCGCTCGCGGTCGCGTCCTACCGGCTGTCCAAGTACATCGGCGGCTATCACGTGGCCGTCGGCGGCGCGAAGGCGCTCGTTTTTACAGCGGGGATCGGCGAGAACTCGCACCAGTTCCGTGCCCTGGTCGCGGACAAACTGGGCGCCTTGGGCATAGCGCTCGACGCCGGCCTGAACAGCCAGCGTTCCAAGGAACCGCGCGTGATTTCCACACCGGAGTCGGCCATTCCTGTCCTGGTGGTGCCCACCGACGAGGAAAGGGCCATCGCGGAGGCGACTGCCGCCGTCGTACAGCCCGCAGACTGAGCGCACGCGGAATACCGTAAGTTCACTGTCAGTTCCGGGGCCGGATGCTTGGTTCCCCTATCGTCTGCGGGGTAAGGCGGCACCAAAACCGGCCCGCCACCGCAACGAGAGGGACCAGTGAATTCACGCATCAACCAGCCCACACTCAGCAGGCGAGCGGCCTTGGCAGCAGCCGGAACGCTCGGGGCGCTGGGACTTACGGTGTCCGCTGCAGGCGCCGGCAAAGCCGCCCCCGGTGGGAAGGTGCCGAAGCCCACGCTGGCGTTCCGCCCGGACGGCAGGTTCAAAGTGGTGCAGTTCAACGACACCCAGGATGACGAGCAGACGGACCGGCGAACCATCGAGCTGATGGACCGCACCCTGGATGCGGAGAAGCCGGATTTCGTAGTGATCAACGGCGATGTGATCAACGGCGGCTGTGACACGGAATTGGACGTCAAGCAGGCACTCAACCACGTGGTCAAACCCATGGAAAGCCGCAAAATTCCGTGGGCCGTAACCTTTGGCAACCACGATGAGGACTCTGCGCAGAAAACCGGGATGACAGAGGCCAGGATGCTTCAGTTTCTGCAGAGCTACGCCTACAACGTCAACGCCGACTCGGTGCCGGGCCTGACCGGAACCTCCAACTCGCAGCTACTCGTCCAGTCCTCACGCTCGAAGGACCCTGCATTTGGCCTGTGGCTGATCGACACCGGCCGGTACGCGCCGGACGCCATCAACGGCCAGAACTTCGAAGGCTACCCGGACTGGGACTGGGTACGCATGGACCAGGTCACGTGGTACCGCAACCAGTCGATCGCCACGGAACAGAAATACGGAAGAAAAGTACCCTCCCTCATGTGGGGCCACATCGCCCTGCACGAGCACCGGAACATGTGGTTCGCCAGCATCGACTCACGGACGGACGCGGACCACGCACGCGCCGTCGCCAAGCACAGCATCGTCGGCGAGCGCAACGAGGATGAGTGCCCCGGTCCCTTCAACTCGGGCCTTTTCAATGCCTTTCTGGAGCGTGGGGATGTCCGCGGATACTTTGTGGGGCACGACCACGTCAACACCTACGTGGGTGATTACTACGGCGTGCAGCTCGGCTACGGTCCCGGAACGGGATTCGGCGCTTATGGGCTGGACGGTGCGGAGCGGAACCGGCTCCGTGGGGCCCGCGTCTTCGAACTGGACGAGAGCCATCCGGGTATCTACAAGGACACCCGGCTGGTCTTCGCGAAGGACTTTGGCATTGACCTGACAGCGAACGACCAGCCCATCGTTCCGGTCCCGCTGGACCAGGCCCAGAGCTGACCGCAACCCTATCCGCTGCTCCGGCTTAGCCGGGGCGGGGGATGCGGGCTGCCACGTCCGCGGCGTCCTCCAGGCTGACCGGAGCGTCCTGCCGGAAGGCGGCGTCGGCGTCGACTTGGAGCACGTCCGCGGCCAGGACCCGCACGTGGACGAGCTCGTCGTGGGTCGCGGTGCAGGCGAGCACGTCCCCGCGAACGTGGGTGTGGCGGGGGTCCGTCCCGGGGGTCTCCTGGAAAATGACCCACCACGGGTCGCCGTCGGCATCCTTGAACAGGATGCCGCCACGGGGCAGATACGCGGAGCCGTCCACGCCGCGGCCCTGGAAATCCGCCACTTCCTCGGGTGGAGCTGCGAACCTGACCCCGCCCGCTCCGCCTGCCTCACGCCAGTTCATGGTCCGGCGCCCGTCAGCCGACGTGGACCCAGGGGCGGTTGGTGACCTCGGGCACGGCCTCCCGCAGCACTTCCCTGGTGACCGGTGCGATCTCACCCTCGCCGAGGAACAGGAAGCGCAGGAGGTTGGTCACCGGATTCCCTTCGGTCCAGCGGAAATAGATGTGCGGCATCAGCCCGGTCACGTCCCGGATGTGGAGCAGCACCGAAGCGATGGTGTTCGGCACCACGGGGCCGTGGACCTCCAGGATCCGGTAGCCGTGCCGTTCCACGCCGTGGACCTGCAGCTCGGTTTCGAAGTCCGAGGAGTCGTCCACGATGACCTCGAGGAACAGGGCCTGGTGGTTCAGGGGAAGATGGCTGACCTCGATCGCCGAGGTGAGCTTGTCCTCGTACGCCTGGGCGCTGGTCCGGAGCGGTTCGTGGGAAATGATGGCCAGGGGGCCCTCCACCACCTCAGACATGAATTCCAGCGCCTGCCGGTCCATGTGCACGTGGGTGGCATGCAGCTCGAAGGAGCGGCGGACCCGGGACAGCAGGGAGATGATGATGATCCCGGCGATAAAGACGGCCGCGATCCGGATGCCTTCGGGGCGCTCGAAGATGTTGGCGATGGTGGTGTAGATGAACACCACCGCGATGACGCCGAACCCGACCGTGCGTTTGCGCTGCCGGCCGCGCCGGGCGGAGAGCGTGACCGCCACGGCGGCAGAGGTCATTAGCACCAGCACACCGGTGGCGTACGCACCGCCCTGGGCATCGACGTCGGCCTTGAACAGGAAGGTGATGAGGAACCCGATCAGCGTGAACACCAGGACCAGGGGCCGGACGGCCTTGGCCCAGGCCGGCGCCATGCCGTAGCGCGGCAGGTACCGGGGGACCAGGTTCAGCAGCCCGGCCATGGCGGAGGCGCCGGCGAACCAGAGGATGGCGATGGTGCTGATGTCGTACACGGTGCCGAAACCGACGCCCAGGTACTGGTGTGCCAGAAAGGCGAGGGCCCGGCCGTTGGCCTGTCCGCCGGGCTGGAATTCCTGCTGCGGGATCAGCACCACGGTGATGAAGGACGTGGTGACCAGGAACGCGCTCATGATCACCGCAGCAGTGGTCAGGAGCCGCCGGGCGCCCTTGATCCGGCCTGCGGGGTTCGCCTCGGTGTCGGTCTCCGCGCCGCGGATCTGCGGCATGACGGCCACCCCGGTTTCAAAACCCGACAGGCCCAGCGCCAGCTTCGGGAACACCAGCAGCGCGATTCCGATCACCATGAACGGGTTGCCGTGGGACGTGGTCAGCGCCTGCCACCAGTCGCCGATGGCAACGGTGTGGGTGAACACCTCCGCCAGGGTCAGGACAACCACGATCGCGTTCAGCCCCAGGTACAGGGCCACCAGGACAACTGCGACGCCGATGGCCTCCTTGAACCCGCGCAGGAACACGGCGGCGAGCAGAGCCAGCAGGAACAGCGTGACCGCGATGTTCTGCCCCGCCAGCCAGCCCGGGGCCAGCGGGTTCTGGATCAGGTGGGCCGTGGCGTCGGCCGCGGACAGGGTCATGGTGATCATGAAGTCCGTCGCCGCGAAGCCGAGGAGGATCAGGACGAAGAGTTTGCCGCCCCAGCGCGGAAGGAGCCGCTCCAGCATGGCGATGGAACCTTCGCCGCGGTGGCTTTCCCCGGCCACTCTCCGGTACACCGGCAAGGCTCCGAGCAGCGTGACCAGGACCAGCACGATGGTGGCCAGCGGGGAAATCACGCCTGCAGCCAGGGCCGCGATGGCCGGCTGGTAGCCGAGGGTGGAGAAGTAGTCCACACCGGTCAGGCACATGACCTGCCACCAGCTGTGCTTCTTCTCGTGGGCGGTGGTCACCCCGCCCGGGCCCTGATGCGCACCCTTGCTGTCCTGCAGCCCGAAGAGCAGCCAATTACGCAGGGCGGTCTTGCCGTGCGGACGCGGGGCCGACGGGTCTGTCGGGGTCCTGCTCAAGGTGGTCATGGAGTCCTTTCCGGGCGGCACTTGCACGCTCGAGATCACACTCCGAAGCTAACACCGGCGAAAATTGCCACCCCGCGAAAGAACAAATTATTGACGAATCCTTTACGGCTCGAAGCGGTACCCCATGCCGGCTTCGGTGAGCAGGTGCCGGGGCCGGGCGGGGTCGGCTTCGAGCTTGCGGCGCAGCTGGCCCATGTAGACCCGAAGGTAGTGGGTCTCGTTGCCGTAACCCGGGCCCCAGATCTTCGCCAGCATCTGCTGCTGTGTGATGAGCCGCCCCGGGTTCCGGACCAACAGCTGCAGGATGCCCCACTCCCGCGGGGTTAGCCGCACCGGTGCGCCGTCGCGGGTCACCTTTTGGCTGGCCAGGTCCACCTGGAAGTCCCCGACGTCGATGTTCCCGGGCTGTTCGCCGCCGTCCGAGGAACCGAGCCGGCGTTCGGCCACCCGCAGCCGCGCCAGGAGCTCGTCCAGCCCGAACGGTTTGGTGACGTAGTCATCGGCCCCCGCGTCGAGGGCCCTGACCTTGTCCACGGATCCGTGCCGGGCGGACAGCACGATGATCGGTGTGTTGCTGGTGCGGCGGATCCTGGTGATGACGTCCACGCCATTGATGTCCGGCAGGCCCAGGTCCAGCACGATGATGTCCGGCCGGCTGTTCTCGGCATGCAGGAGGGCGGCGGCTCCGTCCAGTGCCGTGAGCACGCTGTACCCCTCGGCATGCAGGTTGACCTGCAGTGCGCGCAGGAGTTGGGCTTCATCATCCACGACGAGCACCGTCCTCATCGCCGGCCCGCCTCTGTGGAGCGTCCGTCAGCCCGGGACGTGAGGTGCGCGTTCTCGGGTCCGCTGGAGAGGGGCAGGCGGATGACCATCGTCAGGCCCCCGCCGGGGGTCGGCTCCGCGGCGAGCTGGCCGCCCATGGCTTCGGTGAAACCCTTCGCGACGGCGAGGCCCAGGCCGATGCCCAGGCCATCCGGGGCGTCGTCGAGCCGCTGGAAGGGTTCGAACATGCTCACGACATTGGCGGCGGGAACCCCCTGGCCGTGATCGACGATCCTCAGTTCACCGCACGGACGGCCCTCCAGGGTGGCCGCTGCGGTTCCGCTCGCGGGCCCCACGATGACCACATCCGAGCCGGGCGCGTATTTCAGGGCGTTTTCCGCAATGTTGGCGATGACCCGCTCCAGCATCCCCAAGTCAGCGTCGATAAGCGGAAGGTTCTGAGCGAGATCGACCCTGATGGCGCCGTCGGGAATTCCCCGCAAAGCCTCTTCGATCGCATCCCGCCACGTCACCGGCGCGGTGAGGGGCGCAGCGGATCCGCTCGAAATCCTGGACATGTCCAGAAGGTTGCCCACCAGGGATTCGAGCCGGTCTGAATACGACTCGATGGTCTCCAGCATTTCGGCCTGGACCTCCGCCGGGAGCCGCTTGTTTTGCCGCCGCAGGGCCGTCACGGCAAGCTTGATTCCCGCCAGCGGTGTCCGCAGGTCATGGCTGACGGCGCGCAGGATGGAGGTCCGGATGCTGTTGCCCTCGGCCAGCTTGGCTGTCTCGCTCAGCTGGTGCTGCAGCGACTGGCGCTGGCGCAGCAGGAGGAGATGGGACCCGTAGGCGGTCAGCAGGCGCCGGTCTCCCGGCGACAGGGCCCTGCCGGTGACCACCAGCGCCGTTGCCGGGTTCGGAAGTTCAACGGCACCGGCAGCGGGATCCTCGGAGCCGGGCGGCGGGGGAGGCACCTCGCCGGAATACGCCTGAAGCGCCCAGCCTCCGCTGTACTCTGCCTGCCGGTTGTCCGGCTGCCGGTTCTCTGTCTGCCGGTTGTCCGGCTGCTGGCCGTCCGGCCGGGTGTAGAGCCCGGCGGACCGGACCTGGAAAGTATCCCGGACTTTGGTGAGGAAAGCCGCCACGGTGTCGTCCTGGATCAGCGCATCCCGGGCCAGATCAGCGAGGGTTGCCGCCTCGGACCGTGCCCGGGCGGCCTCGCGGGCGCGCCGGGCCGAGAGACCCACCAGCAGGGACACGGCAATGGCCGAGCCGAGGAAGACCAGCAGCGCGAAAATGTTCTGCGGATCCTTGACGCTGAACGTCCCCACCGGTTCCGTTTCGAAGTAGTTGAGCAGCAGGGAATCCAGCAGCGCAGCCACCACCGCCGGCCACAAGCCGCCGATGAAGGCCACCGCCATGACGCCGGTCAGATGGACCAGCACATGGGTGGCGAGATTCAGATCCGGGGCGAGGGAAAGAACCAGGGTGGCGAGTGCCGGAAGGAGCACGGCGAGGATAAAGCCGGCCGTCGTGCGGGCACGGCCGAGGGTCAGCGGGGCTCGTTTGCGCGGCAGGGCGATGGTTCTGCCCGCGCCGCGGGCCCCGCCCGGAAGAATGCGATGAATTCCCTTTGCCACAGTGACAGTCTGTCAGCTTTGATCGAGCTGAGGGCGCATGGCGTAGCCTTCACTCCATGCCGGAAATTACCCTGCCCCTCCGAACGGAACGGTTGGTCCTGCGCCGCTTCGAGGGCCGCGACCTGGACACCTTCCACGCCTACCACTCCCTCCCGGAAACCGCCCGTTTCCTGCCCGGGCCGGCGAAAAGCTACACCAAGTCAATGGAGTCCGTGGGCAAGTACGCCAACTTCAGCTTTGACAAGGAGGGCGACTGGATCTGCCTGGCCATCGAGGCGGCGGACGGTCCGGGACTCCTGGGCGAAGTGGTGCTCAAGTGGGTGCCGGGCCGCGGGCAGGCCGAAGTGGGCTGGACCCTGGCTCCGGAGGCGCGCGGACAGGGCTACGGAAGCGAAGCGGCAGCGGCCGTACTGGACCTGGGATTCGGCGAGCTGGCTTTCCACCGGATCGAGGCGCGGCTCGATGCCCTCAACACCGCATCGGCCGCCCTTTGTGAACGGCTCGGCATGCGACTCGAAGCCCGGCACGTGGACAAGTGGCACTACAAGGGCGAGTGGGCCACCGAACTGGTCTACGCGATTTTGGCTGACGAGTGGCACAGCCGGTGAAGGCCCGCCACACGTCCGCCCGGGTGAAGGCCCGCGGCTACGCCCGGCCCTTGAGGATCAGGTTCCAGTAGACCTGGGGGAAAACGTCGCGGTCCACCACCCATGACGCCCGGCTTTCCTTCCACGTGGGCACCTTAGGGATGGTGGGTTTGGGCCGGTAGTCGGCGTCGAACTCGGCGAACACCACCGTGGAGCGGGAGACGGTGAACGGACACACTGCGTAGCCGTCGTACTTTTGGGTCGGGGGCGTCCCCTTGCGGGCTGCCACGAGGTTCTTGGCAAGCACCTTGGTCTGCTTGCGCAGTGCGCCGCCACACTTGGAATTGGTGGTTGCGGCGGCGTCCCCCAGGGACCAGACGTTGGGGTAGCGGACGTGCTGCAGGGTTGCCGGGTCCACCTGCACAAACCCGCCGCCGTCGCCGGGGGCGGGCAAATCGGTGGCCTTTAGCCAGTCCGGGGCAGACTGCGGCGGGACCGCGTTGAGGACGTCGTAAGGGATTTCCTCGGTGGTGCCCGCCGCGTTGTCCCGGACCAGTGCGGTCCGTCCGAGGGCGTCCACGGCCGTGAGTTCGCTGTTGAGGCGCAGCTCGATGCCGTACTCGGCGATCTTCCGGTTGAGTTCGTCGTCGACGCCCGGGACGCCGTACACGGTGGGATAGGGCTGGACCATGATCACCCGGATGGCATCGAGGACTCCGTGGTCCTGCCAGTAATCGCAGGCCAGGTACATGGGCTTCTGGGCCGCGCCGGCGCACTTGGCCGGTCCGGAGGGCATGGTGAACACCGCGGTGCCGGCCTTGAGGCTGCTGAGCAGCGTCCAGGTTTTGGGGGCAAGATCGAACTCGTAGTGGGACGATCCGAACGGCGAATGGACCGCGGCTTCGAGGCCCGGAACCTTGTCCCAGTCCAGCTGCAGTCCCGGGCAGACCACCAAGTGGCTGTAGGTCACCTGGTCGCCGGAGTTCAGTGTCACCGTGTTGGCGGCGGCGTTGATCACCCAGGCCCCGTCCCGGATCCAGGCGACCCCCGGCGGAGTGACGGAGGCCTGCGGCCGGATGGCCTCCGCCGCCTTGGCCTTTCCGCCGGCAATGTGGGAAAAGAGCGGCTGATACAGGTGGTGGTCTTTGGGTTCGACGACGGCGAGGTCAGTGACGCCGTACCGGCGCAGCCGTGCCGCCAGGGAAATCCCCGCGTTGCCGCCGCCGACGATGAGCACCTCGTGATGCGCGTCAGCCATGGCCTCAGCCCTTCTCGGTCAGAGCCGCGGCTTTGTGGGCCGCGCGGGCACCGGTTTTGGCGGACTCCACAACGTACTGCGGTTCTGCTTCGATGGCCCGGTGCGTGTGTCCGTCCAGTTCAAAGTCGCTGGTCTTCTTTTCCACGATTTTGCCGTGCGTGGGCCCCTGGGACGTGTTCCATTGCACGGAGGTTCCTTTGCGTAGCGACATGTCTGCTCCTTCGGCCCGGGCGGGAAACAAGCTGCACCCAATGGTAAGCATGATTAGTATTCCGGGTCACCGGCCCGGGCCCCCCTGATTGGAAAGGGGTGGCGTTACTTCAGGCCGGCGCCCGGGAGCAGCTCCGTGGCGCCGAGCGAATCGGCGATGAACGCGTAGTCCCAGGCGCGCTCGCGCCATTGGACGTACCGGCCGGAGGCGCCGCCGTGTCCGCCGTCCATTTCGATCTTCATCACGATGGGCTCGCTGCCGGTGGTCTTGTTCCGCAGCTCCTGGACCCACTTGGCCGGCTCCACGTAGAGCACGCGGGTGTCGTTGAAGGACGTCACCGCGGCGATCTTCGGGTAGGCCACCTCCCGCACGTTCTCGTACGGCGAGTAGGAATTCATGTACGCGTACACCTCAGGGTCCGTGATCGGGTTGCCCCATTCCTCCCATTCCAGGGCGGACAGCGGAAGTTCCGGATCCAGGATGGACGTCAACGGGTCCACGAACGGCACCTGTGCCACCACCGCGGCGTACTTTTCCGGCGCCAGGTTGGCCACCGCGCCCATCAGCAGGCCGCCCGCGGAGCCGCCCATGGCCGCAATCCGTGAGGGGTCCACCCAGCCCGAGTTCGCGAGCCAGTCGGTGGCGGCCACGAAGTCCGTGAACGTGTTCTTTTTGGTCAGCTTCTTGCCGTCCTCGTACCAGTGCCGGCCCAGCTCGCCACCGCCGCGGATGTGGGCGATAACAAACACCACCCCGCGGTCCAGCAGGGACAACCGCGCGATGCCGAAACCGGGGTCCATGCTCAGCTCATACGAGCCGTACCCGTAAACCAGGCCCGCCGCCGTCGAATCCTGTTTGATGCTCTTGTGCCGCAGGACGGAGAGCGGGATCCGGGTGCCGTCCGGCGCGTCCGCCCATTCCCGGGTGGCCACGTAATCGGCAGCGGAGTAGCCGCCCAGTACGGGGCTTTCCTTGCGGAGCAGCAGCTCGCCGGCGGGCTGATCCGGAGTGGGCAGGACAAAGTCGTACACGCGCGACGGCGTGAAATAGGACGTGTAGCCCAGCCGGATCACCGGCGCCTCATAGTCGGATCCGCCCACGCCGGCCGTGTACAGCTCCTCGTCGAAGGCGGGCTCCACGGGGGCCTCCTGTGCGGGGGTGCCGAGGCCGGAAAGTCCCATCACCTGCACCCGTTCGATGGTGTCCTTTCGGACGGAGACGATCAGGTGCGTGGAGGTGACGCCCGCACCGTTGACGCGGACGTCGTCGGAATGTTCGACGACGGTGCTCCAGTGCTGCTCGGCGAGCGGCTTGGTGAGCTCGGCCGGGTCAACCAGGGAGACCATGGAGTTCACGGCGTTCCGGTTGTGCGTGATGAGGATGCGCTCCTGCTTTTCCCCGTCGGCGCCCTCGAGGAGGAAGGGTTCGGCCTCGTACAGGACGCGTTCGTCGCGGGAAATCACCGTGGTGATCGCCGCCGTCGGGTCATCGAAGCGCAACAGGCGCGTCTCGCTGTACTCGGAGCAGCCGATGCCCAGCACGAGGTAGCGCCTGTCCGAGGAGAGCTCAAAGCCCAGCCACATGGCGACGTCGTCCTCCTGGTAAATCACCTCGTCCTCGGTGACGGGCGTGCCCAGGACGTGGGCTTTCACCTGGTAGGGGCGCCACGAATCGTCCACCACCGTGTAGAAGATCCGGGTGCCGTCGGGGGAGAAGCTGACGCCGTAGAAAACGTTCTCGATGACGTCCGGCAGGAGCTCGCCGGTCCGCAGGTCCTTGATGTGCAGGGTGAAGCGTTCATCACCGGCGTTGTCCACGGCGTAGGCGAAGAGGTTGCCGTCCACGGTCACCGCCGAGCCGCCCACGGAGAAGAACGGCTGACCCTCGGCCTCCACGTTCCCGTCCAGCAGCACTTCCTCACCCGGGATTTCGACGCCGGCCTCCACCGCCGGGGGAGTCCAGTCCGCCACGCGGTTGCCGGTGTCCTGGGCCCGGACGCGGCACTGGATGCCGTATTCCTTGCCCTCCGCCGAGCGGCTGAAATACCACCAGCCGTCCTTGCGGTTCGGGACAGACAAGTCTGTCTCCTGCGTGCGGCCCTTGATTTCCTGGAAGATGGCCTCGCGCAGCGGCTCCTGGTGCGCGGTGACGGCCTCCTGGTAGGCGTTTTCGGCCTTCAGGTGCTCCACAACCTCCGGTGACTCCTTGTCGCGCAGCCACTCGTAGTTGTCCACGAAGGTATCGCCGTGGTGGGTCCGCACGTGGGGGACCTTCTTGGCGACCGGCGGCCTGGGGGCGGCGGAATCGGGGGCGGAACCGGCGGAATCCTGCAGCGGAGTCTGAGTCATTCCTTCAATATAGAGACCCCCGCAGACAAAGGGCACGCCCGTTCGCTACCGGGGTAGCGCCGCCCCCGCTTCCCCCTGCCCGCTTCGCCTCCCCCCGGACGCTCTCTCACTTAACGTGGGTTCTTCCGAAACCCTCTCTCACTTAACGTGGGTTTTTCCGAAACCCTCTCTCACCCGACCCGGCCCTGCCCGGGGGTGCCCTTCGGCCCTGCGCCCAGGTGTCTGGGAACGGACAAAAGTTACCCGCGGGGACCCCTTGAACAGCCCATTATGCGGGTGCTAAAACGGCATTACCGGGAGGATCCGAACGCGTGGTTTTTCATCTGCCTCTTGAGGGCGATTCGCCGTTTGGGCACGCCACAGCGCCAGATCGCGCATCGGCAGTTGCGGGTGACCCTCCCGATACGGTGACCCCCGGCCTCGCCGGGGGTCATCCGCATGTCCGGCTACCGTGCGCGGCTACCGTGCGATGAGGCCGGTCAGCGGCTGACCATCCGGAGAGCAACTCCTTCCTCAGTTGGCCCTCAGTGCGGGCTTGCGCACGAATAGGTCTAGGTGCTATAAAAAATCTATATCAGCCACTACAGATCGGCTGGTTCACTTGTGAGTCACCTATGACGAGGAGGAAAGTCATGTTGATGCGTACCGATCCCTTCCGCGAACTGGACAGGCTGACCCGCCAGGTCCTCGGAACCAGTGCGCACCCTGCTGCCATGCCCATGGACGCCTGGCGGGATGACCATGAATTTATCGTGGCGTTCGACCTGCCCGGAGTCAGTCTGGACTCCGTGGACATCGACGTGGAACGGAATGTCCTGACCGTCAAGGCCCAGCGCCCCGAACCTGCCGGGAAGGACGTGGAGATGCTCGCCTCCGAACGCCCGCGCGGCACTTTCAGCCGTCAGTTGATCCTCGGTGACACCCTGGACGTTGACCAGGTGAAGGCAGCTTACGACGGCGGTGTGCTCACCTTGCGGATACCGGTCGCCGAGAAGGCCAAGCCACGGAAGATCGAGATCGAAACGAAGGAGCCGCAGCACCAGATTGCCTCGTAGCTGGCCAAGGTCAGGTGGCAAGCTCCAGCATGAGCGCCGGCAGTTCATCCGTCAGCTCGCGGGCAAGGAAGCCGAGCGGTCCCAGCCTGCTCGCGAGCCTGTCGGCGGCGGCCGCATGAAGGTGGGTTCCCCAGCAGGCCGCTTGGGCGTCGCTGGCGCCGCGTGCACGGAGCCCGGCGATGGCCCCGGCCAGCACGTCCCCGCTTCCGGACGTGCCCAGGCCGCCGTAGCCGGTGGTGATTTCCCAGAGCCCGGGATCGTCCGGGGCCTGCCCGTCGGGTGGCCGGGCAATGAATCCCTGGCAGCTGACCACCGCCTGGTACTGCCGGGCAATCTCGCGCACGGCAGATTCGGGCCGGTCCATCTCCCGGCCCAGCAGGATCCCCGCCTCCCTCGGGTTCGGGGTGAGGATCAGCCGCCCGTGCCAGGGCTGCAGATCCTCCGTCAACCTGGGCAGGCAGCCCAGCGCGAATGCGTCCAGAACGATGGTGGCACCGCCGGTGCCGGAACCCGCGCCGGTGCTGCCGCCGTCGGCATCCCTTTTCAGCAGGGTCCTGAGCAGCTCCTCCGTGCGGTCCGCGTCATCCAGGCCCGGCCCAATCAGAACAGCGTCGGCACTCTCAAGATCCGCGTAAATGGGGTCCAGCCCGGAGCCCCGCACGGAGCCGTCCCGGGTTTCCGGCAGGCCGATGACGCCGGCCTCCGGGAAGCTGACAGCCAGCTGTGCGGCCACCGACTCGGCGACGGCCAGCGTGAGCCTCCCGGTCCCGGCCCGGAGCGCCGCGATGCCGGCCAGCAGGACGGCGCCCGGCGTGGCCCTGGCGCCGCCGATCACCGTCACGGCGCCGCGGGAGTACTTGTCCTCCCCGGCCGACGGCAACGGCCAGCCGCGCAGCAGCGATGGTGTTACCGGGATCGCCCCGGCCGAGCTACCGGGGGCGGACATCGGCATCCCCGGCGTGTTCGGTGACCTCGACGCCCTGCGCGGTGAGGTGGTCCGCCACATTGAAGCTTTCCAGCGTCCATGGACCATTCCCCTCGGGCCGGACGTACCGGGTGATGGACGCGTTCAGGACCGAGGTGCTGGCGGCCAGGTCCAGGAGTTCGGCCTCGGTCATCCCCTCCAGGACATACCGCACCAGAAGAATCAGGGCGTCGTGGCACACGAGCATCACCCGTTGCCCGCTGCCCAGACTGTTGAGTTCGCCCAGGACGGAGCGCAGCCGCAGCACAACATCCGCCCAGGACTCGCCGCCGGGCGGACGGTAGTAGAACTTGCCCAGCCACCGACGGCGCTCGGCCTCTTCCGGGAGCCGCCGTTCCACGCCCTGCCGGGTGAGCATGTCCAGGATGCCGAGTTCACGGTCGCGGAGCCGCTCGTCGGTGCGGACTTTGACGGGCCAGCCGGCGGTCTCCACGGCAACCTCCGCCGTCTGAAACGCCCGCATGTAAGGGGAGGACACCACGGCGTCGGGCCGGAGATCCTCCGCGATCGTAGCCAAGGCCCGCCCCAATGCGAGCGACTGCTCCTGCCCTGTGGAGGAAAGGGTCACGTCGGGGTCGCGGGCCGGCACATTGATCACGTCGGCACCGGCCTGGCTGGCCTCGGTAGCTGCCAGGTTGCCTTCACTTTCGCCATGCCGGACCAGGAGGAGCTCCACGGCTCCGGCCTCCCGCACCGCCTGCGTCAAGCCGCTGTTTTCCAAGACCAACCACCTCATCGCCGTGGGTTTCTGCCGGTGCAAACCACTACTGGGGGCGTACCCAGTTTCGTGCCCGGATAACGCTGAATGTGGCTTGCCACAGAGTCATCCACCGGACCTTGACAGGGCGTCATTACCGCGCGGTAATTGTAAGCACACTTCGTAAATTGGGGTCGATCATGAGAAACCTGATACCGAGAGGCACTCTCCGCAAAATGCTGTTGCCGCCCACTTTTGGGCTGCACCTGACCGGGCCCGCAGACTTCACCGTGCTCTCGGTGGAGGTCTGGAGCACCTGCCTGGTGGTGAACCTCCATGTTGAATCCTCGGCCGACAAAGCAGTCCCCGAGATCGCCATCGAGGATCACTGGGGCACCGAATACACCCTCCGGGACTCCGCCAGCCTGGGCTCGCGGAACCTGCAGGTGTTCACGCCGTCCGTGCCGCCCGGCACCAGGAGCCTGACCATCCGGTCCACCGACGCCGCCGAGCCCCGCCTCGTGGTGACCTTCGCCGTCCCCGTAATGCACGACGACGACGAGCTGGACCGGGCATCGGCCTACCAACCGCACCGCCTCCGCCGCCCCGCATAGGTTCTGCGGGTACGGCACCGCCGCATCCCCGCACCGCGCCGCACTCACCGCGCCCTCCTGCCCCAACGCTCTCTCACTTAATGTGGGTTTTTAAGGGACGCTCTATCACTTACCGGTGCGCCGGCGTCGGGCACTGAGAGAGCGTTGGGGAATTTGCCACATTAAGTGAGAGAGCGTCCCGGGGGCGGGCCGTCCCGGGGGCGGGGCGGGGCGGGGCGGGACGGGGCAGGGGCGAGACGGGGCGGGACGGGGGGACGGGGGACAGAGGGCGGGCGTATCCTGATCACGCAAAGGCGCATCCGCCCAGCGTGAGAGGGGAAGCTTAATGACCATCCCGCCAGTGCACGAACCCGAGCCGTTTCCGCCGGAGCCCGGACCCGACCCGTTTACTCCGGACCCCACCCAACCAGGCCACCCGGGGCCCGCTAGGCCCAGCCCGGTCCCGACGCCTGAACCGCCCGGGCCGCTGCCCATCCCGGATCCGGGGCCCACGCCCCTGCACCCGGACCCCACCCGGAGCTGACACAGATGGCCCCCGGCTTCGAGCCGGGGGCCCTCTCCGTCCATGTCCGCGTAACAACGGGCTACCGCTCCGGCGTCAGCACCTTGGAAAACACCGTGGCGCCGTTGGCGTCGCGGAGGCTGGCCGTGAACGTGTTGTCCTCGCCGAGCTGGACGTGCCCGAAGAACTGGCTTTCGCCGTCGCGCGGGGACTGATTCACTGTCCGGCCGGCCTTGGCGAACACCACTTCCGGCCCGAACGTGGCGTCCATGGCGTTGGGACCAAACGAGCCGGCGGCGATGGGACCGGCCACGAACTCCCAGAACGGGTCGAAGTCGGTGAAGGCAGCCCGTTCGGGGGAGTAGTGGTGGGCTGCGCAGTAGTGCACGTCGGCGGTCAGCCACACCACGTTCTTCACCCGGTTCCGCTTGAACGCGCTGAGCACGCCGGCGATCTCCAGCTCACGGCCCAGCGGCGCGCCCGGATCACGGTTGGACACGCTCTCCTCGTTGACCGGGCCGTCCGGGACCACGATGCCCAGCGGCAGATCGGCCGCGATGACCTTCCAGGTCGCCTTGGACTTCGACACTTCGCGGATCAGCCAGTCCACCTGCTCCTGGCCCAGGATCGAGGTGGCGTACGCTTCTTTCCCGTCCGTGTTGGGGGACTTGAACGTGCGCATGTCCAGGCAGAAGATGTCCAGCTGCGGGCCGCGGGTGATCTTCCGGTAGATGCGCGCCGGCTGGTACTGCCCGTCGTCGTCGAACGAGCCCGGCCGCCACAGCGCCGAACTGTCCGCGATGGGCATGTTCTCCTGCCACGCCTGCCGGCCGCGGGCGGCGAGGGTGTTGACGTCGCGGACGGTGTAGCGGGCGTCGTCGATGATCTGGCCCGGGTACCAGTTGTTGTGGGTCTCGTGGTCATCCCACTGGGCGATCACCGGGACGTCCGCGAACATGGCCCGCATGTTGGCGTCCAGCGAGTTGTAACGGTGCCGGCCGCGGAATTCGGTAAGGGTTTCGGCCACCTTGGACACTTCCTCCGTGACCAGGTTCCGCCAGATCTGGCCGTCCGGCTCCACGACCGTTTCAGCGATCGGCCCGTCGGCGTAGATGGTGTCGCCGGAGTGGATGAAGAAGTCAGGGCGGGTGTTGTGCATGGCCCGGTAGCCGCGCATCCCGCCGACTTCCTCGTTGATGCCCCAGCCCTGGCCGGCGGTATCGCCGGTCCAGACAAAACTCTGAACGGACGACGCCGAACCGCCGGCCTGGGAGCCTCCGTTGCCGTTGGTGCCGCTCTTGAAGGTCCCGGCGTCCGGTGCCGTGCGGAAGGTGCCGCTGATGGTCTCGCCCGCGGCGCCATCCTCGTCCTCGAAGCTGATGTCGAGGGCGAACCGGGTGTTGGCGGGCAGGCGGCCTGCGTGGATCTTGGCAGTGAAGTCGGAAGCCTGGGTGGCGCGGGGGCCACGGACGGTCCGCTCAAAGGCGCCCCGCCCGCCCACTGTGGCGCCGCCGTCGTCCACGGCCCGGAGGGTGGCCAGCATCCGGCCGGGACCCGAGGCGCGCGACCAGAGGACAGCGGAATCGGCGGTGACATCGCCGGTGGCGATCCCGCTGGGGAGCGTGAGCCGGTTGCGGACCAGCGGAATGCCCGACGGCGTAGGGCTGGCGGGTGCGGCGGCCCGGGCGGTGGCGGGTGCTGCCGCCAGTGCTGCGGCGAGGACGGATCCCTTGACGATGGTGCGGCGTGAAAGTTCAGTCATGCCTCCACCCTTCATGCTGCGGGCACACGCACCCCTACCCGCAGGTAAACGCCGAATGTGCCGCACCTGAACAGCTCCCTCGGCCGGGCGGCTCCGGCGGCTGGCCGGCTCCCGCTGCTGGCCGGCGTCCGGGCAACCCGCATCAGTGGGCCGATATATACTCCGGCAGGCGCCCTTCGCGCATGGCGGCGGCCACCTGGGCGATGCCGTCGTAGTCGGGGAGAATCACCGAGGCCCCGCCGGCAGCGGTGCCCGGGCCGGCGGTCGGCAGCGTGAGGGACACGTAGCTGTCGGGGTTGATCCCGCGCATCGCATAGGCCAGGACGGCCACGCCCACCGGGTCGAAGCCCTGGTCCACTGTGAGGTAGTTGCCGGCGAAGTTCACCAGGGCACGCAGGGCCGTGACGTCGCGGAGCACGCCGTTGCTGGTCAGGCGGGCGAGGACGGCGCGGAGGAAGGTCTGCTGGTTGCGGACCCGCTGGTAGTCGCCGTCACCGAAGGCATAGCGTTCCCGGACGAACTCCAGCGCCGCCTGGCCGTCGAGGTGGTTGATGCCCTTGGTAAAAACGTGCTGGGTTTCGTGTGTGGACTGGAACGGCAGGGCCACGTCCACGTCGATGCCGCCGAGTTCGTCCGTGAGTGACCTGAACCCGTTGAAGTCCAGCATGATGGTGTGGTCGATGCGGGTGGCCATCAGGTTCTCCACCGTTTTGGCCACCAGGGGGATGCCGCCCACCAGCAGGCTGTCGTTGATCTTGGAGGCGCCGTAGCCGGGGATGGTCACGTACAGGTCCCGCATGATGGAGACCACGTGCACGCTCCGGCGGTCCGCCGGGACGTGGACCAGCATGATGCTGTCGGCCCGCTGGTCCTGGTACGCGCCTGTGGTCTGCGTGATGGCCGCCTGTTCCCGGGCATTGCCGCGGCTGTCGCTGCCGATCAGCAGGATGTTCATGGGCACTGCCCTGAGCTCGGCGATGGGTTCGGGCGTGGGGGTGGGCGCCGTTGTTGAGGGCGTCCCGGACGGGGTGGGTGTAGCGGTCTCGGTAGGTTTGGGCGCGCCGGCAATCTGCGCGGGCGGCCGGTTGAAGACAAGGGCGGATACAGCCACCAGGACCACCAGCACAACCGACAGGACGGCCGCGACGATGCGGCGGAGCCGCAACTCCCTGAGGGCGGCGGCTTCGTTGCCATCAGCGCCCGGGCCAATTCGATCAGGACCGCCGGGGGTACTCACCATGACTTAGTGTCCGCCCCCGGGGCCGGTTCCCGCCATAGCCTGCGGGTTGTCTTTTTCCCAACGCCTGATTTGAACGGGGTGCGGGCTCTGCACGTGCGGCGGGTTTCGGACGCACGACGGCGGCAGCCGGGTTAAGCGGGCACGTTCAGCCGGGCGTGGCGCAGCACAGAGATGATCGCCGGCGCGAGTTCGTCTTCCATCTGGCGGTAGACCTCGGGGCCGCGGCGGTAGGGGTCGATGATGTCGTTCTCCGCGGAATCCGCCGGGAGGGACAGGTGCCGCACGGACGCGGCCCGGGCGGGCAGCCCACGCCAGAAGGCGGCGTTGGCACTGAGGGGATCGCCGCCGTCGGCCGTTTCCACGGACACCGGCTGGCCGCCGGCGCGGCCGTCCAGGACATCGAGCATCCGCGCGAACTCGCGGATGGTGAAGGTGCGCTTGAGCAGGGACGCGTCCAGCTGCAGCACCTCGCCGCGGTGGCCGGAAGTCATGGTGAGCACCAGGTCCACGCTGCGCAGGATCTTGCCGGTCAGCTGGCGGGACACAAACCCCTCCGGGTTCCCGCCGAACGTGCGGACGATGTCCCCCGAGAGGGGCTGCATGGGATCGCCCACCATGGCCCGGGTCCCCGCGCTGGACACCTCAAATCCGCCCGGAAACACCTGGTCCAACCCTGCCTGCAGCAGCCGTTCGGCCACCGGGGAACGGCAGATGTTTCCCGTGCAGACGGTCAGGATTTTCACCGGTGCAGCGTCGGGGGTGGGGGCAGGTGCGGGGGATTCCACGGAACTTCTCTTTCCAGCCGGGGCACCGGACCGGGTACGGCCGGGCATCTTTCAACTTAACACGTGTGGCCCCGCGATGCCCGGCGCCCCTCCCCAACGCCAGTCCCTGGCCGGTTTAGTCGGCTGCCCGGGGCCCGAATGTGGCGCCGCCATCGGTGGAGAGCACCACTCCGTTGGATGTGGCGGCCCATACCCGGGTGTCGGCCTCCGGACCCTCCACGGCCGCTATCGCCTGGACTTGCCCGTCAATCCGTCCCTTCGCTGACCAGGTGGCCCCGCCGTCGGCTGAAGAGTGGACGGCGCCGCCCGGTTCCACGCCGATTGCCGTGGCGGGGCTGGCGAACGTGACGTACTGGATGATGGGGCGGCCGGGACCAGGGCCCAGGTCCTGCCGCCGTCGGTGGAGCGCTGCAACCCATCCTGCGTGGTCGCGAGGACCGTGTCACTGGTGGGGTCCGCGGCCAGCGCTGCAGGAGCGAACCCGGCGGACTGCACGGACCAGCTCTTCCCGTCAGGGCTGGTGCGCAGGGTGCCGTCGAAGGCCACGAGCCCGGACTTGGCCGCGGTCAGCGCGTGGAAGTCCGATTCGCCCTGGCGCGACAGGGGCTCCCAGGACTTGCCGCCGTCGGTGGATTTGATCAGGCCGAGAGGGTTGGGCAGGTCTGAACCTGGCCCGGGGTGGCCGGAGGCGAACAGGACGCCCGGCTTTGCGCCGGCGGAAAAGCCCATGAGGTCGTTGGTGCCGCCGATTTTGGTGGCCGGCTGGATGGTGACATCGAAGAGGCCCCCGTGGGTGGCCAGGAGAATCTGGTCCGTCTCACGGTTCACGCTCAGGCCGTGGACGTGGCTGCCGGGCAGCCCCGGCGCGGAGGTGGCCGGAGCAGGGATGGCCGAACTTCCCGGCGAAGAGGGTGCGCAGGCGGTGACGGCGAGGACGGCGGCGGCAGCGGCCGTTGAGACGTAGCGGGGGCGGGTGAAGGCATGCAGGGGCACGGGAAACTCCAGATGGTGGAACGGCAAGGGGTAACGGTGGGGCGCCGGCGTGGACTGGCCGGCGCCCCGGGGCTGCTGGCTAGAGTTTGGCGAGCAACGCCTTCATCTCCTTGATTTCGGCTGACTGGGAGGCCACGATGTCCCGGCACAGCTGGATGGTGGCGGGGTACTTGCCGGCGCGGATCTCCTGGTTGGCCATGTCGATGGCGCCTTCGTGGTGGCCGATCATCTCCTCGAGGAACTGCCGGACGGCGTCGGTCCCTTGGGCTGACTTCAGCCTGTCAATCCCGGCGGCGTCCACCATGCCTCCCATCGCGTGGCCGGGTGCGTTGGTGCCGTTCATCATTCCGGTGGGCTGGTTCCAGGCCTCCAGCCAGCCTTGCATGGTCTTGATTTCCGGCGCCTGCGCCGCCTTGATCTTGGTGGCGAGGGCGGCGACGTCGGCCGGGATGCCCTGCTTGGCGAGGATGATGTCGCTCATCTCCACCGCCTGGGCATGGTGCGGGATCATCATTTGGGCGAACATGATGTCCGCCTGGTTGTGGTCGTCGTCGGCGTCGGGCATCATGCCGGACATGGGACCTGAGCTGCCGTGCATGCCGGACATGGCAGTCCCGGCGGGCATGGACGTGGTTGCGCAGCCGGCCAGGCCCAGGGACGCTGCCAGGGCGGCGGCGATTGAGATGGTTCGGAATTTCGAGGTCATGGAAGGGTCCTTCAAACGTGGGGAACTGGTGGTGGTGTGGTGACGCAGTTCCGGTTTACGTCCGGCTGATGGACAGTTCGCAGGGTGTTGGGCTCGGGGGAGTGTGGGCATACGCGACGGCCGGACCGGTGCGGGTTCCGGGTGCCGCCGCGACGTCCAGGCTGCTTTCGTGGGGCGGGAACACCGTCAGCGCGCCGGCCTTGGCCGACGGTACACAGGCGGCCCCGGTTTCCTGGACGCGGTGGCACCACCCTGCGCAGGAGGTGGCCCCGGCGGCGTCCGGGTGCACGGCGCTCTTAGTGTGCACGGCATCCGGGTGCACGGCATCCGGGTGCCCTGCCACGGCGTGTTCAGCCCCGGCGTCGAGCACGTTCGTGTGGACCGCTTGAGCGTGGCCGTCACTTACCTGCACCGCTGCGGCGTGCTGGCCGTGGGCGGCGTGATTGCCGGTCATCACGTGCATGCCGAAGAGCCCGGCGATGATTGCGAGCACCGCCGCTGCCAGGGCGCCACGCTGCAGGAGCGTTTGGGAAAAGCCCGCATTAAATGAGAGAGCGTTGGGGAAAAACCCGCGGTAAGTGAGAGAGCGTTTCATTGGACCTCGGCGGGGTTGAGCTTGATGCGCCGCAGCAGCTGGGCGTTGAGGGCCACCACGATGGTGGAAACGGACATCAGCACCGCGCCGGCGGCGGGGGAGAGCATCACGCCGGCGAAGGCCAGGACGCCGGCGGCCAGCGGTACAGCCAGGATGTTGTAGCCGGTGGCCCACACCAGGTTCTGCCACATCTTGCGGTAGCTGGCCCGGGAGAGGTCCAGCATGGACAGCACCGCCCGGGGATCGTTCCCGGCCAGGACCACCCCCGCTGATTCCATGGCAACGTCGGTTCCGGCGCCGATGGCGATTCCCACTTCAGCCCGGGCGAGCGCGGGGGAGTCGTTGACGCCGTCGCCCACCATGGCCACCTTGAGCCCTCGGGACTGCAGCTCCGCCACCTTCTTGTCCTTGTCCGCGGGCAGGACCTCCGCGAACACCTCGTCGATGTGCAGCTCCTCCGCCACGGCGCGGGCCACCTGGTGCGCATCGCCGGTGATCATGCCCACCTTGACGCCGCGGTTCTGCAGGGCGGCCACGGCCTGCCGCGACTCGGCCCGGACGGCATCTTCCAGGCTCACGGCACCCAGCACCTGGCCGCCGTCGATCACGTGCAGCACGGCGGCGCCGCGGTCCATCCAGGCCTGGGTGGACCGCGCCAGGGATTCAGGGACGACGACGCCGAGCTCGCGCAGGAGCGCGGGTCCGCCGACGTGGACCATGCGTCCGTCCACGCTGGCACGGACGCCGCGTCCGGTGAGCGAGCTGAAGTCACTGGCGGCAGGCAGCGTGAGGTTCCGCTGGTTCGCGGCCCGGACGATGGCGCGGGCAATGGGATGTTCGCTGTCGGATTCCACGGCGGCGGCCAGGGCCAGCAGGCGGTCGTTGTCCCCGCCGGGCGCCACGGCGATGTCCTTGAGGTCGGGTTCGCCGGTGGTCAGGGTGCCGGTTTTGTCGAACATCACCACGTCGATAGTGCGCATGCGTTCGAGCGCCATGCGGTTCTTGATCAGCACGCCGGCCCGGGCTGCCTGTTCGGTGGAGATGGCGATCACCAGCGGAATCGCCAGGCCCAGGGCGTGCGGGCAGGCAATCACCAGGACGGTGACGGTGCGGGTGACGGCCTCGGGCACACTGCCCAGCAGGGTCCAGACGATGAACGTGATGACGCCGGCGCCGGCCGCGAAGTAAAACAGGAAGGCCGCGGCGCGGTCGGCCAGGGCCTGGGCCTTCGAGGACGAGGCCTGGGCTTCCGCCACGAGGCGCTGGATCCCGGCCAGGGCCGTATTGTCGCCCACGGCGGTCACCTGGACGCGGACGCTGTTGTCCGTGGCCACGGTTCCGGCCACCACGGCGTCGCCCACGGTCCGGGGCACGGTCCTGGATTCGCCTGTGATCATGGATTCGTCGAATTCGGCCTGGCCGTCCACCACGGTTCCGTCGGCCGGCATCCGGGCCCCGGAGCGGACCAGGACAATGTCGCCTTCCCGCAGTTCGGAGACGGGCACTGTCTCCGTGACGCCGTCGGTGACGCGGTCCGCCTCATCGGGCAGCAGCGCGGCGAGGGCATCCAGCGCGCCCTGGGCCGAGCCGAGGGCGCGCATTTCAATCCAGTGACCCAGGAGCATGATGGCCACCAGCAGGGCCAGTTCCCACCAGAAGTCCAGGTCGAACCCGCCGATTCCCAGGCTGGTGATCCAGGACGCGGCAAACGCCACGCTGATTGCCATGGCGATCAGCAGCATCATGCCCGGCTGGCGGTCCTTCAGTTCCTGGGCGCCGCCCCGCAGGAACGGCTGGCCGCCGTAGAAGAAAATGACGGTGCCCAGCACGGCGGGAATCCAGGCAGAGCCCGGGAACTCCGGCGGCATGTAGCCCAGCAGGTGGCCCACCATGGGGCTGAAGTACACCACGGGCAGCGCGAGGACCAGGGTGAGCCAGAAGCGGTTCTTGAACATGGCCGTGCTGTGGCCGGCGTGCTGGCCGTGGGTGTGGACGGTATGGTCGTCGTCGGGCATGCCGGGCGCGCCGTGGTGCGAGTGGACCGGGGCATCAGGCTGGGTGTGGACGTGCGCCGGTGCATCGTCCTGGCCCTGCACGCCGAGCTGGCCGGCGGGATGCTGGTGGTTGTGGTGTTCCATGTCAGTTTCCATTCCTTGGCGAGGAAGTGATGGGCGCTGGGGTTGAACGGCTGTGACGGCGGTGCGGGGCATCGCCTGGACATACCACTTCACTGACAACACTTCCGAACATACCCCTAGGGGGTATTAGAGTCAAGCGGTTCCGGGTCGCCGGGGGTGGTTGAAGCGTGGCGCAGGCGCCCTATTTCGGGCTTTCTCGCTGGCTTGAAGGCGGCGTCATACCGAACGAACGGAGCTGCCGGGAGTGCATATACCTGCATGGTAGTGGCAAGATTGCAGGATCGCGGCCGCCAATGGCGACGGCTGGAGAATTTTGGAGGTACCCCATGGCTCGGCTCAACAGCCCCATGACTTATTCGAGTGCACTTGGTGCCGAACAATGCCTGGCGGGCACGTTCCGCGTGGAGTTGCCGGCACAGACGGCGGAGTGGTCCGACGGCATGTACCAGGTCCACGGCTACCAGCGCGGCGAGGTTGTTCCCACCTTGGCCCTGATGTACTCCCACAAGCACCCGGAGGACAGGCCCTGGTGCAAGGACATCGGGGAGAAGATCAGCACGGCCGGCGGCTACTTCTGCACGTATCACCGGATCATCGACGCCCAGGGCCGCGTCCGCCACGTCCTCACCTCGGGCGACGCGATCCGGGATGACGAAGGAAACATCACGGCGGTGGAAGGCGTCACGCTGGACCTGACCTCCACGCTGCGTCGGGAGACGGAGCAGACAGCACGCGATGCCGTGGTTGCCGCCACGTCAACCCGGACCGTCATCGACCTGGCCCGGGGCATGCTGATGGGGAAGCTCCTGATCGGTTCCGATGATGCGTTCCAGCTTCTCGTCAGCGACAGCAGCCGCCGCAACATCAAACTGGCTTTGGTTGCAGCGGAGTTGGTGGCACTGGCCGAGCGCCCGGACGGCGCCGCTGGGCTGGAAGAGGCCGTCCAGCGCATGCTGGCGTGGCCGAAGGCGGCCGCGGGGGCCGCGGGGGCCGCGCGAAGTGATGTGAACGCAAACCGCCCTTAATGGCATTTGGCGCAGCAGGTCCTGCTGTGTCATTATCTGCGTATGAATGCAGATATGAAGACTTCCGTGCTGGCGCCGGACAGTCAGTACGTGGAGCTGGCCGTGGAAGTCTTTGCCATGCTGGCCGATGCCACCCGCGTACGGATGATCCTGGCCCTCCGCGACGGCGAGCTTCCGGTCAACGCGCTCGCTGAGATCGCCGAAAAATCCCCGGCTGCGGTGTCGCAGCACCTGGCCAAGATGCGGCTGGCCCGGCTGGTGGCCACCCGCCAGGAGGGCACCAAGGTCTTCTACCGGCTGCAAAACGCGCACGTCTGGCAGTTGGTGGCGGACGCGATCCATCAGGCGGAGCACTCCCTGGGGACGGCCCCCAACCATGGCATGGCCCCCCATGCTCCGCGGGAGGCCGGCGAATGAGCCCCGAGCAGGCAGGTACCGGCAGTCATCAGCATCTGCACCCGGAAACGCACGACGGCGGCCCTCACCACCCGGAGGACGCGCGCCACGGCCACGATCACCACAGCCCGGATCACCATGGCGCCGATCACCAGCACGATCACCCCCATGAAGATCATGATCACCACCACGAGCACAGCCACGACGATCATGGCCATCACCACGCCACCGGCTTCAAAGGCTGGCTTCACGAGGTGTTCGTCCCGCACTCGCACGATTCCGCCGACTCGGTGGATGACGCGCTCGAGAGCAGCGCGCAGGGCATCCGGGCCGTCAAGATCTCGATGGTTGGCCTCGGCGCCACCTCAGTGTTCCAGCTGGCCATCGTCCTGATCAGCGGATCCGTGGCGCTGCTGGCGGACACGGTCCACAACTTCTCCGATGCCCTCACGGCGGTCCCGCTGTGGATCGCGTTCATGCTCGGACGCAGGCCCGCCTCCCGGACCTTCACCTACGGCCTGGGCAAGGCCGAGGACCTGGCCGGCCTGTTCATCGTGGCCATGATCGCCCTTTCAGCGGTGGTTGCCGCCGTCGAATCCATCCGCCGTTTCTTTGAGCCGCAGCCCGTGCACAACCTCGGCTGGGTGCTGGCGGCAGGGCTGGTGGGCTTTGCCGGCAATGAGCTCGTGGCCATCTACCGGATCCGGGTGGGCCGCCGGATCGGCTCGGCGGCGCTGCTGGCGGACGGCATCCACGCCCGGACGGACGGGTTCACCTCGCTGGCCGTGGTAGCGGGCGTCGTCGGCATCTGGCTGGGCTTCCCGCTGGCGGATCCCATCGTGGGCCTGGTCATTTCGGTGGCGATCGGCGTCCTGCTGTGGGGCACCGTCCGCGACGTCGGCCGCCGGCTGCTGGACGGCGTCGATCCTTCCCTGACGGACCGGTTGGCCGCCCTGGTCGCGGAGACTGCCCCGGCCGGAAGCTCCTCGCGGCTGCGATGGAGCGGCCACCGCCTGCACGCGGAAATCACGGTCCCGGCCGCCGCCGGCACGCACCTGGGGGAGTTCGCCGCCGTCGCACATGAGCTGGAAGCGAAGGCGCGCGGTTCCCTGCGCAACCTCGGTTCGGTCACCGTGGTGCCGGCAGTGGGAAGCGATCCTGCCAGTGATGCCCGCTGAGCTTCCGCACTCTGCTGGTGCCAGTCGATTTACTTTTGACCGGCCGGGTATCATCGGGCGGGTGAGCGGCACCCCGACGATTCACTAGGTGACATGGATTCATCCCTTCTGGCCCTCAATATCGTTGAAGGCCCACTGATTGTGGTTTGCTACGTGCTCAGTGCTGTCTGCGGCGCGGTCCTTCTGCTGCGCCGGCCGCGGCGTGTGGCGGTGGTTACCTGGCGGGCAGGAGCTGCGGGCGCCTTGGTGGGGGCCGTGGTCCTCTTGGTTGCGGAACGCCTCCTGCACGCTTTCGGCGGCCCGCTGGGGTGGCATGTCCGGATCTGGGTCCTGCTGTTCTTCGCCGGGCTGGGGGTCTGCGGGGCCAATCTGCGCAAGTCACGTCCCTGGCGGAAGGTTCTGGCCTGCGTGGGGGCCCTGCTGTTTGCCCTCACCGCGACGCTGGGAATCAACGCGTTCTACGGACTGCACCCCACAGTGGCCTCATTCCTTGGCATTTCCCTTGCGCCGAAGGTGGACCTGGAGCCCGTGCAGCCTCACACTCCGGCCCCGCGCCAGGCGGCTCTGTGGGAGAGCTGGAAGCCGCCGGCGGAGCTGCCGGCCGAAGGCACCACCGCCCAGGTTGTCATTCCGCCGACGATTTCCGGCTTTGCATCCCGGCCGGCCGGGCTTTACCTGCCCCCGGCGGCCCAGGTTCCCAACCCGCCCGCCCTTCCGCTGGTGGTGCTGATGATGGGCCAGCCGGGAGATCCGGACCCCCAGTATGTGGCCGCTGTCCTGAACTCCTACGCCTCCCAGCATGACGGCCTGGCACCGATCGTCGTCGTGGCCGACCAGCTGGGCGACCCTTTTGTTGACAACCTCTGCCTGGACACGCCCCTCCACGGCCGGCCGGAGACGTTCATTAACCGCGACGTTGTGGACTGGGCGCGTCACCACCTGAACATCATCGACGACCGCAAATACTGGACCATCGCCGGTTACTCCCACGGCGGCCAGTGCGCCATTTCCTTCGCCGCGAAATACCCCTCAACCTGGGGCAATGTGCTGGATATCTCCGGTGAGGAATACCCGGGGGCGGAAGAGCCCGAGGCCAACCTTCGCGAAGTGTTCGGCGGGAACCAGGCAGCCTATGACGCAGTCAAGCCCCTCAACATCATGAAGCAGCGGACCTATCCCGACATGGACGCGATCTTCACCGCGTCCACGGATGACCCCGTCTACCTGGACGCGTCCCGCCGTCTGGGGGCGGCCGCCGCAGCCGCGGGAATGACCGTAACCAACTACGAGGTTCCCAACGGCGGCCACGTCATCGGGGCGCTGAACGGCGGCCTCAACAAGGGGTTCGAGGTGCTCTATCCGCGGCTCGGACTCTCGCGGCCGGGGGCGCCGTAGCCCGGGCTCCTTCGGGGTTGGCAGGACGGGCGCCGCGCACGCGCGCCGCCGTTGCCGCGCACGCGCCGCCGTCGGGGACAATGGAAGGCATGACCCTCACGACGTTCGCCCTCGTCCGCCACGGCCAGACCGACTGGAACGCCGAGCGCCGGCTCCAGGGTGCCACCGACATTCCCTTGAATGACGTCGGCCGCGGCCAGGCGCGCGATGCCGTGGCCAACCTTTCCGGCCACGACTGGGACACCGTGGTGTCTTCACCGCTCAGCCGGGCCGCTGAAACGGCGAACCTGATTGCGGAGGGGCTCGGGCTCAGCGTGGCCCGGCACGTCCCGGAGCTCACCGAGCGCAGCTTCGGGCTGGCGGAGGGCATGCAGGCGGGCCCCGAACTGGAGGCCCTGCGCATTCCCGGCGGTTTCCAGGGCGCCGAAAGCGAGGATGACGCCGCCGTCCGGGGGCTGAATGCGCTCGAAGCCCTGGCCGAGGAATTCCGCGGCCAGCGTGTCCTGGTGGTGGCCCACGGGACACTTCTGCGGGTCAGCCTCAGCCGCGCCATCGGCCGGAGCCTGCACAGCATCGACAACGCCGTGCTCAACCTGGCCCACCATCACGTGAATGACGGCTGGCGCCTGGAGTTCTACAACGGCGAGCGGTTGGCCGCCGACGCCCCGGCCTGACCGCATCGATGAGCCTTTCGGGCCACCGGCCCGGTTGCCCGTCAAAGCCCCCGCGGAGGGGGACAATGGCGCTATGAGCTCAGAAGAACCGCTGCAACCGTCAGACGTTCCTCCCACCCCCACGTCCCGGCCTGCGGACCAACCCGCTTCAGCATCCCAGCCTGCTGTCCGGCCCGCCACGCCCGCCTCCCCAGTCACGCCCGCTCCTCCAGTCACGCCCGCTCCTCGAGTCGAGCCTGCCGCTCGAGGTCAGCGGAACGCGGCTGACGGCACCCGCACCACGCGGGCGGCGGTCATCTGGAGCGCGGTGGCGGTCAGTCTCGTGGTGCTGGTGCTCCTGATCATTTTCTTCATCCAGAACCAGGACATGGTCGCCGTCAGGTTCCTTGTCTGGGAGGGCAGCCTCTCGCAGGGGGTGGCCTTCTTCATTGCTGCCGTCGGAGGCGGAATCCTGGTGGCCATCGCCGGGGGAGCGCGCATCCTGCAGCTGCGGCACAACGAACGGCGGCGGCGCAAGGGCACCGACGCTTAGCCAGGAGCGGACTTCTTACACCAACGCGGGGTCACTCCACGCCCGATAAACCCTAAATATTGGGCGGGAAGTGACCCCGCGTTGGTTTGGTGTCGGGTTGTGACAGCCGTCGCGGTGCGGAGAATTGCGAGCGGCACCGGGACAGGATAAGCTGTGAGGCGTGTCACGGAATTCTGTGACATGGCTTTTGATCTGCGGCGGGAGAGTCCTGCCAGTACGTTAAGCAGGCGCCGTAGGAGCAAATCCTCTCCGGGAATCTCTCAGGCCCACGTACCGCCGCGGTTAGGCAACTCTGGAAAGTAGTCCGGCAACGGGCTCACCGACGGTGCAAGCATCACCCGTAAAAGCAGGTGGCGCGGAAACTCTCAGGTCCAATACAGAGCGGGGAGGAACCCGAATCAATGTGGCGTACCCAGCACGCCACCTGAATTATGGAGTTCCTTCATGACAGTCCAGTCGTCCCCCACCACCTTTGCCGATCGGCATATCGGTGCGCGCAGCCAGTCGCACATTGAAACCATGCTCAAGGCCGTCGGCTACGACACCGTAGACGGCCTCGTGGACGTTGCCGTCCCGGATTCCATCCGCCAGGCCAAGCCGCTTGCCCTCAAGGACGCCCTCAGTGAGGTTGAAGTCCTGGCCGAGCTGCGCAAGCTCGCCGGCAAGAACAAGACCGCCGTCCAGATGATCGGCCAGGGCTACTACGACACCGTCACGCCCGCCGTGATCCGCCGCAACATCCTCGAAGCTCCGGCCTGGTACACCGCCTACACCCCGTACCAGCCCGAAATTTCCCAGGGCCGGCTCGAGGCGCTGCTGAACTTCCAGACCATGGTCCAGGACCTGGTGGGCCTGCCCATCGCCAACGCCTCCCTGCTGGACGAAGCCACCGCCGTGGCCGAAGCCGTCCTGATGATGCGCCGTGCCAACAAGAACAAGGAAGCGCACGACGGCAAGACCGTCCTGGACGCCGACGTCATGCCGCAGACCATCGCCGTGGTCAAGGGCCGCGCCGAGGCGTTGGGCTTCGAAGTCGAAGTTGCCGACCTGTCCAAGGGCCTGCCCGAGGGTGTTATCAACGGCATCGTCCTGCAGCAGCCGGGCGTCTCCGGCCGCGTCTTCAACCACGCCGAGGTCATCGCCGCAGCCAAGGAACGCGGCGCGCTGGTCACGGTCGCCGCTGACCTGCTCGCCCTGACCCTGATCACCCCTCCCGGTGAGCAGGGCGCTGACATCGCCGTCGGCTCCACCCAGCGTTTCGGCGTTCCGCTGTTCTTCGGCGGCCCGCACGCTGCCTACATGGCCGTGGCCAAGGGCCTGGAACGCTCCATGCCCGGCCGCCTGGTGGGTGTCTCCAAGGACGACGCCGGCCTGCCCGCCTACCGTCTGGCACTGCAGACCCGCGAGCAGCACATCCGCCGTGAAAAGGCGACCTCGAACATCTGCACCGCGCAGGCCCTGCTGGCCATCGTGTCCTCCTTCTACGCCGTCTACCACGGCCCGGACGGGCTGAAGGCGATCGCCGAGCGCACCCACAACCACGCCCGCACCCTGGCCACCACGCTGCAGGCAGCCGGCCGCGAACTGGTCTCCGACACCTTCTTCGACACGCTCACCGTCAGCGTCCCGGGCAAGGCCGACAAGGTCATCGCCGCCGCCGAGGCACGCGGCATCAACCTGCGCCACATCGACGCGGACACCGTCGGCGTCTCCGTGGATGAAACCACGACGGCGGATGTCCTGTCCTCGGTTGCCGTCGCCTTCGGTGCCGGCCCCTCCGCCGAGGCCAAGGGCTTCGACCTGCCCGCCGACGTGCTCCGCACGTCCGCTTTTATGCAGCACCCGGTGTTCAACACGCACCGTTCCGAAACCCAGCTGCTGCGTTACATCCGCAAACTCTCCGACCGGGACCTGGCGCTGGACCGCACCATGATCCCGCTGGGCTCCTGCACCATGAAGCTGAACGCCACCGCCGAGATGGAAGCGATTTCCTGGCCGGAGTTCGCCTCCATCCACCCGTTCGCTCCCGAGTCCCAGACCGTGGGCTGGCGCGAACTGATCAGCGGCCTCGAAGCCGACCTTGCCGAGATCACCGGCTACGACCAGGTCTCCCTGCAGCCGAACGCCGGTTCCCAGGGCGAGCTCGCCGGCCTGCTGGCCATCCGCGGCTACCACCGTGCCAACGGCGACGCCCAGCGCAACGTCTGCCTGATCCCGGCCTCGGCCCACGGCACCAACGCCGCCTCCGCCGTCCTGGCCGGCATGAAGGTTGTTGTGGTGGCCACGGCTGCTGACGGCACCATCGACCACGCGGACCTGTTCGCCAAGATCGAGGCCCACAAGGACGTCCTCTCGGCGATCATGATCACCTACCCCTCCACCCACGGCGTGTACGACGCCGACGTGACCGAGATCTGCGACGCCGTGCACGCTGCCGGCGGCCAGGTCTACGTGGACGGCGCCAACCTGAACGCCCTCGTGGGCCTGGCCCAGCCGGGCAAGTTCGGCGGCGACGTCTCGCACCTGAACCTGCACAAGACCTTCTGCATCCCGCACGGCGGCGGCGGACCCGGCGTTGGCCCGGTCGCGGCCAAGGCGCACCTGGCTCCGTTCATGCCCGGCGATGCCAACAACGCTTCCTCCGGAAACGCAGCAGAAGGTCACGGCGTGGCCATCTCGGCGTCGAACTTCGGCTCGGCCGGTGTCCTTCCCATCTCCTGGGCCTACGTGAAGCTCATGGGTGCCGAGGGCCTGAAGGAAGCCACCAAGAGCGCGCTGCTCGCAGCGAACTATGTTGCGGCACGCCTGAACGAGTACTTCCCGGTCCTGTACACCGGCGAGGGCGGGCTCGTGGCACACGAGTGCATCCTGGACCTGCGCGCCCTGACGGCCAAGACCGGCGTCACTGCCGAGGACGTGGCCAAGCGCCTCATCGACTACGGCTTCCACGCCCCCACCCTGGCGTTCCCGGTAGCCGGCACGCTGATGGTGGAGCCCACGGAGTCCGAGGACCTGGCGGAGATCGACCGCTTCATCGAAGCGATGATCACCATCCGCAAGGAAATCGACCAGGTGGCCAACGGCGACTTCACCGTGGAGAACTCCCCGCTGCGCAACGCACCCCACACCGCGTCCGCCGTCGTGAACTCCGACTGGACCCGCGAATACAGCCGCGAACAGGCTGTCTTCCCCGTCCACCACCTCAAGCAGGACAAGTACTTCCCGCCCGTGGGCCGCATCGACGGCGCCGGCGGCGACCGCAACCTTATCTGCTCCTGCCCGCCGCTCTCCGAATTCGAAAACTAAGGACTCCGGACATGACTGAGAACTACACCGCGCTCTACGAAGAGCACAAGAAGCTCGGCGCCTCCTTCACCGATTTCGGTGGCTGGCAGATGCCCCTGAAGTACAGCTCCGAGCTGGCCGAACACCACGCGGTCCGCAAGGCTGCCGGCCTGTTCGACCTCTCCCACATGGGCGAAGTCTGGGTCAGCGGCTCCGCCGCCGGCGCGTTCCTGGACTACGCCCTCGTGGGCAAGCTCTCCGCCATCGCGGACGGCAAGGCCAAGTACTCGCTGATCTGCAACGCCGACGGCGGCATCATCGATGACCTGATCGTCTACCGTTTCGGGGACGAGAAGTACCTCGTGGTCCCCAACGCGGGCAACGCACCCACCGTGGCCGCGGCCCTGGCAGAGCGCGCCGCAGACTTCGACGTGAAGGTGGAGGACGCCTCCGCGGAGACCTCGCTGATCGCCGTCCAGGGCCCGAAGGCCGAGGCCATCCTGCTCAAGCTGACCGATGAGGCCCAGCACGCGCTGATCACGGACCTGAAGTACTACGCGTTCAACGAGCTCACCATCGCCGGCCACGATGTCATCCTGGCCCGCACCGGCTACACCGGCGAGGACGGCTTCGAACTGTTCATCCCGAACGCCGACGCCGCTGACCTGTGGGCCAAGGTGGCCGAAGCCGGCGAAGAGTTCGGCATCATCCCGTGCGGCCTCGCGTCCCGCGACTCGCTCCGCCTGGAAGCCGGCATGCCGCTGTACGGCAACGAGCTTTCCCTCGAGCGTTCACCGTTCGACGCCGGCCTGGGCCCGGTTGTGGCGCTCAAGTCCAAGGAAGGCGACTTCGTGGGCCGCTCCGCCCTCGAAGCTGCCAAGGAGGCCGGTTCCAAGCGCAAGCTTGTGGGCCTGAAGGGCCTCGGCCGCCGCGCCGGCCGTGGCGGCTACCCGGTCCTCAAGGACGGCAACGTCGTGGGCGAAGTGACCTCCGGCCAGCCCAGCCCCACCCTCGGCTACCCTGTTGCACTGGCCTACGTCGACGTCGAACACGCCGAACTGGGCACCGCCCTGGACGTGGACCTGCGCGGCAAGGCAGAGCCTTTCGAGGTCGTCGCCCTCCCGTTCTACAAGCGCCAAAAGTAGTCCTCTAGGGGCTGAGGCTGACATCCTCTGCAAGCCTGGGGCCCACGCCGTCCGGGTTCCCTGACCGAGCTTGCGAGGTTAGGGGGACGGTGGGGAGCATGCTGCCGGATGCCAGCCCCAGCCCCACTCCGGGGATTGGCTCAAAACCCCGGGCTGCCGGCCCCTCGAGTCCACCACCCCCCGAACGCTCTCTCACTTAATGCACGTTTTTGGGCAACGCTCTCTCACTTAATGTGGGTTTTGGGCGGACGCTCTCTCACTCTTTGAACTCCAAACTTAAGGAAACACACCATGGCCAAGGTTGCCGCTGAACTGAAGTACTCCGCCGAGCACGAGTGGATCGCCGCTGATGGCGACGGCCCGTCGACTGTTGGCGTGTCCGCTGTTGCCGCCGAAGCACTGGGCGACATCGTGTACGTGGACCTGCCCGAGGTTGGTACCACGGTGACTGCCGGCGAGACCTGCGGCGAGATCGAGTCCACCAAGTCCGTCTCGGACCTGTACTCACCGGTCACCGGCGAGGTCACCGAGATCAACGACGACGCCGTGGCCGATCCCGCTCTGATCAACTCGGATCCCTACGGTGCCGGCTGGCTGTTCAAGGTCACCGTGACCGAAGAAGGCCCGCTGCTCTCCGCGCAGGAATACGCCGAAGCCAACGGCGGCGAACTGTGAGCACCACAGCTGAAGCCACTTTCGAGCAGGTGGTCTCCCCGAGCCTGAACGCCGACCTGAGCACGCTGGACCCGGAAGTCGCCGTCAAGATCGACGCCGAACTCACCCGCCAGCGTGACGGCCTGGAAATGATCGCCTCGGAGAACCACACCGCCGTCGCCGTCATGCAGGCCCAGGGCTCGGTCCTGACCAACAAGTACGCCGAGGGCTACCCGGGCAAGCGCTACTACGGTGGCTGCGAGCATGTGGACGTCATCGAGCAGCTGGCCATCGAGCGGGTCAAGGCACTGTTCGGTGCCGAGTTCGCCAACGTGCAGCCGCACTCCGGCGCGCAGGCCAACGCCTCGGTCATGCACGCGCTGATCAAGCCGGGCGATACCATCATGGGCCTGAGCCTGGCCCACGGCGGCCACCTCACGCACGGCATGAAGATTAACTTCTCCGGCAAGCTCTACAACGTGGTCCCGTACCAGGTCCGCGAAGACACCCACACCATTGACATGGCCGAGGTGGAGCGCCTGGCTCTGGAAACCAAGCCGCAGCTCATCGTTGCCGGCTGGTCGGCGTACGCCCGCCAGCTGGACTTCGCCGAGTTCCGCCGGATCGCTGACCTGGTGGGCGCTTACCTGATGGTGGACATGGCGCACTTCGCCGGACTGGTGGCAGCAGGCCTGCACCCGAGCCCGGTGCCGCACGCCCACGTTGTCACCTCAACCACGCACAAGACCCTCGCCGGTCCGCGCGGCGGCATCATCCTCTCCAACGATCCCGCGATCGCCAAGAAGATCAACTCCGCTGTCTTCCCCGGCCAGCAGGGCGGCCCGCTGGAGCACGTCATCGCCGGCAAGGCCGTGGCCTTCAAGATCGCGGCAACGCCGGAGTTCAAGGAACGCCAGGAACGCGTCCTCGCGGGCGCCAGCATCCTGGCCGACCGCCTGGTCCAGCCGGACGTCACCGCCAAGGGAATCTCCGTGATCTCCGGCGGCACCGACGTGCACCTGGTCCTGGTTGACCTGCGCAACTGCGAGCTGGACGGCCAGCAGGCCGAGGACCGCCTGGCCGCGATTGACATCACCGTCAACCGCAACGCCGTGCCGTTCGATCCGCGCCCGCCGATGGTCACCTCCGGTCTCCGCATCGGTACCCCCGCCCTGGCCACCCGTGGTTTCGGCGAGGCAGCGTTCCGTGAAGTTGCGGACATCATCGCCGAGGCATTGATTGCCGACGCCGACGCGGACCTTTCCGGCCTGCGTCACCGGGTTGAGGCACTCGCCGCAGCCCACCCGCTTTACCCGGGGCTCTAGTCACCTCCGGTGCCGGCGGACCGGACTTTTCACGCGTGCTGCTCGTACCTCGCTTTGACGCACGCTTTCGAAAAGTCCGGCTCCGGCCGGCACCTCGTGCGGCACCGTCTACTGCGGTGCCGCATCACGAAGAATTAGTTAGTTAGGAACCGTCATGGCCGTTGGAGTCTTTGATCTCTTTTCCATTGGCATTGGGCCGTCGAGCTCGCACACTGTGGGGCCGATGCGCGCTGCCGCCGTGTTTGCCGAGGAGGTGCGGACCGCCGGTGTCCTGGGCAGGGTCGCCGGGCTGCGGGTTGATCTGTACGGGTCACTCGCCGCGACCGGCCACGGCCACGGCACCATGACGGCCATCCTGCTGGGCCTGGAGGGGTTCCACCCCGAAAAGATCCTGCCGGCCGAGGTGGAGGAGCGGCTCGCCGCGATCGCCGAGACCGGGATGCTGAACCTTGCCGGCGCCGGTGAAGGCGGCGGCGTGCAGCTTCCCTACGGCGTCACGGACATGATCCTGCGCCCGCTGACCATCCTGCCGCGCCACACCAACGGCATGACCTTCACGGTCAGCGACGAAAACGGCGAGGAACTCCACAAAGCCACGTTCTTCTCCGTGGGCGGCGGCTTCATTGTCCGCGACGGCGAAGAGGACGCGGCCCTGAAGGAGCTCGACGAGTCCAAGAAGGAACTGCCGCTGCCGTTCCGCACGGCCGCCGAACTGCTGGGCCGGTGCCAGTCCAAGGGCCTGTCCATCGGCGAGATCATGTTCGTCAACGAACGCGCCTCCCGCACCGAGGAGGAGATCCGCGAAGGGCTGCTGCACATCTACTCCGTCATGGAGGAGTGCGTGGAAGTCAGCCTCAAGCGCGAAGGTTTGCTGCCCGGGGGACTGAAGGTCCGCCGTCGTGCGCCTGATTGGCACGAACGCCTCCTCAAGGAGGACAAGGACCGGGACCCCAAGTACTGGCAGGAATGGGTGAACCTGATCGCCCTGGCGGTCAACGAGGAGAACGCATCCGGCGGCCGCGTGGTCACCGCGCCCACCAACGGCGCGGCCGGCATCATCCCCGCGGTCCTGTACTACGCACTGCATTTTGCACCCGGGATGGATAAGGCAACACAGGAAGACCGCGACGACGTTGTGGTCAAGTTCCTGCTCACGGCCGGTGCCATCGGGGTGCTTTACAAGGAACAGGCGTCCATTTCGGGCGCCGAGGTGGGCTGCCAGGGCGAGGTGGGTTCGGCGTCGTCCATGGCGGCGGCAGGGCTCGCGGAGGTCATGGGCGGCACACCCCAGCAGGTGGAGAACGCCGCGGAAATCGCGATGGAACACAACCTGGGCCTGACCTGCGATCCGATCGGCGGCCTGGTGCAGGTTCCCTGCATCGAGCGGAACGCCATCGCGGCGGCTAAGGCCATCAACGCGGCCAAGATGGCGCTCTGGGGCGACGGCACCCACCGGGTGTCGCTGGACGAGGTGATTGTGACCATGCGGGAAACCGGCAAGGACATGAGCTCCAAGTACAAGGAAACAGCCATGGGCGGCCTCGCCGTCAACGTAGTGGAATGCTAAGGAAAGAGTACTGATGACATTGGCACCAGAAGGCCGGAAGCTGCTGCGCGTTGAGCAGCGTAACTCCGCTGTACCCGTGGAGCGGAAGCCGGAGTGGATCAAGGCCAAGGTCCAGATGGGTCCGGAGTATGTCCAGCTCAAGAACCTGGTCAAAAAAGAAGGCCTGCACACGGTCTGTGAAGAGGCCGGCTGCCCGAACATTTTCGAGTGCTGGGAAGACAAGGAAGCCACGTTCCTGATCGGCGGCTCCGAATGCACCCGGCGCTGTGATTTCTGCCAGATTGATACCGGCAAGCCGTCCCCGGTGGACATGTTCGAACCCACCAAGGTGGCCCGCTCGGTGCAGGCGATGCAGTTGCGCTATGCCACGGTCACCGGGGTGGCCCGGGATGACCTCGCCGATGAGGGTGTGTGGCTGTACGCCGAGACGGTCCGGAAGATCCACGAGCTGAACCCGGGCACCGGGGTGGAGCTGCTGATCCCGGACTTCTCCGGCAAGCCCGAGCACATCGCGGCGATCTGTGATTCCAAGCCCGAGGTGTTCGCGCACAACGTGGAGACCGTGCCGCGGATTTTCAAGCGGATCCGGCCGGCGTTCCGGTATGAGCGGTCCCTGGATGTCATCAGCCAGGGCCGGGCCCTGGGCATGGTGACCAAGTCCAACCTGATCCTGGGCATGGGCGAGACCCGCGAGGAAATCTCCGAAGCCCTGCGGGACCTGCATGAGGCCGGCTGTGACCTGATCACCATCACCCAGTACCTGCGCCCGTCCGAGCGGCACCTGCCGGTGGACCGCTGGGTCAAGCCGCAGGAGTTCGTGGACCTGCAGGACGAGGCGAACGAGATCGGCTTCCTCGGGGTCATGAGTGGCCCGCTGGTCCGTTCCTCCTACCGTGCCGGCCGGCTCTGGGCCACCGCGATGCGGAAGAAGGGCTGGGAAATCCCGGCCCAGCTCGCCCACATCGAGTCCTCCGGCAGCACCCGCCAGGAAGCCAGCTCACTGCTGGCCGCCCACGCCAGCTGACCGCGAGCTGACCCGCGCCGGTACCCGAAACCGGGCATCCCGAGCCGATATCACGAGAGGACCAATGATGTTCCCTGTAAGAATCGAAGTCATCCCCTCCACGGGGATCGTGGACCAGGTGCGGCAAACGGTTCCGCTGACCACCACGCTGACCGTGACGTGCCTGCCGCACCACGGCATCGAACGGACCATGCGCGCCGCGGTGGAGCTGAGCATGCTCGGCTACACCGTCATCCCGCACCTGGCCGCCCGCAGCGTGCCGAGCCGGGCCCAGCTGACCGACATCCTGCGCGACTGCGATGTTGCGGGCATCGGCGAGGTGTTTGTGGTCGGCGGCGACCGGAAGGATCCGGCCGGCCCGTACAGGTCGGCGCTGCCGCTGCTCGAAGACATCGCCCAGTACACCGGGGGCCGCATGCGCGCCGGGGTGGCCGGCTACCCGGAAGGCCACCCCTCGGTGGCCGCCCTGGACCTGATCGACGCCCTCCAGGAAAAGCAGCACCTGGCCACGAGCGTTGTCACCCAGATGTGTTTCTCCGCCCCGAAAATCCTTGACTTCGCGGCGCTCCTGCGCCGCGAGGGCGTGGACCTGCCCGTCTGGGCGGGCGTGGCGGGGTCCGTCCCGCGGACCAAACTGGTCACCCTGGCCACGCAGATCGGCGTCGGAAGTTCCCTGAAGTTCCTGAGCCGCAAAGGCCCGCTGGCGCGCAGGCTGCTCAGTGGCGACCGCTACTCTCCCAACTCCCTGATGGCGGGGCTGCACGGCCAGCCCGGCATCGCCGGGATCCATCTTTACAGTTTCAACAACCTCGAAGCGGTCCCCGACGAAGTGGGTCCCGCATCTTCCCCCAAGGCACTCCAGCCGGCACTTATTCAAGGAGCAGCACGTGAGTTCTAAAACCATCAATTCCCCGGGCACGCCGCCCCACCTGGAGCGGCAGCTCAGCAACAGGCACATCCAGCTGATCGCCATTGGCGGCGCAATCGGCACTGGCCTGTTCATGGGCTCCGGCAAAACCATCTCCGCGGCCGGCCCGTCAGTCATCTTCGTCTACATGATCATCGGCTTCATGCTGTTCTTCGTTATGCGGGCCATGGGCGAGCTCCTGCTCTCCAACCTGCACTACAAGTCCTTCAGCGATTTCGCCGCTGACCTGCTGGGCCCGTGGGCCGGTTTCTTCACCGGCTGGACCTACTGGTTCTGCTGGGTGATCACCGGCATCGCGGATGTCATCGCCATCGCCGCCTACTCGGAGGAACTCTGGCCGGGAATTCCCTTGTGGATCCCGGGCATCGCCACCGTCATCATCCTCCTGGTCCTGAACCTCGCCACCGTCAAGGCTTTCGGTGAGACCGAGTTCTGGTTCGCCCTGATCAAGATCATCGCCATCGCAGCCCTGATCATTGTTGGCCTGTTTATGATTTTCAGTGGTTTCCAGTCCGACGCCGGCCCTGCCACCTTCACCAACCTGTGGAGCCACGGCGGCATGTTCCCGAACGAATTCATGGGCTTTGTAGCCGGCTTCCAGATCGCCGTGTTCGCGTTCGTGGGCATTGAACTCGTAGGCACCACCGCCGCCGAGGCCAAGGACCCGGAGAAGAACCTGCCCAAGGCCATCAACTCCATCCCCATCCGCGTGCTGCTCTTCTACGTAGGCGCCCTCATCATCCTGATCTCTGTCACCCCGTGGACCGAGTTCCGGGCCGGCCACAGCCCGTTCATCGCCATGTTCTCCCTGGCCGGCCTCGGCGCTGCAGCCACCATCGTGAACCTGGTGGTGCTGTCCTCGGCCATGTCCTCGGCCAACTCCGGCATCTACTCCACTTCCCGCATGGTCTACGGCCTGGCCCAGGAAGGCGACGCACCCGGCGTGTTCAGCCGCCTGTCCCGCCGCAAGGTCCCGCAGAACGCCCTGTTCCTCTCCTGCGTCCTGCTACTCTCCGGCGTCATCCTCATGTACGCGGGCAAGGACATTGCCAAGGCGTTCGACATGGTCACCACCGTGTCCGCCGTCTGCTTCGTCTTTGTCTGGTCCATCATCCTGGCCAGCTACCTGAAGTTCCGCTCACGCCGCCCGCACCTGCACGAAAACTCCAAGTTCAAGATGCCCGGCGGTATCCCCATGGTCTGGGTGGTGTTCGCGTTCTTCGCCTTCGTCCTCTGGGCCCTGACCACGCAGCCGGACACCCTGACGGCGCTCCTGGTGACCCCCATCTGGTTCGTCATCCTCGTGGTTGCCTGGGTCATCATGCGCAAGCGCCCGTCCCACCTGGCCCGCTACGCCGAGTTCCAGAAGGACCTCGCCGGCGAGAAGGTGGTGGCCGAGGAGAAGGCCATCGCCGACGCCGACGCCCAGGTGGCCGCCGCGAAAGCACCCCGGGAGCACTAAATGGAAACCGAACACGTCCTCACCGTCAACTGCGCCGAGTCCCCGGGCATCGTCCACGCGATCACCGGGTACCTGCTGGACCACGACTGCGACATCATCGACACCAAGCACTTCGGTGACCGTCAGGCTCAGCAGTTCTTCATGCGCGTGCACTTCGCGTCCGGCAAGAAGGCTTTCAGCACCGAGGAGCTGCGCCGCGACTTCGAGCCGCTGGCAGCCGAGTGGGCCATGAACTGGCAGCTGGAGCCGAACGGCCGGAAACGCCGGGTCCTGGTGATGGTGTCCAAGTTCGGGCACTGCCTCAACGACCTGCTGTTCCGTGCTCGCACCGGGGACCTGCCGGTGGAGATCGTGGCCGTGGTCTCCAACCACACGGATCACCAGGCGCTGGTGGAGTGGCACAACATCCCGTTCTTCCACCTGCCGGTCACCAAGGAAACCAAGCCGGCCCAGGAGGCGCGGCTGCTGGAACTGGTGGACGAGTTTGATGTGGAGCTGGTGGTCCTGGCCCGCTACATGCAGGTCCTCAGCGACGAGCTCTCGGCGAAGCTGACGGGCAAAACCATCAACATCCACCACTCGTTCCTGCCCAGCTTCAAGGGTGCCAAGCCGTACCACCAGGCGTACGACCGCGGCGTGAAAACCGTCGGCGCCACGGCACATTACGTCAACGCCGAGCTGGATGAGGGGCCGATCATCGCCCAGCAGGTCATCGAGGTGGACCACACGCACACCGCCGAGGACCTGGTCCGGGTGGGCCGCGACGCCGAGTGCAAGGCGCTGTCCAACGCGGTGCGCTGGCACTGTGAAGGCCGGGTCATGCTCGACGGCGGGCGGACAGTCATTCTGCGCTGACCCTCCCGCGCGTCCCCCATCCCAACTAGGTAGCGCCAACTGTCGTTCTGAGCCCTCATAACGACAGTTGGCGCTACCTAGTGGTCTGTCTCAGTTTTGTTTGATGGTCTCGAGGGCGACGCGGCCGCGGGCTACTTTCTTAAGGATTGAGTCTGCGGTCGCGGTCCATACCAGGGGCTTGGGTTCGGTGTTGTGGGCGGCGAGGTACTCCTCGATTTTGGTGATCAGATCCGGTACCGAATGGAACGCACCGCGGCGTAATGCCTTGTCGGTCAGTTCCCTGAACCAGCGCTCGACCAGGTTCAGCCACGAGGATGAGGTGGGGGTGAAATGTAGCTGGAACCTCGGATTTCTGACCAGCCAGGCCTTCACGTCCGGGTGTTTGTGGGTGGCGTAGTTGTCCAGGATCAGATGGACGTCCAAACCGCGCGGGACTTCCTTGTTGATGGTTTTGAGGAACACCAGGAATTCCTCGTGCCGGTGCTTGGGCAGGCACGAGCCGATGACTTTTCCGGTGGCCACGTCCAGGGCGGCGAACAAGGTGGTGGTGCCGTTGCGTTTGTAGTCATGGGTCATTGTTTCGGCCCGGCCCTTCGTCATCGGAAGGGACGGCTGGGTGCGGTCCAGGGCCTGGATCGAGGATTTCTCGTCCATGCACAGCACGATCGCCTTCTCCGGCGGGTTCAGATACAGACCAACGACATCGATGAGTTTTTCCTCAAACTTCGGATCGTTGGAGAGCTTGAAAGTATCCACGAGGTGTGGTTTCAAGCCCCGGGCCGCCCAGATCCGCTGAACCTGCGCCGGGGACACACCCACCTTCGCGGCCATCGTCCGCACCGACCAGTGCGTGTGTCCTTCGGGCTTGGAATTGCGCGTCAGATCAACGATTTCATCGATCTTGGACTGTGGAATGACCGGCTTGCGGCCACGCCCGGCACGCACCTCGCCCAAGTGGGCCAAGCCTTCTGCCTCGAACCGGGCCCGCCACGACCTGACCGTCCCCGGACTCAGCCCGGCAACCTTCGCGATCGAATCATTGGCCAACCCCTCCGCGGCCATCAACAACACCTGCGCCCGCTGAACCTCGCGATGGGACGCCGTCTGCGACTTCGCGAGCACCTCCAACAAAGCACGCTGGGAATCAGAAACCACCAAAGCAGGAGCAATGTTCGCCATTACACAAGCATAACGCTCAAAGCATCAACTATTTTGGAGACACACCACTAGTTGGGAATCAGGCGCGGGCGGTGAAGTGGCTGGTCGGGACCCCGCCGGGCAGGACCTGCAGGAGCCACTCCGCAACGCCGCGGATGGTGAGGTTCCGCTGCCGGGATTCCTCCTCGAGGATCCGGTGCGCGGCCTCGTACGAACAGCCCTTCTGCCCCATGAGCACGCCGCAGGCGGTGTTGATGGCGGCGCTGCTGGCGAGGGTTGCGCGGTGCTCCGCGGACAGGGCCAGATCAGCCCGGTGCTTCAGCGCCAGCCGCAGGCTTTTGGCCGCCACGCCGCCGAACACCAGCACCTTGGCGGCCACCACGGGGGTGAAGATGTTCGCCGTCGCCGAGTAGAGGGTCAGGGCGGCGCGGTAACCGCGTTCCAGGTGCAGGGGAATCGCGACGGCGGAGCGGTAGCCTGCCGCCGTGAGGCTGCCGCAGTAGTCCGGCCAGCGCGGGTCCGGGGCGCGGTCGTTGAGGATGATGGACAGCCTGCCGCCCAGGGCCCGCGCCGTGGGGCCTTGCCCCGTGCGGTGGTCCCGGCGGGAAAGCTCGACGGCGGTGCCTTCAGTGTTTGCCCCGATGCACGGCGTGCCGTCCGGCCTCACCAGCGTCACGGTACTCTCGACCGGCAGGTGGGACAGGCCGCTTATCGACGAGGCGACGGTCCGGGCCAGGGAACCCGCCAGCGCGGCCTCCGAATGGCCATGGATGTCCAGCAGGGCTCCCGAGCCGGAGCCAAGCCAGGTCAGATGTTGTTCAATGAGCATTCCCAAACCCCCAAAGTCGGTAGCCACCAGAGTAGGGAGGCGCCACCGGGAGGACAAGGGTAGAAAGTACCTGTTTTTTGCGGGGCCTACCGCGGCGGGATCTCCTGGATGACCCACCGGTTGCCGTCCGGGTCGCTGAAGTAGGCGAACGCGAAGCCGCCGAGGTCCTGGGCCTCGGAGACGGGGGCGCCGCGGCGGACCAGTTCGGCGCGGGTCCCGGCCATGTCCGGGACTACCAGCTGCAGGCCTTCGAGGCTGCCCGGCGTCATGCCGTTCATGCCGGTGCCGATCACAATCGACGCCGCTGAGCCCGGCGGGGTCAGCTGGACAACGCGCATCCCCGGAATGTGCTCCACGTCGTGATCGAGCACAAAGCCGAGCTGGTCGGTGTAGAAGGCTTTGGCGCGGTCCACATCGGAGACGGGCACCTGGACAACTTCGAGTCTGAGTTCCATGGCGTCACCCTACCTTGTGAGGCCGTGACGCCGCTCACCCAGGACGGTCCGGGAGACGGCCGCTTCCGAGGCGGCCGAGAAGGGGCCGAACCGGCCCTCCACGGCCCAGCGGGTTTCCTCCTCGATGAGGTCGGCGTTGATCCGTGCCCCGGCCATGACACCTTCGGCCGCCGCGGTGATTACCTGGGCCATGAGGTTGGTGACGTTGCCTGCGGCGAACACGCCCGGGACGGCCGTGGCGCCCATGGCGTCGGTCTCGATGAAGTGCCCTGCCCCGGACGGATGCTCCTCGGCCTGGAGCCCGAGCGATTCCAGCAGCGCGGACCGGGCTTCCATCCGTGATCCGACCGCCAGCGCAGCTACCGGAAAGGACTGACCCGTGCGCAGCGTGACGCCCGCGAGGACACCGTCCTCGGCGTCGACCGAGGCCACGGAGCCCTCCACCACCCGGACGGACCGGGCGGCGAGTTTGTCCCATTCCTCGTCCGTGGGTTCCAGCGTGTTGTTGAGGAAGAGGGTGACGTCCGGGGACCATTGCCGGAACAGCAGGGCCTGGTGGACGGACAGCGGGCCGGTGCCCAGCACGCCGATCCGTTGCCCGCGGATTTCCCAGCCGTGGCAGTAGGGGCAGTGCACCACGCCCTTGCCCCATTGTTCGCGCAGCCCGTCGATGGCCGGCAGTTCGTCCGTCAGGCCGGTGGTGACCAGGAGGCGCCGCCCGGTGACCCGCCGGGAATCCCCGAGAGCTATCTCGAATCCGGAAGGAGACCGCTGCGCCGAAACCGCCTCGCCGTCCAACACGGTTCCGCCATAGGAGAGCACTTCGCTGCGTCCCAGGGCCAGGAGTTCCCGCGGGTTCAGGCCGTCCCGGGACAGGTACCCGTGGATGCCGGCCGCGGGTGCGTTGCGCGGCGTTCCGGAATCGATGACCAGCACCGAGCGCAGTGCCCGGGCCAGGGTGGTGGCTGCGCTGAGCCCCGCGGCGCCGCCGCCAATGATCACAACGTCGTAGCGTGTGGTGTCCATGCTGACTGTCCTTCCAGAGGGTCCGCCGCCCACCGCAGGCGACCCAACCAGCATCAGCCGCACCCGCCCATTTTGGCAAACATTGTTGCCGTTATGGCAAACTGGGATGCATGGCAGACGAACTGGACGATGTCCTTGGGGCGGTGGGTCCCCGGCTGCGGGCCATCCGCACCGAACACAACCTCACCCTCGGCGACGTGTCGTCCGCCTCCGGCGTTTCGGTGAGCACCTTGTCGCGGCTGGAGTCCGGGCAGCGCAGGCCCAACCTCGAGATCCTGCTGCCCCTCGCGAAGCTGTACGGCGTTCCGCTTGATGACCTGGTGGGTGCCCCGCCCACGGGGGATCCCAGGATCCACCTCCGCCCCATCACCCACGCGGGGATGACCGCCGTTCCGCTCACCCGCCGGCCGGGCGGCCTGCAGGCGTTCAAGATGGTGCTCGACGGCGGTGCGCGCGGGGAAGTGCCGGACCCGCGCGTTCACGAGGGCTACGAATGGCTCTACATCCTCAACGGGCGGCTGCGCCTGGTGTTGGGGGAGAAGGACTTCGAACTGCGTGCCGGCGAGGCCGCGGAGTTCGATACGCGCACCCCGCACTGGTTCGCCAGCGCCGACGGCAAACCGGTGGAGTTCATCAGCCTGTTCGGGCAGCAGGGCGAGCGGATGCACATCCGGGCGCGGCCCAAGCCCTCATAGCCAAACCAAAAGAGAGTCAAACGAGGACAGCCCGCAGGCTCGGACCCAAGTGCGGGTTGGTCCCAAGCGCTGACGCCAATCCCCGCACGACTAAGTGCCAATGGTCGGGCCGGATGTGGAGGAGCCATTCGAGCTCAACTTTTCCGGCCCAGGGGCACGCCGGTAAGGGTCAGGCCAGGGCGTGGAGGAGCCGTTCCAGTCCGTCCTCTCCGGGTGAGGGTCCGAGGTGGATGAGTGCGGGGTAGCTGTGCGGCCGGGGCCGTTGGGGCCAGTGTGGTGGTTCCCAGTTCTGGTGCTCGCTTGTGTAGCGTCTGCCCGTTGGAGAGATCCATCCCGGTGGCCTGGTTGGGGTGGCTGGGCTGGGTTGCCAGGCTGTGGTGTGGCGGAGCCTGTGGTGTCGGGGGCACGGTTGTCCCAGGTTCGAGATCCCGGTGGTGCCGCCGTCGGCCCAGGCGAGGAGATGATCGGCTTCGTTGTCCAGTGAGTTGTTCGAACAGCCCGGGAAGGGGCATTTGCCGTCCCGCAGCCGCAGCCATTGCCGCATGGCCTTGGTCAGCCGGTAGCTGGTGCGCCCGATCTCCAAGGGTGCCCCGTCGCGCGGGTCAATCAGGACCCGGTGGAACGACTCGGCCCCGTTCGCCACGAGGTCCCTGGCAATCGACGCCGGGATGGGGCCGTACCCGTCCAGCATGGCCGGTTCCTCGGTGGCCCCGAGCAGGGAGAACACCGGGACCGTAACAAGCACCTGCGCCCGCGGTGTGGGAACCCGCGCCGCGCCGCCCTGGTTCCCGTTCCCGTCGGAGCCGCCGCTGCCCCGGGTGCTGGCCACGTTTCTGTTGTCGTTTTGATGTCCGCCGAGGAGGGCGGTGGCGTAGGCGTCGACTCGGAGCTGGGTAAGGGTCCGGGGCTCGGTCGGCCCTTGAAGACCACGGGCTATCGCCGTGGTGCGGTTCCAGATCGCTGCGGCGGTGTCCGCGGGGAGGTAGGCCGAGAGCCAGGCCATCCCGTCCTGGTCCGGGGAGTAGTCGATCCGCCGGTCGAGGACGCTTTTGGCGTGGCGTTTTTCGATGCTGTCGCTGTGGTGGCGTTCGCGCCAAGTTCTGGCGTGGTGCCGGAACCGGCCTGCCGGCATCTCCCCGGGCGGGCATCCCGTGGCGGCGCCGGGTGAGTCCGGGTCCAGGAAGTGGGCTTCCAAGGCGGCAGCACCTGCGGGGCCGAGGGTGGCGGCTTCGTCGGCCATGACCCGGGCATGCTGCCAGGAGATGGTTCCGGCCTGCAGGGCCGTTAGGGTCAGCGGCAACGTCGTGGCCAGGGCATGGGAGATGGCCAGGAATGATCCGGCCGCCCGGTCCCCAATGGTCAGGACGCAGCCGACCTCGGCGGTGACCGCCATCTCCAGGGCCTGGCCCGACGTCTCCGGGCCGGCCACCGCCTGGGCTGTGTCCGCGTATGTCACGGCGGTGAGTGCTTTCAGGCAGGCCATCTGCGCCTCCGCTCTCACGCCGCCGGCCAGGATGTCCAGGCAATCCTCAGAGAGGTCCCGCACGGGATCACCGGCTACGGAGAGGCCGCCGGGACCGGATCCGCGGGCCACCCCGGTGAGCACCGCAACGGCCGCGGTGATCTCCGCGTACGCCTGCGCCACTACACGGTTGCTCATAAACCCATCATCCAACGAGGGTCCGACAATCAAGCCAAGATCGTTGATGAAAGCCAGCTCAGAGGCCCACAGCCGCGGCGTAGAAGGCCGAAGGCGCCCACCTCAACGGGCCCCTGCCCACCTCAACGGGCCCCTACATGTCGAAGTACGTGGTGGGTCCCGCGCCGGAGACCTTGGTGACGATCTCCTCGGCCACCACCCGGAGTTTCTGGTTCCGGTGGCTGGAGACCTTGATCAGGATGTCCATGGCTTCGTTCTGGGTGCAGCGGTTCTGGCCCATGATGATGCCGCAGGCCAGGTTGATGGCGGTGCGGCTCGCCATGGCCGCGCTCAGGTCATCGGCGGCGTCCTCGGCCGTGGCCACCCTGACGGCCAGGCCCACCGCGTTGCGGGCGACGTCGGCGAAACTGACTGCCTCGTCGATGACCGCCTTGCTGAACGCATCGGTGACGGGTGAGAAGAAGTTCAGGGCCGCAGTGGCCCCTTGGCTGAGCTCGAGCGGTACACCGAGGACGCTCTGGACGCCCTCCTCGATGAGGCGTTGCTGGTAATCGGGCCAGCGCGGGTCCGTGCGGACATCGGCCAGGAGCACCGGTTGCTTCACCTTCAGCGCGGCGATGCAGGGCCCGTCGCCCACTTGCTGTTCAATCCTGTCCAGCTCGACGGCCCGGTCAGTGCTGCCGCCCACTGTGGCGGTCCGCCGGCCGTGCTTCAGGGTGACGCCGCACTCGATTGCCGTGCCGGCCGATCTGCTTAACGCCGACGCCGCACTCACAGACAGGCCGCCAAGGAATTCAGCCACGGATCCGGTCCCGACGATCAGGTCCTGCAGCTCAAGGAGCAGCTCGTGCTCGGGGGAATTGGTCATGACCAAATTTAGGCCGGAATTGTAGGCACTCACAAGCCGGATAGCCCCCTTTCCTTGTTGAGCGGACGCGCCAGTCGCCACTGAAAGACGCCGAAGATGCCCTGGAAGAAGACGCCCTGGAATACGTCACATGCTGTTGACGGCGATGTGCACCACGGACGGCACCAGCAGGTTGCGGGTGCGCTCAAACAGAGTCCCCAGCGCGAGTCCAATGAGGGACTGCTGGAGGATGGTGACCGCAATGGCCGGCAGCAGGCCGGTGTGCCCGGTGTTGGTGTAGCCCAGCCCGAGATGCCAGACGCCGAACACCAGGGCCTGCAGGACGAGGGCCCATCCGGGACCGGCGAGCAGCCGCAGCCGCGTTTGCACGGCACCACGGAACAGGAACTCCTCAAAGAAGCCGTTCTGCATGACATTGGAGGCGAGCGTGCCCAGCAGCCGGAGGGCCGTCTGCTGGCCGCTGACCAGGGTGAACGCAAGCCACGCAGCGGGGATGGCGCAGCAGATCAGCAGCGCCCGGCCCGTCCGGTGGCCCTTCCCGAAGCCCAGGGCGGGGAGCCGCGCGCCGGCCAGCAGCAGCGCCGCCAGCGGCAGGACCGTGAAGGTGACCGGGTTGGCCAGGAAGTTCCCGCGGCCCGCGCCGAACCACTGTTCCCCCAGGCCGCGGAGCCATTCCACCAGCGGCGTCCACAACGGGATCCCCGCATCGCCGCCCATGACGTGGTGGAAGGCGAGTCCGTTCCACGCGGTGAGCGCTATGAAGACGGCCGCCACCCCCAGCTGCACCCACACGCGCCGGCGTACAGGGCCGGCGTCGGCCGCCACCGAGGGTGCCGGTTCGGTGGCTCCCGCAACCAGAAGGCTGAGCAGGAGCAGGACACCGCCCACCGCCATGCCCGCCACCGGAAGATCGTGCCCTCCGGCAGAGAGTACGACGGCGGCGGCGAACCATACAGCGGCGTAGAACCATGTGCACGGGGACGCGGCAGCCGCTTTCAGTACGTGTCCAGTTCGCCCGCGGAAACCGGTCCCCGCCGCTGTGGTGGTCATGGCCGCCCTCCTCGGTTAGAGCATAGGAGATGTCAGGTTCCGCAGCACCCGCACCTGGGAAATAGCTGGTGACAGGGCGTTGACCAGCACGTTAACCCGGGGAGCGGCCCGGGAAAGACCCTTCCAAAACCCGTCCGGACAGGGGAGACTGCTGGCGTGAGGGGCGCCGCCGTCGGCCACGGAGAGAGGCCCGCGGCGCGTACGAACTGACAAAAGGGGGGAATGGCGTGAAGAAACTGAATGAGATCAAACCCGTCTGGCACGCGGTGATCTGGATCGTGGCGTATGTGCTGCTGGTCAACATCGGCGACTGGCTTTCCGAACTCATGGGCGAGCCGCAGCTGGCCACGGCGCCGATTCTGGCGGTGCTGTCCGTCGTGCTGTTCATCTACGTCAGGCGGAACGGCTGGCTCCGCTACTACGGGCTCCGTCCGCTGAGGGGGTCCGATGCCAGGGGCACGTTGCTGTACCTGCCGTTGGTGGTCATCGCCGGGATGCAGTACGTCAAGGGGCTCCGGAGTGACCTCGATGTGGCGGCGGTGCTGCTGATTGTTGTCCTCATGGTTTGTGTGGGGTTCATCGAGGAGCTGGTGTTCCGGGGGTTTCTGTTCCGGGCCATCCTCGCCAACGCCAGCCTGAAGCGGGCCGTCCTCATTTCGGGCGCGACCTTCGGGATCGGCCACATCGTCAACCTGGCGCGGGGCTACACGGGCCTCGACCAGGTCATCCAGATCGGCTTCGGTGTGCTTCTGGGGATCGTGCTCGCGCTGCTCTTCGCCGTGACCGGGACCATCGTGCCGCTCATCGTGTTCCACACGGTGCTGAACATCAGCGGGAACGTGACGGTGGCGGACTCCGGGGCTGAGCTGGCCATGCTGGCCGCAACGGCGGTCATCTGCGCCGGGTACGCCGCCTACCTCGTGGCCGTCCTGCGCCGGCGCGGACCGGACGCCGAGGTGCAGAGCCTCCCCGCTCCCGAGTCCGTTCCAGCGGACCGATAACGACGCCGGTGCGCGCCGGTGCGCGGAGCTTTCCGAAGGTGCCGCCGGGGACCAAAGGCCCCGTCAGCGGCCCCCGTCACTTACCTGACAGCGGGCTGCGTTTGCGGAAGGTGCCGGCGATGGAGAGCTTCCGGGAGTACTGGATGGAGCCGTAGCGGAAGAGGTGGACGGCCAGGCGGAGGATAAGGAACCCCACCACGAAGAGCTCCACAATGATGATGGCCGATTCAACCGGACTCAACAGACCAAACGCGTTGCGGAGCAGGCCGGTGACGGGGGCCGAGAGCGGGAAGTAGGTGAAGATCTGCACGATCAGGGCGCGCGGATCGGAGATGATCAGGCTGACGGCGTAGAACGGGACAAAGATCAGGGCCATCAGCGGCCCGAAGATGGTGCCGGCGTCCTTGGCGGTGGGCATCACGGCGCCGATCGCCACCAGGACGCCCGTGAACACGGTGAAGCCGCCCAGCAGCAGGAGCGCTCCCACAATGATGTTCCCGGGCTCAAAGCTGATGGTGGACAGGTCCAGGTCCGGGATGGAGAGCCTGTCGCGGAAGAAGAGGTAGCCCAGCACGATCGGGGTCAGGAACACCAGGACCTGGACCAGGCCCACCATGAACAGGGCGGCCACCTTGCCGATGATCAGGGTGGTGGGGTTCAGGGTGGTGAGGATCATTTCGGTGACCCGGTTTTCCTTCTCCTCCAGCGTGCTGTTCAGCATCTGGTTGGAGAGCAGGATGATCGAGACGTAGAAGATCACCAGGAACGTCAGGGGCGGGATCGCGGCGCCGAAGCCGCCGGTGGCCTTGCCGTCCTTGAAGGCCTCGGATTCGGTCTTGACGTTCCCGCTGGCGGCGGCGGTCAGCTGCGGCGAACCCACGGTGGCCTGCGCTGACGCGGTCAGCAGCTGCTTGGCCACGGCGTCGTATTTGCCGTTCTCGAAGATTCCCTTGTCCACGCCGTAGACCTTCACGGTCTGCGTGGCCGGCTCGGCCGGGTACACGAAGTAGGCGTCGCTCACGCCTTTTTTGACGTCCTCCAGCGCGGCGCCGGGGTCGGCCGCTTTGATTCCGCCCATGGCCCGGGCGATGTTGTCCGAGACCAGACCGGAGGCGTCCGTGTAGGTGAACGACAGGGCCGCGGTCTTCTGGGCGTCGGCGCTGGCGGCGGTGGAGGAATTGCTCAGGTAGACGAGGGCGAACACGATGCCGATCACCACCGGGATGGACAGCGTCGCGATCCAGAAGCCGCGCTTTTTCAGGGTGCGGGTGAACTCGAAGCCGATCACCGTGCGGAGGTTGTGCTGCGCGAACGGCCGCTTCGGCGGGGCCGGGACGGCCGCGGGCGGGGGAGCGGGGGAGACCTTTGTGGCTGGCTGGGTCATGGGGTTAGGCCTCCGCCATCTGGTGTTCTTCGCCATAGACCCTGATGAAGATTTCATCCAGGGACGTCCTGGCGGTGGTGAAGGACCGCACGGCCACGCCGGCGTTGATGAGTTCGCGCAGGACAGCGGATTCGGTGCCGCCGGGGCGCGGGGAGAGCTCGGCGCGGCCGTCACCGGCACTGACAATGTCGTAGAGGGCGGACACCGGCAGGGCGCCGTCGTAGGTCAGCCGGTACACGGTGCCGCCGAACTGTTCCTGGACCTCTTCCACGGTGCCGTACGCGCGGGAGGTGCCGTCCTTGAGCAGGATGACCCGGTCGCAGAGCCGTTCCACTTCCTCCATCTGGTGGGTGACCATGATGACGGTGGCGCCGGCGAGTTTCCGCTCTTCGATGATGTCCATCAGCAGACGCCGGTTGACCGGGTCGAAGCCCTTGGTGGGTTCGTCCAGGATCAGCAGTTGGGGGTCGTTCATGATGGTGACGCCGAGCTGGATCTTCTGCTGCTGGCCGCCGGAGAGTTTGTCCACCCGCATGTTTGCCTTGTCGGCCAGGTCGATCCGGTCCAGGTACTCGCGGGACCAGGTTTTGGCGTGGGCCTTGTCCATGCCCTTGAGCCGGCCGAAGTAGACCATCACGTCCAGGACGGACTCTTTCTTGTACAGGCCGCGTTCCTCGGGCAGGTAGCCGAGGCGGGCGCCGTCGCGGGCGGTGAAGGGCCTGCCGCCGATGTGGAGGGTGCCGGCGGTGGGCTGATAGATGCCCAGCAGCGCCCGCAGCGTGGTGGTCTTCCCGGAGCCGTTGCTGCCGAGGAACCCGAAGGTTTCCCCGGCCCGGACATCGAAGGACAGATCCCTGATGACCGTCGTGTCCCCGAAGTCCATCCGGAAGTCCTGAATGTGCACAAGCGGCTCCCCGGCCGCACCGTCCAGCGTCATGCCCCCCACTCTAACCGCACGACGCCGGCACCCAGGGTGGGTGCCGGCGTCGTACGTCCCAAAGGGGTGCGGGAGCTACCCCTGGTTGATGCGGATCATGTTGCCGGAGGGGTCGCGGAAAGCGCAGTCCCGCGGGCCCCAGGGCTGGTTGATGGGTTCCTGCAGGACCTCGGCGCCGGACGCGCGGAGCTTCTCGAAGGCGGCGTCCAGATCATCCGTGGCGAACACCAGCATGGGCATGACGCCCTTGGTGAGGAGTTCCTGGACGGCGTCGCCGTCGGCCTGGGAGCGGCCGGCGTGCGGCGGGGAGAGGACCAGTTCCAGGCCGGGTTGGGCGTCGCTGCCCAGGGTGACCCAGCGCTGCCCGTCGGAGCCGACGTCGTTGCGGACGTCGAAGCCCAGGGCGCGGTAGAAGGGGAGGGACTCGTCCACATCGGTGACGGTGACATGTGCGTATTTCAGTGAAATGTTCATGCCATCCACGCTATGTCAGCGCGGGCGCGGGCGCTTCTTCAATCCTGCTCGGTTTGCGGGCGGGCCGGGTGTGCTGCTTGGCGATGCAGGACGGCATGGCCTTGACCGCATGGTGTTCGCGGGCGCGGTAGGCGCTGGGGGTCATGCCCACAATCTCGGTGAACCGTGAGCTGAAGGACCCCAGCGAGGTGGAGCCCACCTCCATGCACGCCTCGGTGACGCTGGCCCCGGCGCGGAGCAGCGCCATGGCGCGTTCGATCCGCCGGGTCATCAGGTAGTTGTACGGCGTTTCACCGTAGGCGGCCTTGAACTGGCGGGAGAAATGCGCCGCGGACATCAGGGCGCCGGCGGCCATGGTGGGCACGTCCAGCGGCTTGGCGTACTCGCGGTCAATCAGGTCGCGCGCCCGGCGCACGTGCGCCAGGTTGGCCAGCTCCTGCGGTGTCATGACGTCATTCTACGGCGGCCGGGGCGGCAGGGCCCGCGCAGATTCCGGCCCGGGCCGCCGTGCGGAAGCCCTACCCGCGTGGCCCCGCTACGCGCACGATCTCCAGCGCCTCCGGGTCCAGCAGCTTCCGGACGCCGGTATCCGCGTCCAGGATCCAGATCAGTTCCAGGGAACGGACGACGTCGGTCACGCGGCCCTGGTGGAAGAGCTTGCCGTTGTGCCACGCCTGAATGTAGTCGTCCACCTGGATGGGTGCGGTCTGTGTCTGTTGCGTTGTCATGCTGTGCCTCCTGCTGGTTGTCCCCGTAGGGCCAAGCATGCCGTGACCAGGTTGCCGCAGTGTTTCGGCAGCATGATTTTCCTGTGACGGCGGGCAGCCTATTTGGCGCCGGCTGTTGCGGTGGCTTCCTGCGCCTGCCGGTAGAACCATTCGATGTGCTCGCGCAGCAGGCGGGCGGCGAGTTCGCCGTCGTGGGCCTGGACGGCGTCGAAGATGCCGTGGTGCTGGGAACGGAGCGTGGACAGCACGTCCGGCCAGTGCTCCATGGCGTCCATCGCGCCCTTGACGTAGCCCACGATCGCGCCGCTGAGGGATTCCATCATGGTGGCCACCACGGTGTTCCCGGCCAGGGAGCTCAGGGCCACGTGGAACCGCGCGTCCAGTTCATGGAAGGTTGCCCGGTCCATCGCGGGATCGTCCATGGCCTGCAGGAGCTGGGCGGCCTGCTCCAGGTCCTGGTCCCCGCCGGTACGGTTCGCCCCGGCCCGGGCGGTCCAGGTTTCGAGCAGGATGCGGGTCTCCACGATGTCCTCCACCGGCAGCCGGCTGCTGGCAACGTGCAGCCGCAGCGCCGAGGACAGCCCGGCCGAGGGGTCGGAGATGACGATCGCACCGGAGGTGGGGCCGGAGCCCACCGAACTGCGCAGGATGCCCATGGCATCCAGGACGCGGATGGCCTCCCTGACGGAGGCCCGCGAGATCCCGTAGTTTTCGGCGAGGGTGCGTTCGCCCGGGAGCCGGTCGCCCACTTTGATCTTTCCCGAGCGCAGGTCCGCTTCAATGTCTTTCAGGAGGGCGTCGTGCGTACGACGGCGGGGGGCGGCTCCTGTGGCGGCGGTTGGCACGGGTGATTCCTTAGGTAGCGGGAGTGAGGGCCGGAGTCCGGCCCCCACTCCCCGAAACGACGGTGGTGGAGGCTATGGCAGCATCCAGCCCAGAACGGGGGTGGACTGGAGGTAGGACAGGGTGCACAGCACCAGAAGCAGAGCCACGCTCCATCCCACTACTTTACGCAGGATCACCGATTCCTTGCCTTCAAGGTTGACCGCGGATGCCGCAATGGCCAGGTTCTGCGGGCTGATCAGCTTGCCCACCACGCCGCCGGAGGTGTTCCCGGCCACCAGCAGGTTCGGGTCGATGCCCGCTTTGAGGCCGGCGGTCTGCTGGAGCTTGGCGAAGAGGGCGTTCGCGGAGGTGTCCGAGCCGGTGACCGCGGTGCCGATCCAGCCCAGGACGGGGGAGAGGAAGGCGAAGAACGTGCCGGTGCCCGCCAGCCAGGTGCCGATCGAGACTGTCTGCCCGGAGAAGTTCATCACGTAGGCGAGTGCCAGCACGGTGATGATGGTCAGGCCGGCCCACCGCATCCGGTAGATGGTCCGTCCGATCTCCTGCACGGCGTTGGCCAGTGTGACCGGGTAGCGGCCGCCGTCGTTGTACTTGGCGTACACCACGGCGACGATCAGGCCGGTGATCAGCAGCAGGGTGCCGGGGGTGGAGAGCCACTGGAAGGAGTAGATGGTGGAGGAGACGGGCTTGCCCGCGGCATCAACCAGGGCATCGTGCAGGATGGGCCAGGGGATCTTGACGTCGGTGGCGGCGAGGAGGGCGGGGACGTCCACGCCCAGTTTCCACAGCTTGGCGATGCCGAAGACCACAATGACCAGGAAGTACGGGAACAGGGCCAGCCAGGTCCGGGTGGGGGTCAGGCGGTCTGTAGCGGCCTCGGCGGTGGCCACCGCGGTTGCCTGGCGTGAGCCGCCGCCGGCCGGGCCGCCGGAGGCGGTGGCACCTGCCTGCGCCGGCCCGGCGTTGCCGGCCGCGTGCAGGCGCTCGCGGGCGGCGGCGCTGCCCCTGGGTGTCCAGACGCGGAAGAACAGCACGGCCGCTCCCAGGCCTGTGAGGGAAGCGACAATGTCGGTGAGTTCGTAGGAGAAGTAGTTTGAGCACAGGAACTGCGCGGCGGAGAAGGAGAAGCCCACCACCAGCGCTGCCGGCCAGCAGTCCTTCAGACCCTTCCGGCCGTCGAGGATGAAGAGCAGGATCAGCGGAACAATGGTGGCCAGCAGCGGGGCCTGGCGTCCCACGACGGAGGCAATGTCCGTTGCGTGCAGCCCGGTGAGCCCGGCCGCGGTGGTGATCGGGATGGCCATGGCGCCGAAGGCAACCGGCGCGGTGTTGGCCACCAGCACGGCGGCCGCTGCGCGCAGCGGCGGCAGTCCGAGCGCCAGCAGCATGGTGGCGGTGATGGCCACCGGCGCGCCGAATCCTGCCAGGGCCTCCAGCAGGCCGCCGAAGCAGAAGGCGATCAGCACCGCCTGGAGGCGCACATCGCCCTTGCCGATCACGTCGAAGACGCGGCGGAGGTCCTCGAAGCGTCCGCTCAGGACCGTGACCTGGTAGAGCCAGACGGCCATGATGACGATCCACAGCACCGGGAAGGCGCCAAAGACCCCGCCCTGGGTGGCGGACAGCAGGGCCAGGCCGGCCGGCATCTGGAAGGCGAAGATTCCCACCAGCAGGGCAACCAGGAGTGCACAGGCGCCAGCCACGTGCGCCCTGGTCTTGACGACGGCCAGCAGGATGAAGAACGTCAGCAGGGGCAGCAGGGCCACGATGGCCGACCAGGCAACGCTGTTGAGCACCGGGTCGGTGCTGGGGGTGAAGTGGTCCACGGAATTCCTCCACGTTGAGGGGATGTGAGGGGGTGAGGTCAGACCACTATGGTCGGACCACTAGAGTGTAGCGTAAAGATTCCATGGATGTGACCCCGTTCACGCCAGCTTTTATGGGATGGACGTGGTGCCGATCACGTGCTTTACTATGGTCAGACCACATACCCGGAGCCCTCGAGAGGCCGTCATGAGAATTGCCTTGTTCGCCACCTGCATCGTGGATGCGATGTACCCGGCCACAGCCCAGGCCACCGTCAAGATCCTGGAGCGGCTGGGGCACCAGGTGGTGTTCCCGTCCGGCCAGGCCTGCTGCGGGCAGATGCACGTCAACAGCGGCTACCTCAAGGAAGCCGTTCCGGTGGTGGCCAACCACGTGGCCGCTTTCGACACAGACGACTACGACGCCGCCGTCGCGCCTTCCGGTTCCTGCGTTGCCTCCGTGAAGCACCAGCACCCCATGGTGGCCCGCTCCTGCGGTGACGCGGCGCTGGAAGCCCGCGCCACCGCCGTCGGGAGCAAAACATACGAACTGTCCGAACTGCTGGTGGATGTCCTGGGTGTCACGGATGCCGGCGCCCAGCTGGGCTCCTATTTCCCGCACCGCGTCACGTACCACCCGAGCTGCCACGGCATGCGGCTGCTCAAACTGGGGGACCGGCAGTCCCGGCTGCTGACCACCGTGCAGGGCATCGATCTGGCGGAACTGCCGGAAGCGGACCAGTGCTGCGGATTCGGCGGCACCTTCTCGATGAAGAACGCTGACGTCTCCTCGGCCATGCTGGCGGACAAGACGGCCAACATCGCCGTCACCGGCGCCAGCCTCTGCACGGGCGGGGACGCGTCCTGCCTGATGCACATCGGCGGCGGACTCTCACGCCAGGGCAGCACCGTGAAGACGCTGCACCTGGCTGAAATCCTGGCCAGCACCATGGCGGAGCCCGCGTCCGTCACCGGCGAAGTCCGCGTTACCACCGGAAAGGCCACCCGATGAGCACCTTCCTTGGCATGCCCGCACTGCCCGTCTACGGCACCGGCAACCTGCACGCCGCCGAGTCCTTCCCGAAGGCCGCCCACCGCGAGCTGGGCAATGCGCAGCTGCGCGCCAACCTGGGCCACGCCACGCACACCATCCGGGACAAGCGCCTGCAGGTGGTCTCGGAGCTGCCGGACTGGGAGCAGCTGCGTGATGCCGGCTCCGCCATCAAGGAATCCGTGATGGCCAGGCTGCCTGAACTCCTGGAACAGTTTGAGGCCAACTTCACGGCGCGCGGCGGAGTGATCCACTGGGCCCGTGACGCGGACGAGGCCAATCAGGTCGTGGCGGGGTTGATCCGGGATACCGGGGAAACCGAGGTGGTCAAGGTCAAGTCCATGGCTACCCAGGAAATAGGGCTCAACGAGTACCTGGAAGAACAGGGCATCGCCGCCTATGAGACCGACCTGGCCGAGCTGATCGTCCAGTTGGACCACGACAAGCCCAGCCACATCCTGGTCCCGGCCATCCACAAGAACCGCAGCCAGGTCCGGGACATCTTCCTGCGCGAAATGGAGGGCGTGGACCCGGAGCTCACGGACGAGCCGGCCCGGCTCGCCGCCGCGGCCCGGGCGCACCTGCGCCGCAAATTCCTTACCGCCAAGGTGGCTGTCTCCGGCGCCAACTTTGCGCTCGCCGATTCCGGCACCCTCGCGGTGGTGGAATCCGAAGGCAACGGCCGGATGTGCCTGACCCTGCCCGAAACCCTGATCACCGTCATGGGGGTGGAGAAACTGCTGCCCACCTGGCAGGACCTGGAAGTGTTCATGCAGCTGCTCCCGCGGTCCTCCACCGGTGAGCGGATGAATCCCTACACGTCGCTCTGGACCGGCGTCACTGAGGGCGATGGGCCGCGGAACGTGCACCTGGTGCTGCTGGATAACGGGCGCAGCGCGGCCCTGGCGGACGAGATGGGCCGCTCGGCGCTGCACTGCATCCGCTGCAGCGCCTGCATGAACGTCTGCCCCGTGTACGAACGGACCGGCGGGCATGCCTACGGCTCCACGTACCCGGGTCCGATCGGCGCCATCCTCTCGCCGCTGATGACCGGCATCCAGGCGGAGGAGAACAGTTCCCTGCCGTACGCATCATCCCTGTGCGGGGCCTGCTACGACGCCTGCCCGGTGAAGATCAACATCCCGGACATCCTGGTGCACCTGCGCAGCGTGGACGTGGACAGCAAGCGGGGCACCAAGAAAATACCCACCCAGATGGACGTGGGCATGAAGGCAGCGTCCTGGGCGCTGTCCTCCGGCAAGCGCCTGGGCCTGCTCGAAAAGGGACTGCCGCTGGGCCGGCTCGCTGCCGGGCCGGACAAAAAGATCACCAAGCTGCCCGGCATCGCCGCCGGCTGGACCCAAAGCCGGGACATTCCGGCACCCCCGGCCCAGTCCTTCCGCGACTGGTGGGCCAAAGAAAAGGACGGCCGGAAATGAGCGCACGCGAGGACATTCTGGGCCGGATCCGGGCCGCCCTGCAGGACAGCCCCGAGGTCCCGGAGATTCCCCGGGAGTACCGTGCCGAGTCCGGGATGGACCAGGACGCCCTGGTCCATCTTCTGGTGGACCGGCTGGTCGATTACAAGGCCCAGGTTTCCGTGGTGGACGCCGCCGGGGTTCCGGCGCGCGTCGCCGAGCTCCTCGCGGAGGCGCGGAGCTTCGTGGTGCCGGCAGGGCTCGACGCCGGGTGGCTGGCGGGGCTTGACGGCGGACCGGGTGCGGGGCGGCTGCGCCCGGACTCCGCCGCGGCGCCGCTGAGCGTGGCCGAACTGGACAGCACCGACGCGGTGGTCACCGGCAGCGCCGTCGCGGTGGCTGAAACCGGGACCATCATCCTGGACGGCAGCCCCAACCAGGGCCGCCGGGCCATCACCCTGGTCCCGGACCACCACATCTGCGTGGTGCAGGTGGCGGACATCGCGGGCATCCTGCCGGAGGCGCTGCGCCGGATCGACGGCACCCGGCCGCTCACCATGATCAGCGGCCCCAGCGCCACCAGCGACATCGAACTGGAACGGGTGGAAGGGGTCCACGGCCCCCGCAGGCTGGACGTGATCATCGCGCGGTAGGCCGCGACAGGCCGCGCCAGGTGCGGGAGAATGGGCGGATGACGCACCGGATGACCGGCGGTGCACGAAGCCCGAACACCGGGTTTGCCGCCGCGGGGTTGCTGGCCGCGGTCGCGGTCGCGGTGTCTTTGTCCGCCTGCGCCGGGCCGGAGCCGGCGTCCGCGCTGCCCCTGACCCAGGTCCAGGACATCGTCCTGCCCGGCTCGGCGAGCAGGCTGGACTATCAGGCCCTCGACGCGGAGGCGAAGCGGCTGTACATCGCCCACCTGGGGGACGGCACCGTCCATGCGGTGGACCTGGGCCACGGCACGGTGGCCGGGACCGTGTCCGGAACGGCCTCGGTTCACGGGGTCACCCTGGCATCCGGCTGGCACCTGCTGCTGGCCGCCGTCTCGGGCGCGAACGAGGTGGCGCTCATCAACACGGATACCCTGACGGTGACCGGCAGGGTGCCGGCCGGGGACACGCCGGACGGGATCGCGTATGACCCGGTCCACGGCAAGGCGTACGTCTCCAACGAACACGGCCACGCCGAAACGGTCATCGACCTCGCCACGAACAGTGCCAGGCCGCCCATCGAGATCGGCGGTGAGGCCGGCAACAGTGTCTATGATCCGGCCAGCGGGACGGTCATGGTCAATGTCCAGGACCGCAACGAACTGGTCACCATCGATCCCGCCACCGATGCTGTCACCGGCAGGATCCCCGTTCCGGACTGCAGCAGCAACCACGGACTCTACGTCGACGGCGTCAACAAACATGCCTTCATCGCCTGCGAGGGCAGCGCCAAACTCCTGGTCCTGGACCTAAACTCCGGGCAGGTCACCGCCCGGTTCAGCACCGGTGACGGCCCGGACGTGCTGGCTTTCGACCAGGGCCTGCGCCGCCTCTACGTGGCCTCGGAGTCCGGCGTGGTCAGCGTGTTCGATGAACAGAACGGCACCCTGGTGCCCAAGGCGTCCGGCAAACTCGCCGACCACGCCCACACCGTCGCCGTGGACCAGGCCACCCACCGCGTCTATTTTCCGCTGGAGAACGTCAACGGCAAACCCGTCCTGCGCGTGATGGACGCCAAGCCGTAAGCGTGACCTGGACGGAGACTCAGGCGGAGACCGGGACCCGGCGGCGACGTTCCAGCTCCACCGCGTCCCGGGCAAAGGAGAACACCAGCAGCGGCAGGGCAAGCGCCGGAGCGGCGACTCCAATGAAAGCCGGGACGCCCGGTGCCAGGGCAAGCAGCAGCGCGAACGGCTGGAGCGCCCCGATAACTTTGCTGCCGGCGCGGGCGGGGAGCGGAGAGCGGAGGTGGGGCCAGATCCGGCCGGCGGCCACAAAAAGGTAGTAGAGCGCCCCGATGCAGAGGGTCCACGCCCCCACCGTCACCGCGGTGGCGCAGGAGAGCACCAGCACCAGGGCGGCGTCCGTGGACGTGTCCAGGCGTGCTCCCGCAGTAGATGCCGTGCCGGTGCGCCGGGCAACCGGACCGTCCAGGGCGTCCATCAGGAACGCCGCGGCACCCACAAGGAGCAGGGGCAGTCCGGGCCGGGCTCCCGTGACCAGCGCCGGCACCGCCAGCACGGCGCACAGGGCCACCAGGACGGCTCGGAGCAGCGTGACCCGGTCCGCCGGGGTGGAGAAGCACGGGGTGCGGCGGAGCACGGACGCGGCGGCGTTCCCGATCACCAGGGCGCCGGCGGCCAGCCCCAAGGACTGCGGGCCGAGGTCCGGCCAGGTCACGGCGGCGAGCCAGGCGCCCGCCGCGCCGTAGACGGCAACGGCGGTCACGGCGTCGGACGAGGCACGCAGGGCGGCCCTGCTCTCCAGGGTTTTCAGGGGGCGTTCACCCGCTGTCGTCGGGGAGCGGAATGGACCAGCCCCATGGCGGCGAAGACGGTCGCTGCGCCCTCCGCGACGGCGCTGAGGGACTTCTCGAAGAACCATACGGGATCATACATCGCCGGGATCGGTCCGAAGGCGGGAACGTCCACGTACCGGTAGAGGACCACGGCCACGAAGCCGCTGGACGCCACCACCAGGGCGGCGGCGTAGGCGGCGCGGCTGCCCCGGATCAGGACATACAGCCCGGCAAGGAGCGCCGCGGCGCCTTCGAGCAGGAACAGGCTGCCCTGGCCGATCTGGCCGGGGCCAGCGGGCGGATAGCCCGGGGCGAGGTGGAGGTGAACGGCCGCGTCGATGAACAGGCCCAGTGCCGTCAGGATCCGCAGGGCCAGGTTCATTTGACCGTCAGCGTCCCGTGCATCTCGGGGTGGTAGGTGCAGTGGTACGGGTAGGTGCCCGGGGTGGACGGGGCCGTGAACGTGGCCGTGCCGCCGTGTCCGGCCACCTTTGCGTCAAAGGCCTGGCCCTTGTCCGCGGTGACGGTGTGGGCCGCGGCATCCATGTTGGTGACGGTCACCGTGGTGCCCGGTGCCACCGTGAGGGGCGCTCCGTAGGCAAAGTCCTTGATGGTGATGCTGGCCGCCGCCGCTGTGTCGCCGGCAGCGCCCGGTGCGGACGCGTTCCCGGGGGAGGTGCCGGAGCTTCCGCCGCTGGCACAGCCGCCTAGGAGGAGCGCCGCCATCAGCACTGCTGCGGCCCGGGCTCGCATCGCCTTCATGGTGCACCGTCCTCGACGCCGGAACTTGGGACGTGTTTGTCCCTATATTGTGCGCTCACCAGGCAGGAAAGGAGCTGGTCCCCGCCTCCCCTAAATTAGGGGCGGGGACGGTTTCCGTCCGGACAGAGGTACTGGGCCGGCGGTGCGTGGACCCTGGAGTCGAAGCGGACAGCGCTGTCCCGTTTCACGGGCGCCGCAGTTCCGTGAACGTACGACGCCGGGCGCTCGCCTTGGGTGCCTGAGGTTGCGGCTGTGCCGCGCCGTTAGGCCGGCAGGGTTGCATCCATGCTGAATGCGCAGCGGCATCGCCGCAGGTCAAAAGCGTCTTGAAGGAAAAGAGAGCAGAACTTGACCAAATCTTGCAATGCGGTTGACCCAACCTTTGGCCGCGTTGGGAAGAGTGTTCAGGGCCGGGGAGAACGCGGCCGGAGCAGCCAGAGTCCAAGGCTGCAACTGAAAACTACAGTGGGGGCGCATTTGTCTGAGGTTTTGAACGACGAGGTCACGAGCAGTGAAGAGGCCGTGTTCAGCCGCCGCAGGGTGGTCAAGGGAGTGGCCTGGTCAGTGCCGGTGATCGTGGCTGCCGTCGGGGCTCCGCCGGCATCGGCATCGCCGGGGCCGACGCCGACGCCAGTTCCCGCGTCGGTCAAGCTGGGGGCCCTGGCCACAGTCGCTCTAACGGGGGCGACTTCAGCTTCGGCTACGCTTCCCACGGGTTTCGATATCCACACTGGAACCGCATTTGTCGGGAACTCAGTCTCCTACACGATCACGATCAGATCTCAGGCGTCGAATCAGAAGGCGCTTATCTCCATAGCCTCAATCTCGCCAGGCACCGGGTCGACTTCTATTCCGCAGAATAAGAAGGACACAACATTCACCAGCAGTGTAGCCACCACGCCGGGGGATCACACGTTGCACGTCTCTCTGAGTGGATTCAAATACACGGAAGTCGCAACGAAGGGGACTTTCACTTACGACCTGATTCTTACTGCGATTATCGACGGAGTTTCGAAACAGGCGTCAACGACCTTTCAAGCCACTTTTTCTTGACGGAGTCACCCATCATGACCGCGCGACTCGCCTGGAGACGCAGCACCCTTGTCGCAGAGGTCCGTTCGGGACCCTGCCGTATTGCTCTGCTCCAACTGGATGCAGCGCAACCGGTCGTTCTCGAAGGCACGGCTGCGACCATCTGGGAGCTGATCGACGGAGAACGGAACGAGCAGGCCATCCTCGCAGAGCTTGAGGCCAGGTTCGAGGACGCCAATGACCACATGCAAGCTCAGGTCGCCGACTTTCTTGCCAACCTTCAGGACCAGCACCTGATTGAAGCTGCCGGCTCCTAGCCAACCAACAATCAACAGCTTCAGATCCGGGGGGATCATGAGCGGTACCGACGTAAAGATGGCGCGGGCGCCACAGCAGGTCGAGGAAGTTCTGTGCGGACGGGACCCGCTGTGCCTGAACATCTTGGGCGTGGAGTTCACTGTTCGCTGGGGCCGCGGCGTCACCGGGGAGCAGCGGGAGCGAATGCGCTGGGCGTGGGTGAGGTGCGCCAGTGAAAGCGCACCTCACGTTCCGTCGCTGCCTCGGGGACCTTACGGCTCCCAGCCGTTCTCCGCGTCCATCAGCTATCAGTCACCGTTGAGTAACGTGGGCACATTCAGTTTGCAGGCCGCGTCCTTTGAAGAGCTGGCTGAGGACCTAACCTCCCGGCTCACAATCACAACCATCCTCGCCAACGCGGGGCAGCTCACCATGCTGCACGCCTGCGGTGTGGCCGACCCGGATACAGGGGCGGTTGTTGCCTTGGTTGCCCCGTCGGGAACGGGCAAGACCACAGCAGCCACCGTGCTGTCCGGAACCTACGGCTACGTCACTGACGAGACGGTGGCCATCAGGCCCGACGGCTCAGTGGTTCCGTACCCGAAGCCCCTGTCAGTGAAGCAGGAGTACGTTGTTCCGAAGCTTCAGGTGGGCCCGGACGAGCTCGGACTCCAGCCAACTCCGGCGAAGCCCTTCATCCAGTCCATCGTGCTGCTCGACCGGGTTGAAGGTGACGATCGTGTGGCCCCAATCTTAAGCAAGGTGCCGCTCGCCGACGCCGTTCTCGCCTTGATCCCGGATTCCTCCTCCCAGGGAGAAATTGACCAGCCACTGCAGTCGCTGTGCCGCCTGATGGACAGCGTCGGGGGAGTCTGGCGCGTCACGTATTCGGAGGCCGCCGACCTGCCAGAAGCGTTGGCACCGCTCTTCCGGGAGCAGCGCCGTTCGAAGCCTGAGTGGGATGCGCCCGGAGCGACAACGGGGTTGACGCCCATTCCGGACGGCCACGTCCGCCGGACGGCAGCAAAGGATGCCGTCACCATCGACGGCGATCTGCTGGTGATGCTCGACTCGGAGATTGTGCGCCTGAGCGGAATTGGACTGGCCATCTGGGAAGCAGCCGCGGATGCAGTGGCGGAAGATCAACTGGCCGAAGCAGTCGGAAAACAGCATGGCACGCCGGACGGCTACCGGGATGCCCTCGCCGAGGCCGTCAAGCAGCTCATCGCGAAATCTGTCCTGGAACAGGGCAGCAACTAGCTGCGAAACGCGGGGGGAGCAGCCGAAGCAAGAT